>LJCV01000178.1 GCA_001298575.1 Actinobacteria bacterium OK074
CTCCGCGCCCGAACCGGCCGCGCCGCCCGCGGCGTCGTCCCCGGCGGGACGCGCGCCGTCCGGCCGCCCGCCGCCGGACCACCGCCCCCGCCCCGCACCCGACCGCCGCCCCGAACCGGGCGGCACACCAGGAGGACCAGGGACACCCGGCCCGCCAGGCGCACCCGGCACGCCCTGCGCACCAGACCCGCCAGACCCGCCGGACGCGCCCGATCCGTCCTCCGTGAAGCCCTCCGCCGGAGCTTCCGTGTGGCCGCCCGGCGCCGGGCTCGTCTGCTGCGGGATATACGCGGTCTGCCCGGCGACCCGGGCCTGTTGGGGGCTGCTGGGGGCCTGGCCGTAGGGGTTGTAGGCGGCGGGTTCGGGGGTGCCGTACGGGTCGTAGGAGCCGTAGCCGGGGGCGGGCGGCTGCTGCTGGCCGGTGCCGTACGACGGCGGCATCCGGCCCGGGGAGCCCGCGGCGTAGGGGTCGTAGCCGTAGCCCTGGGGCTGGTGTTGGGGCTGGGCGGGTGTCCCGTACGGGTCGTAGCCCGGTGCCCCCGGCGACCCCTGTCCCTGCCCTTGTTGCGGCCCCTGCGACCCCGGTGATCCCTGAGAGCCGCGCGAGGTGCCCTGCGCGGGCCGATGGGCGGCGGACGCCTGCCCGTACACAGGACGGCCGAACTCGTCGTAGCCGACGATGTCGTACGACTCCTCGTACGGTTCGCCGTCCGCGTATCCGTCGTGTCGGTCGTTCACCGGTGCCCCTCTCGGCTCACTCGCCGCGGTACAGCTCGCGTTTGTCGATGTAGCGCACCACACCGTCGGGCACCAGGTACCAGACGGGTTCCCCCTTGGCGACCCGGGCACGGCAGTCCGTGGACGAGATGGCGAGCGCGGGCACCTCGACGAGGGAGACGCCGCCCTCCGGGAGGCCCGGGTCGGCGAGCGGGTGGCCGGGGCGGGTGACCCCGACGAAGTGCGCGAGGGAGAACAGTTCCTCCGTGTAACGCCAGGTCAGGATCTGGCCCAGGGCGTCGGCGCCGGTGATGAAGAACAGGTCGGCGTCGGGGTTGAGCGCGTACAGGTCGCGCAGGGTGTCCGCGGTGTAGGTGGGGCCGCCGCGGTCGATGTCGATGCGGCTGACCGAGAACTGGGGGTTCTCGGCGGTGGCGATGACCGTCATCAGGTAGCGGTCCTCGGCGGGTGTGACCTTGCGTTCGGTCTTCTGCCACGGCTGCCCGGTCGGCACGAACACGACCTCGTCCAGGTGGAACTGGGCGGCGACCTCACTGGCCGCGACGAGGTGGCCGTGGTGGATCGGGTCGAACGTGCCGCCCATGATGCCGAGTCGGCGTTTGCCCGGATTCACCGGGCCGTTCCCGGGGCCGCGCACCGTGGCGGCGGCCGTACCGGTGGCCGGGCCGCGTGTCGCGCCGCTCGCCGGACCGGTAGGCGTGTGCTGCTCTCCCATGCGTGCAGACACTACCGGCCCGGCCCGCGGGCTCCGGCCGACAGGGGCACGCGGGCGGTCGGGGACGGTGCCGGTGGCCGCGAACAGGCCCGGAACCGGCTCAGCGGTCGCGGTTGAAGCGGGTGGTGATCCACAGCAGCAGGAGCAGGATCAGGAAGGCGGAACCGCCCGTGACCAGGGGGTTGAGGCTGTTGTGGTTGCCCCCGTGTTCCTCGCCCTCGGCGGCGAGGGCGACCAACTGGGCTGCGGTGCTGTGGTAGCTCATCTTCGGCAGGACCTATCCGGTGTGGGCGGAATTCCGGTGTGAGCGGAATAAAGACGTCGGCTCATCGTATGCGGGCGCGTCCGTGGCGATCACGCCGACTCCGCCGTTGGGGAGGCGGAACCGTACCCACCGGTGGAGAGGATGGGGAAGAGATGGGGAAGACGGGGAGGAAGGGAACGAAAGAGAGAGGACAGAAGGGAGGGGGTGGAAGGGGGGGGGTGGAAGGGAGGGGAAGCGGAACCGGAGGTCCGTTCCGGTCGTCCTCTCAGTCGTTCCGTTTGTAGCCCCGCAGCAGGAACCACGCGGTGAAGACACAGCCGATGATCATCACGACCAGTACGACACGCAGCAGGTCGCCCGAACTCTGGCGGTGCGCGGCGCTGGCGGCCTGGGAGAGCCGGACTGCGGTGGTGGGCTGCATGGAGATCGCTCCTTTTGGGTGTCCTGCCCCGACACGGTATCCCCGCCCCGGACGGACCCGGCTGCGGGGGCACCTTCGGGCCACCCCGGACGTTCTGCTCGTACAGGCGGCGCACAACGGCAAGACTGACGGCCACCGGCCATCCGACGCATGGGGGACCACATGTCCGACGACAGCCAGAACCAGCACGACGGGCCTGACGGGCCCGACGGCCCGGCGGAACCGAGCGGGGCGAACGGGCACGAGAACCTGCCCGGCAGGCAGCGCCGCCGCTTCCCCGGGATCTCCTCGCGCGCGTACGAGCACCCGGCGGACCGTTCGGCCCTGGTGGCCCTGCGCAAGCTCAGCGGCTTCGACACGGTGTTCAAGGCGCTGAGCGGTCTGCTGCCCGAGCGCAGCCTGCGGCTGCTGTTCCTCTCCGACTCGGTACGGGTCTCGGACGCGCAGTTCGCGCACCTCAACGCCATGCTGCGGGACGCCTGTTACATCCTGGACCTGGAGAAGGTCCCGCCGATGTACGTCACCCAGGACCCGCAGCCGAACGCGATGTGCATCGGCCTGGACGAGCCGATCATCGTCGTCACCACCGGGCTCGTCGAACTGCTCGACGAGGAGGAGATGCGGGCGGTGGTCGGGCACGAGGTCGGGCACGCGCTGTCCGGGCACTCGGTCTACCGCACGATCCTGCTGTTCCTCACCAACCTCGCGCTCAAGGTCGCCTGGATCCCGCTGGGCAACCTCGCGATCATGGCGATCGTGACCGCGCTGCGGGAGTGGTTCCGCAAGTCGGAGCTGTCCGCGGACCGGGCGGGACTCCTCGTCGGGCAGGACCTCCAGGCGTCCATGCGCGGCCTGATGAAGATCGCGGGCGGCAACCACCTGCACGAGATGAACGTGGACGCGTTCCTGGAGCAGGCCGAGGAGTACGAGACCGGGGGCGACCTGCGCGACTCGGTGCTGAAGATCCTGAACGTGCTGCCCCGCTCGCACCCGTTCACCACCGTGCGCGCGGCCGAGCTGAAGAAGTGGGCCGCTTCCCGGGACCACCAGCGGATCATGGACGGGCACTACCCCCGGCGCAGCGAGGACAAGGAGACCTCGGTCACCGACTCCTTCCGCGAGTCGGCGTCGTCGTACGCGAGCAACGTGAAGGGCTCCAAGGACCCGCTGATGAAGCTCGTCAGCGACATCGCGGGCGGCGCCGGGGATCTCGGCGGCCGGATCCGCCGGGGCTTCGGCGGGGCGACCGGCGGCGCGGCGAGTGGCTCCTCCGGCACCACGGGCGGCGCCAACGGCACCCGCGACGGCTCCACCGGCACCGCCACGGACACGTCCACCGATCCGTCCGACGGGCCGGCCAGTGACAACCCCTGGGACGGCTCCGGAACGGACTGATCCACGGCCGGTCCGAGAGTCGATCCACGGCTGGTCCGAAGACCCTGCTTCCGAGAGCCGATCCACAGGCCGATCCACGGGCCGGGCCACGGGCCGATCCACAAGCCCACCCGCGGGCCGACCGCTCGCCCGCCGGCCCGCGAATCACCCCCGAAAACCCCCAACTCGCCGTGTTACAGGCATGTGTGGGGCATATCTCGTCACGATGACGTATCCCCACGTCAGGGTGGTCGTCGTGCGGCGGAAGCAGGGTCTCCGGGTACCCCCGGAGGCCCTCTCGCATGGCTGTGACCTGGGTCGACGACTAGCGTCGTACTAGAATTCCACGCTTGTTTGGAGCTGGACCGGAAAATCCCCAGGCACACCTGCGGGCCCCACCAGCGCCCCGGACCTCCGGGAACGACATGTGAGGACCCGATGGCAGCCCTCCAGCAGGATCCCGTAAGCGCCCTTTCCGACGACGTTCTGTCCGACGACGAGGTGCGCGCGGAGTTCGGGGACCGGGCGCGTTTCTCCGCCGCCTCCGCGGCGTCGCCCCGCACGCTCGTGGACATCCTGGACGCGTCCGTCCGCGCCCACCCCGACGAACCGGCGCTCGACGACGGCACCCGCTGCCTCAGCTACCGCGCGCTGGCCGTCGAGGTCGCCGCGCTGCGGCGGCGGCTCACGGAGGCCGGGGTGCGGCTCGGCGACCGGGTCGGCGTCCGGGTCCCGTCCGGCACCAACGACCTGTACGTCGCCGTCCTCGCCGTGCTGGCCGCGGGTGCCGCCTACGTCCCGGTGGACGCGGAGGACCCGGACGAGCGGGCCGAGCTGGTGTTCGGGGAGGCCGGCGTCCGGGCGGTCATCGGCGCCAACCACGAACTGACCCCGCACGACAGCACCACCGACAGCACCACCGGCAGCAGCGACACCAGCGAGACCGAAGCCCCCGCCCGCCCCCCCCCCACCCCCAAC
>LJCV01000179.1 GCA_001298575.1 Actinobacteria bacterium OK074
GGGTCCGGGGTCGCCGGGCGGGGGCGCGGGGCGGGCGGCTTCTTGCCGGGGTTGCCCGTGGCGTCCTGGCGTACGACGGCCACCGGGGAGCGGCCACCGGGGATCGCGAGGAGCCGGGGGCGGGCCGACGGCGTACGGCGGGCCTCGCAGCGGGCCAGGAGGGCGGCTGCGGTGGCGTTGCCGCGGAGGGCGCCGAGGGCGGCCAGGTCGTCCCGTACGGGGCGGTAGCCGGCGTTGAGGGCCTCCTGGAGGAGGGCCAGGTAGCCGGAGACCGTGCCGGGAAGGGCGGCCCGGTAGCGGGCGAGGTCGGCCAGCAGGAAGGCCCGCAGGCGGGTGCTCTCGCGGATGGCCTCGTCCACGGATTCCGCGAGACGCAGGCAGTCCTGGAGGTCCTGGGCGTTGCGGTCCTCCCGGGCGGCCTGGGCGGCCCGGGGGTCCCGGGGGTCCTCGGCGGATACGGGGGCGGAGCGGGGGTGGAGGGCGAGGGCGAGGGCGCGGCGGAGGACACGCAGCTCCTCCGCGCCGAACGCCAGGGCGCCGCGGGGTCCGTGGGGCGTGGGCATGCGGTGACGCTACCGCTAATCGGACAAAACGGGGCGCTCGCCGTGTCGTGTCGCCTGGGACGGGGGTGGGGGTTCGCCTTTTCGCCGTAGGTCGAACTGTTCATTGGCGAGTGCGGGTGCGTTGTGGTTGCTCGCGCCCGCGCGGCGGAGCCGCACATCGGCACAGCCCCGCGCCCCTGAAAAGCTGGGGCTGCGCCCCGCCTCTTTTCAGGGGCACTGCCCCTCACATCCGCGCCACATTCCTCTCGTACACCAACCGCAACCCCACCAACGTCAGCCACGGCTCGTGTTCGTCGATCACCGACGCCTCGCCCAGCACCATCGGGGCCAGGCCGCCCGTCGCGATCACCGTCACGTCGTCGGGGTCCGGGGACAGTTCCTTCGCCATGCGGGTGACCACGCCGTCGACCTGGCCCGCGAAGCCGTAGATGATGCCCGCCTGCATGGCCTCGACCGTGTTCTTGCCGATCACCGCGCGGGGGCGGGCCACCTCGATCTTGCGGAGCTGGGCGCCCTTGACGCCGAGGGCCTCGACGGAGATCTCGATGCCGGGGGCGATGACGCCGCCGACGTACTCCCCGCGCGCGCTGACCGCGTCGAACGTCGTCGCCGTGCCGAAGTCCACCACGATCGCGGGGCCGCCGAAGAGTTCGACCGCGGCGACCGCGTTGATGATGCGGTCGGCGCCGACCTCCTTGGGGCTGTCGGTGAGGATCGGCACGCCCGTCTTGACGCCCGGCTCGACGATGACGGCGGGGACGTCGCCGTAGTAGCGGCGGGTGACCTCGCGCAGTTCGTGCAGGACGGAGGGGACGGTCGCGCAGATGGCGATGCCGTCGATGCCGTCGCCGAGGTCGTCACCGAGCAGCGGGTGCATGCCCATGAGGCCCTGGAGGAGGACGGCGAGTTCGTCCGCCGTGCGGCGGGCGTCCGTGGAGATGCGCCAGTGTTCGACGATCTCCTCGCCGTCGAACAGGCCCAGGACGGTGTGCGTGTTGCCGACGTCGATCGTGAGGAGCATGGCCGCTACTCCGCGGCCCTGAGATCCAGGCCGATGTCCAGGATCGGCGAGGAGTGGGTGAGGGCGCCGACGGCGAGGTAGTCGACGCCGGTGTCCGCGTACGCCTTGGCGTTGTCCAGGACCAGGCGGCCGGACGCCTCCAGGCGGGCGCGGCCGTCGACGATCGCGACCGCCTCCGCGCACTCGTCGGGCGTGAAGTTGTCCAGCAGGATCAGGTCGGCGCCCGCGTCCACGACCTCGCGCAGCTGGTGCAGGGTGTCCACCTCGACCTCGATGGGCAGGTCCGGGAACGCCTCCCGTACGGCGGTGAACGCCTGGGTCACGCCGCCGGCCGCGGCCACGTGGTTGTCCTTGACCAGGGCCGCGTCCGACAGCGACATGCGGTGGTTGACGCCACCGCCGCAGCGCACCGCGTACTTCTCCAGCGAGCGCAGGCCCGGTGTCGTCTTGCGGGTGTCGCGGACCTTCGCGCCGGTGCCCTCCAGGAGGTCGGCCCACGCGCGCGTGGCGGTCGCGATGCCCGACAGGCGGCACAGGAGGTTCAGGGCGCTGCGTTCGGCCGTCAGGAGGTCACGGGTGCGGGTCGTGACGGTCAGCAGCCGCTGGCCCGCCCCCACCCGGTCGCCGTCCTCGACGTGGCGCTCGACCTCGAACTCGTCCGTGCAGACGACCGAGATGACCGCCTCGGCGACCCGGAGGCCGGCCACGACGCCGGCCTCGCGGGCGGTGAAGTCGGCCGTGGCGACGGCTTCCTCGGGGATGGTGGCGACGGTCGTGACGTCCACGCCGTGGTCGAGGTCCTCCTGGACGGCCAGGTTGGCGATGTCCTCGACCTCGATCGGGTCCAGGCCCGCGTCGGTGAGGAGCTGGGCGAGAGCGGGGTCGAGGCCGCACTCCATGTAGGCGAGTCCGTCGTCGGACCCGGCGGCCTCGGCTCCGCAGGCGCAGCCGTCGCCGCAGCCGCCGCCGTCGGCGAGGGGAAGGTCGGGGTTGCTGCTCACGTGTGTCACTTCTCCTGAAGGCGTGCGGTCGGGGGGAGGTCGGCGGTGTCGGTGGTGTGTACGGCCAGGGAGCGGTCCGGATTCAGCCGGACGACGAGGTGGCGCCGCCAGGCGGCGTCGTCGCGCTCGGCGTGGTCCTCGCGCCAGTGGCAGCCCCGGGTCTCGCGCCGCTCGCTCGCGGCGGCGACCAGGACGCGGGCGACCGACAGGAGGTTGGTGGCCTCCCAGGTGTCGACGCCCGGTTCGGCCGTCTTGCCGTGCTCCTGGAGGGCGTCCCGGGCGTCGGTGTGCAGTTGTTCGAGGGCGGCGGCAGCGCGGGCGAGGGAGTCCGCCGAGCGCAGGACGCCCGCTCCCTCCGTCATGATCCGCTGGATCGCGAAGCGTGTCTCGGGGGCGAGCAGGGGGTGGCCCGGCCGGTGCGGGTGCGGGAGGGGCGCGGGCACGCGCGCGTGGAGGGTGTTTCCCGCGTGCCTGGCCGCGATGTCGGTGGCGATGCGCTCGGCGTAGACCAGGCCCTCCAGGAGGGAGTTGGACGCCAGCCGGTTGGCGCCGTGGACGCCCGTGCAGGCGACCTCGCCGCACGCGTACAGGCCCGGCACGGTCGTGCGGCCCCGGGAGTCCGTGCGTACGCCCCCGGAGGCGTAGTGGGCCGCCGGGGCGACCGGGACGGGCTCGGTGACCGGGTCGATGCCGTGCGCGCGGCAGGCGGCCAGGATGGTCGGGAAGCGGTGCTCCCACATGTCGGCGCCGAAGTGCCGGGCGTCCAGGAACATGTGTTCGGCGCCCTTCTCCTGCATGCGCCGCATGATGCCCTTGGCGACGATGTCCCGGGGCGCCAGCTCGGCCAGTTCGTGCTGCCCGGTCATGAAGCGCACGCCGTCGGCGTCCACCAGGTGGGCGCCCTCGCCGCGGACGGCCTCGGAGACCAGCGGCTGCTGGCCCTCCGCGTCCGCGCCCAGGAACAGCACCGTCGGGTGGAACTGCACGAACTCCAGGTCGGCGACCTCGGCCCCGGCGCGCAGGGCGAGCGCGACGCCGTCGCCGGTGGACACCGACGGGTTGGTGGTCGCCGAGAACACCTGGCCCATGCCGCCGGTGGCGAGCACCACCGCGGGCGCGTGCACGGCGCCCACGCCGTCGTGCTGGCCCTCGCCCATGACGTGCAGGGTCACTCCGGCGGTCTTGCCGTCCGCGTCCGTCAGCAGGTCCAGCACGAGCGCGTTCTCGACCGTCCGCAACCCACGCGCGCGTACCGCCTCGACGAGCGCCCGGGAGATCTCCGCGCCGGTCGCGTCGCCGCCCGCGTGCGCTATCCGACGGCGGTGGTGGCCGCCCTCGCGCGCGAGTTCCAGTTCCCCTTCGGCGGACTCGTCGAAGTGGGCGCCGGTCTCGATCAGCCGGCGGACGGCGTCGGGGCCCTCGGTGACGAGGATGCGGACGGCCTCCTCGTCGCACAGGCCCGCGCCGGCGACCAGGGTGTCGTCCAGGTGCTGCTGCGGCGTGTCGCCCTCGCCCAGGGCCGCGGCGACGCCGCCCTGCGCCCAGCGCGTGGAGCCGTCGTCGAGGCGCGCCTTGGTGACGACGACGGTCGTCAGTCCGGCGGCCTCGCAGCGCAGGGCCGCGGTCAGCCCCGCGACGCCGGAGCCGACGACCACGACGTCGGCGGCGATCGACCACCCGGGGGCGGGCGCGTGCAGCCGTATGCCGGTGGCTGTGTTGGGTGTGGTGCCTGTGGTGGTCACGAGGCGGCTCCGAGGGGTGCTACGGGTTCGGGGGATCCGAACGTGAGAGGGAGGTTGTCGATCAGCCGGGTCGTCCCGACCCTGGCCGCGACGGCGAGCACGGCCTCACCGGTGAACTCGTCCCGGACTTCGGTGAAGTCGGCGGGGTCGACGAGGGCGAGGTAGTCCAGGACCAGCGGGGGGTTCAGGCGGGCCGCGTCGTCCAGGACCAGCCGGGCGGCGGCGCGGACGGCCGCGGGGCCGCCCGCGTCCGCGCCGGTGCCCG
>LJCV01000180.1 GCA_001298575.1 Actinobacteria bacterium OK074
AGGGGGGTGGGCCGACCGCCCGGGGCGGGCCAGCGGGGCGGGGTGGTGGCGAAGGTGGTGCGCAGTGCCTGTTCGGGCGTGGGGGCGCTGTCCTGGACGGCGGCGGACAGGCCCGGCAGCGCGGTGGTGGCCGACAACTGGTCGGCGGCGGCCTGCACTTGAGCGGTGACGGTGGCGGCGAGCTGCCCGTTGCGGCGGGTGACCTTGGCCTGGGCGCGGTCGACCCGGCGCTGGGCGCGGGTCTCGCGGAACCGGGCCACCCGGAGGTTCTCGCCCCGGCGGCCCGCGTCCGTCGCGTCCTGCCGCGCGTCCCGTACGGCCTGGTCGTGGGCCTGTTCCGCCTGGCGGACGCGGCCCGGCCCGAGGTTGACGGCCTGCTGGGCCTGGGCCAGCGCCGTCCGGTCGGCGGTGAGTTTGGCGGACGCCTTGCGGATCGCGTCCTGGGCGGCGGTGATCGCCGGGACCACGGCCTGCACCCGGGGGTCGTCGGCGACGTCGGCCGCGGGGCGGCTGGAGCGCGGGGTGCCGGCCGGGGTGGCGGGCGGCGGGGCCGGTACGGGTACCGGCGCGGCGGTCGACGGGCCGCTCTGTGCGGCCTGCGCGGCCTGTGCGGCCTTCTGGGCGGCAGCCGCGCGTTCGGCGCGCACGGTGTTCTCGGTCTGGGTCAGCCGGGCCAGCGCCGTCCCGAGGTCACGGCGGCCCTGGGCCTCGTCGCGCTCGGTCCTGGCGATCACCGGCGGCAGGGTGGTGGCGGTCCGCCGGGCGTCCGCGAGTTCCTGCCTGCGCTGCTTGACCAGGGCCTCGGCGGCGCGCGCGGCCCGGTCGGAGGCGGCGGCTTTGGTGGTCGCCCGGTTGTGGGCGGCGAGGGCGTCGGCCACGGCGTCCTTCGCCCGCCGGAGGGCGTCCGCGGCGTCCGTGTACGCCCGGTTGGCGTGCTGGAGGGAGAAGGTGAGGCGGTTGAGGTGCCCCGGGGGGTCGGGGAGGGGGTCGGTGGCGGTGTGCAGGAGTTCGGCCTGGGCGTGGAAGGCGGTCCACGCGGGCGTGAGGACGGGGTCGGCGGTGACGAGTGCGCCCTCGGGAGTGAACTCCCAGCGGCGGATGCCCTGTTGGTCGCGGGTCATCAGTTCCACCGGCCGGTTGCCGAGCACGGCGGTGCGGGAGGCCGCGTACAGGGCCCGGCCGAGGTGGGTGCCCTGCGGGTCGGCGCCGAGGGCGGCCCAGAACTGGACGCCGTGACTGCCCGCGGGGATCGCGGAGTTGAGCCGTTCGGGCAGGGTGTGCGGCGCGGCGGTGGCCCAGTCGGGGACGAGCGCGGGCAGGTCGTGGACGTCCGTCGGGGACTCGGCCGGGGTGATGAGGCCGTGGCCGAGCAGGTCGCGTTCCTCGACCCGGAGGGTGACGGTGCCGGTGACGTGGCGGGTGCCCTCCGGCCCCTCCACGAGCAGGTGGACGTCGGCGTCGACGGCGTAACTGCGGGTGCCGCGTGCCCCGTTGGCGGGGGCGGAGGTGCTGCCGGACTTGAGCCAGTCGCGGCGGCTGCCGGTGGTGGTGCCGCCGAAGGTGGAGGGCTGGGTCTGCCGCTGGGCGAGCGGCACGCTGAGCCCGGCGAGTTGGCGGTTGTCGTCGTCGGCGCTGAGGAGTTCGGTGAACGCGGTGGCGAAGGAGTGGTCGGCGCCGGCGGCGGTGCTGACGGTGTCGGTGGTGTTGTGGAGCTGGTCGAGGGTGACGTCGTCGGCGTGGGTGGAGCGGCGCGGGTTGTAGAGCGTCACCGCGATCGAGGGGGACTGGCCCGGCGCCCCTTCGAAGGGCGTGGTGCCGGGCATCCGGCGGGTGAGGTCGGCGGCCAGCCGGGGGCGGTCGAGGGAGACCCGCCCGGCCTGGATCAGCTGGCCGAGCCGGACCGCCTGTCCCTCCACCGAGACGGAGGTGATCTGCGCGTGCCAGCCCCGGCCGCCGCGCGGCGCCACGTCGTTGAGGGCCGTCTCCAGGTGCGCCCAGCCGTCGAAGGAGAACGCCGGGGTCGGCCCCACCGGGTGGAACATCTGCGCGTCCGCGAGGTACGGCGTGGGGGCGGGGCCGGGCAGCACGGTGTTGCGCGGATCGACGGTGGAGACGACGGACGGGGCGGTGCCCGTGGCCGGGCGGACGGGTGCGTTGGTCTCGGTGCCGGTGAACCGCAGCGTCAGCCGGACCGGGACGGTGCGGGTGCGGGGGGTGCCGCGGGCCAGCAGTTCGTCCATCCAGCGGCGGGCGTTGCCGTCGGCGTCGGACCAGGCGATGACGCCGTTCTGGATGAGCCCGCCGAGGACGTTGGGCGGCCAGTCGGCGACCAGCGCGGAGCGGACGGAGACGACGTAGTCGTACTCCAGGCCGTCGAAGTCGGCGCCGTTGTCGGTGCGCAGCCAGAACCGGTTGTCGGCGGTGGTCGCCCGCCGGGCCGACCTGCTGGTGCCCGCCTGCGGGGTGAACACCGGGGCCGCCCGGTCCACCTTGGCCGGGTCGGGGCCCTGGTTCGGGCGGGGGTAGCGGGTGGTGAACGTGACCGGGAACTGCTTCTGCCGGACCGAGGCGCGGGTGACGGTGCGGCCCGCCGAGGTGTGCGACTGCCACTGTTCCAGGCCCGAGCCGGGGGTCGAGGAGCCCCGGACTGCGGCCAGGTTCTGGGTCCGCCGGGGCACCGCCGTGAGCGTGACCTCGACCAGCCGCTCGCCGCCGAAGCCGTGGTGGCGGAAGTGGAAGCGGGTGGTGGCCCGGCGCGGGGTGCCGTCGGGGCCGCGGCCGGGCAGCGAGCGCAGTCCGGCGGCCGAGGTGAGCTGCGCGATCCGGCTGTCCACACCGGCCTGGTAGCCGGGGTGCCCCGGAGTGACCGCCCCGGGCGCCTCGGCCGCCACCAGCTCCAGCAGTTCGCGCCGGACCTGGCCGCGCCGCTCCCTCGGGTTGACCGGCACCAGCGGGATCCCGGTGGTGTTCTGCGTCGTGGGGACGGGCGCGGCGACGGGCCGCTGGTACTCGATGACCGAGAGGACACCGCCGAGTCCCAGCTCCCGGTTGTTCGTGTACGGCGTCGGCAGCGGCACCGTCAGGGCCGGGGCGGGCGCCGGGGCGAGCCCCGCCACCGAGCCCATCCACCGTGCGTCGCGGGCGAGTTGGCCCTGGGTCATGAGGAACTGGAGGCCGTCCGGGACGTCGACCGCGAAGGTGACGGGCTCGACCGTGCCGGGCTCGCCGACGCCGTTGAACAGGTTGCGGGAGCCCGCGCGGACGGTGACCAGGTAGGTGACGTCGGCGACCACCCGGTGCAGGGTGCCGCTCTCGGTGGGGGTGCGGTTGACGCCCGTGCTGGCGGAGAGGGTGTCGGCGGTGTCGGTGCGGGACACGTAACCGAACCGGGCGGACGGGTTGAACAGGCCCTTGTACGGCTTGCCGCCGCTCTGGCTGGTGGAGACCGAACCGTCCGACTCGGGGCCGGTGTTGCCCTGCCCGGCCGCGTCCTGCGGGCCCGCCGGCAGCGTGGGCGGGTTCTGGGTGACGACCCCGGTGCCGCCGAACTGGTGCGACTTTCCGAGGGACTTGAGCTGCTGGGCGCTGTCGGTGGCCGAGACGCCGGTCTCCAGGTACTGCCGGGTGGTGTCCAGCAGCCGGGCCCCGTGCGCGACGGCCTGGATCTCCACGGAGTACTGGCCGTCCGCGACGGTCCCCGGCAGGCTCAGGCCCTCGACGACGTAGGCGTTCTTGAACAGCTGGTGGCCGTGGGCGACGAGGCTGCCCGGGGTGATCGCGGCGTGCCGGGTCTCGGCGGCGCGCGTCCTGCTGTCCGTCAGCCCGTGCCCGGCGAGCGGGGAGACACCGTCGCGCCCCGGGCCGCCGGTGGCCGCCGGGGCGGTCGGCGCGGCGGTCGCGGTGACCGGGAGGATCGGGCCGGTGCCCGTGGTGGCGGGCGGCGTCGGCCGGGCCTGGCGGCGGATGTCGGCGGCGGCCCGCTGGAAGGCCGACTCGATGGCCGCGGAGCCGCGCACGGTGTCGATCAGGGCGTCGTCCGGTATCCGCACCAGCTCCGGGCGCGGGGTGCCGGTGGCGTCGGTCCCGTCCAGCCGGGCCAGGTCGACCGCGTTGGCCGGACGCGGCGGCCCGTCGGCCCGGGCGGCGGGGGGCGGGGGGGGCGCCGCGGGCGCGTGGGTACGGCCGTCCGGCAC
>LJCV01000181.1 GCA_001298575.1 Actinobacteria bacterium OK074
GGGGCGGAGCGGCGGGAGGATGCGGCGCTGCGGGACACAACGTTGACGGGACGGGTCTGGTGGGGCTGCCGGGGCTTGCGGCGCTGTTGTGCGCAGCGAGGGGAAGGCGGCTGCCGAGTTTTAGCGGGGGTGCGGGTGCGCGCAGCGGCAGCGACAGGGTGGGGCTGCCAGGTCCAGTAGTGACGCGAAGGCGGCAGAGCGGAGCTGTCGAGCCCTACCGCGCGCCCGCCCGCAGGGGCCTTGGCGCGAGCCCCCGCGGACCCGTCCGCCTCCCGCGGCGGCAAGGGGACGGTACGGGGGTGTCCGCCCGCAGCGGATGGCGCGTCAACCGACAGAACCTCCACCACCTCACCCATTTCGCGCCAGACCGAGGACGGATACCCCCGTGGCGGCCCCGACCCCCCACCCACCCAAGGGGCGCGGGGAACTGCGCGACCAGCCCCCACCGAACCCGCACCCGAACCCGCACCCTCACGCCGTCACACCCTCACACCCCCTCGTCCGACGAGAACCGCACCGCCCCCGCCGGGATGCGCGCGTCGCACCACACCCGTACACCCGCCCTCAACTCGTTGTCCGCCCCAACCACCGCCCCGTCGCCGATCACCGCGCCGGAGACGATCGAGCGTTCGCCGATGCGCGACCGCGCGCCGATCAGCGAGTCCGTGATCACCGCGCCCGGCTCCACCACCGCACCCTTCAGCAGCGTGCTGCCGTAGATACGCGCGCCCTCGCCGACGAACGCGCCCTCCCCCACCACCGTGCCACCCGTGAGCTTCGCGTCGCGGGCCACCGACGCCGTCGGCAGGATCAGGCGGTCGCCGCAGCGGCCCGGTACCGCGGGGGACGGGGCCCGGCCCAGGACCAGGTCCGCCGAGCCGCGGACGAACGCCGCCGGGGTGCCCAGGTCCAGCCAGTACGTCGAGTCCACCATGCCTTGCAGGTGGGCCCCGGCGGAGAGCAGATCCGGGAACGTCTCCCGTTCCACCGACACCGGGCGCCCCACCGGAATCGTGTCGATCACCGAGCGGCGGAAGACGTACGCCCCCGCGTTGATCTGGTCGGTGACGATCTCCTCCGGCGTCTGCGGCTTCTCCAGGAAGGCGAGCACCCGGCCGGTGTCGTCCGTCGGGACGAGGCCGTACGCCCGCGGGTCCGTCACCTGCGTCAGGTGCAGCGAGACGTCCGCGCCCGTCCGCTCGTGGGTGTCCACCAGGGCCCTGATGTTCAGCCCCGTGAGGATGTCGCCGTTGAAGACCAGCACCGGGTCGTCGGGCCCGGAGTGCAGCCGCGACGCCACGTTGCGGATCGCCCCGCCCGTGCCCAGCGGCTCGTCCTCGGTCACGTACTCCAGGTGCAGGCCGAGCGCCGAACCGTCGCCGAAGTGCGGTTCGAAGACCTCGGCCAGGTACGACGTGGCCAGCACGATGTGCTCGACCCCCGCCGACCGCGCCCGCGCCAGCTGGTGCGTGAGGAAGGGGACCCCGGCCGCCGGAACCATCGGCTTGGGGGTGTGCACCGTGAGCGGGCGCAGCCGGGTGCCTCTGCCACCGACCAGGAGGATCGCTTCTGTCACCTGTCGTCTCTGCTTCCTGCCGGGACCGGCCGAAGGATCCTTCGGCCGGCCAGTGTACGCAGACCGTTCGAGGGCGCCTTCGACGACGAGGACGACGAAATCCAGGAAAACCACGCGAGGACCGCGAGGACCGCGAGGACCGCGAGGACGTCGTCACCGTGCGCATGACCGTCTAGGGCTCTTGTTCGGTGCACTGCCGGGCACTCTATGGGGATGTGTACCGCTCTGGCCCCGGTTCCCGGCCGCGGCGGGTTCTCTTTCGACAGAACCTCACCGGGGTCTTACCGAAACGGAGGTTCCGTTCCTCACCGTCGTCCCTGGTACCGCGCCGCCGTGGAGCGGGCCGAGCCGAGCTTTCCGTACAGGAGCCGACCCGGACACTCCGTGGCGAAACCGTCCCGATGACCGGAGATCACGTTCAGTCGTACGTTCTTTCCTTTTCGGTAGAGATTGCCACCCGCGGACTTCAGGTATGTCTTGCCACGCGGATTCGCCCCGTACAGACCGAGCTTCCAGGCCGTCAGCCGGGCGATGGCCTTCAGTGCCGCCGCGGCGGGCCGGGACTTGGTGAACGTGCCGAGGACCGCGATGCCCATGCTGTTGGTGTTGAAGCCCAGCGTGTGCGCGCCGAGCACCGGCTTGGTCACCCCGCCCGCCCGGCCTTCGTAGATGGTGCCGCACTTGTCGACGAGGAAGTTGTAGCCGATGTCGCGCCAGCCGCTGCTCAGGACGTGGTAGCGGTAGATACCGCGAATGACCGACGCCGCCTGCGAGCACTTGTACCCGTTCCCGGTCGCCGTGTGGTGCACGAAGGCCGCCTTGACCTTGCCGGTGTACACGTACCCGCTCTCCCGCAGCCCCTCGTCGGCGCCCCAGCCACGACGGGTGACGATACGGGGGCGGGGGCCGATGAAGGGCTGGATGGCCGGGGCGCCCGCCCCTGCCCCGGACTCCGCCTCACGCACCGCCTCGCGCACCGTCTCACGCCTCGACAGCGCCGGAAGCACCGCCGCTTCCGGCACACCCGAACCCGACCGCACGGCCGCCCTCGTCGCCGGTCCCGCACCCACACCCGACCCCGCCTCCACCCCCGGGTCGACCAGCTCCACCCGCAGCCCGTCCGGCAGGGCCAGCGCCCGCGACCGCGTCGCCTCCGCCCGTACCCGTACCTCCACGCCGTCCGAGTCCCCGACCCACAGCGGTGCCGTCGAGCCGTGCGCCCGGCCCGCGCGGCTCTCGGCGGTGCCCGGGTCGGGGGCGTGCTCGTGGTTGTGCGTCTCGACGTCCTGCCAGCCGGACCAGTCGGCGGTGCCGGCCGCGCGCGTACGGACCTGGACGCGGCCGTGGAGTTCGGTGCCGGGGTCGTTCCAGACGACACCGAGGAGCGAGAAGGAGCGGACGTCGCGCCGGGGCAGACCGCGTTCGGCCGCCACCGCGCCGGCGACGGCGCCCCGGGTCCGGGCGACGGGCGCCAGCGGGAGGGACTGGGTGGCGCCGGGGACGGCCTCCGTCGCCCGGCCGGGGGCCACGGCCGTCGTACGCGCCGAGGCCGTCGTACGCGCCGCCGCCGGGGGTGCCGCCGTCGCGGGTACGGCGAGCGGGAGGGTCAGTACGGCCGCGCAGGCGACGCCGATCGAGGGTGCAAGGTATCCACGCATGCCCCTGATCCTGGACATAGTCATACAAATCTGTCCATCGGGGAATTGACGGACCGTCGGCTCCGCTCCGCCGAACCGGCGACCCCGCCCGGCCCCTCCGGCCACGCCGCCGTCGTACGCTTGCGCCCGTGACCGCCACCGACCGCACCCCTGCCGACCTGCTGCGATCCGCGCTCTCCACGGACCCCGGACGCCCCCTGGTGACCTTCTACGACGACGCCACCGGCGAACGCGTCGAACTCTCCGTGGCCACGTTCGCCAATTGGGTGGCCAAGACCGCCAATCTGCTCCAGGGAGACCTGGGGGCCGAACCGGGAGACCGGGTCGCCGTGCTGCTGCCCGCGCACTGGCAGACGGCGGTGTGGCTGATCGCGTGTTCCTCGGTGGGGGTCGTCGCGGATCTCGGCGGGGATGCCGCCGCCGCGGACGTGGTGGTGAGCGGGCCCGATTCGCTGGAGGCCGCGTTGGCCTGCGGCGGGGAGCGGGTCGCTCTGGCCCTGCGGCCGTTGGGCGGGCGGTTTCCGACCACCCCGGCCGGGTTCGTCGACTACGCCGTGGAGGTGCCGGGGCAGGGGGACCGGTTCCAGGCGTACGCGCCGGTCGGGGCGGGGGAAGCGGCGGTGGCCGTGGGGGGAGTCGAGTTCAGCGGGGGTGGGGTTGTGGGGCGGGCGCTTGCGGATGCGGGGCGGTTTGGCGGGGATCGGGTGCTGTCCGGGTTGTCTTACGACACGTGGGACGGGGTGAGTGCGGGGTTGTATGCGCCGCTTGCCTCCGGCGGGTCTGTGGTGTTGTGCCGGCATCTTGATCAGCTGGGGGATGAGGGGCTGGCCAAGAGGGTGGAGAGTGAGCGGGTTTCGTTCGTCGTGCGGTAGGGCCGCGCGTGGCTGGTCGCGCCCACGCGGCGGAGCCGCACAATGTCACAGCCCCGCGCCCCTTACGGGGCGGCCCTGAACAGAGCGCTACAAGCCCAACCCCCGTCCCCCATTCGGCCCACC
>LJCV01000182.1 GCA_001298575.1 Actinobacteria bacterium OK074
ATCGACAGGCCGGGGGCGGGCTCGGGCTGCCCGTTCCGGGGGGCGGCGCCTGTATCCCCGCCACCCCCCGGCTCCCGGCTGTCGACCACCGGCTCCCGGTAGGTGGTGGTCGGCGGTCGGCGGTCGGTCTATGCGTGGCACCTCACGTCGTGTGCCGGGAGCCGTCCCCCGGTCAAGTACGCGTCCACCGTGCGGGTGACGCAGGCGGGGGTGTGGGGCATGGCGTAAACCCCGTGTCCGCGACCGCCGTTGACGTACAGCAGGCGTGAGCCGTGCAGTGCGCGGTGCATGGCGAGGCCGCTGGTGAGCGGGGTCTGGGAGTCCCACTGGTTCTGTACGACGAGGGCGGGGACGGTGTTGTCGACGCGGGTGGCCGGTTCGGCGCCGCGTGGCCAGAAGGCGCAGGGCGTGATGTTGGAGACGAAGTCGCCGTACAGGGGATAGCGGGCGCCGTCGCGGACGGCGTCGTGCCGGTACTGGGCCGGATCGCGGGGCCAGGCAGCCGAGTTGTCGCCGCACATGACGGCCCACAGCAGGCTCTCGCCGTTGTCGCCGATGGGGTCGGCGGCGCCGTTGTCCGACGACGTGTCCGGGGTGTCGGTGGCGGACTTGCGCAGGGTGACGATCTCGCGGGCGGCCTTGTAGGGCGCGTCGAAGAAGTCCTCCCGCAGCCAGTCGCGGATGTCGGCGCCGGTGAGGGTCATGCCCTGGTACTCGAAGTCCGTGCCCTCGTAGAGGAGCGGGGTGCGGTCGGCGCGGGCGACCAAGTGCCGGAAGGTGGCCCGGACTTGGGCCGGGGTGGCGCCGAGGTGGTAGGTGCGGTCCCGGCGGGCGATCAGGCCGCTCCAGTTCCGGAACGCGGGTTCGGCCTCGGTGGCCCAGGACCGGAACGCGCCCCGCGCGAAGGTGTTCGGGTCGACGGCGCTGTCGAGGACGACGCGGTCGCTGTGCGCGGGGAAGAGCTGGGTGTACACGGCGCCGAGGTAAGTGCCGTACGACAGGCCGAAGTAGGAGAGTTTCCGCTCGCCGAGCACACCGCGGATGACATCCATGTCGCGGGCGGTGTTGCGGGTGCTGATGTACGGCAGCAACTTGCCTTCGCGCGCTGTGCACTTGGCGGCGATGTCGCGGGCGCGGGCGGTGTCCTTGGCGAAGGTGGCGGCGCGGTAGGGGTGCAGCATCGGGTCGACCTCGTCGACGGTCAGGCCGCAGTGCAGGGGGCTGCTGGTGGCCAGGCCGCGCGGGTCGAAGCCGATCTGGTCGTAGCGGTCGAGGACGCTCTTGGAGAGGCTCTTCTCCAGGTCCAACGGCCGTTCCAGGCCCGGGGCTCCGGGGCCGCCGGGGTTGGACAGCAGCACGCCGTGCCGCTTGCCGGGCACGCTGGTGCGCAGCCGGGAGATCTGGAGGCGCAGGGTGGGACCGGCGGGGCGGGCGTAGTCGAGCGGGACGGTGACGCGGGCGCACTGGAAGGCGATGGTGTGGCGGGTGGAGCAGCGGTGCCAGGTGAGGTGTTGGCCGTAGTAGCGGTCGAGGGCGGCGGGGTGGTCGTCGGAGGCGGTGGTCGTGGCCCGTTCGGGGGCGATGGACAGGGAGTTGGCAGTGGACAGGGAGTTGGCGGTGGCCGGGGGGTGGGCGGTTGTCTGGGCGTTGGCGACGGTGGGCAGGCAGAGGCTCGCGAGCAGGCCGACGGCGCCGAGGGCAGCCTTGTGCACGGTGCGCATGGCGGGGTTCCTTTCGGGGGCGCGCGGGGGACGCCGTCGGCGACGGCCGCACGCTCGTACGGCGGTTGGCCGCACTCCCCACTCTCGGCCCACCCGCGTCCCGTCCGCCTCGGCCGAAGGGCCAGGCCGGGGCGGGGGAGGGGGCGGGCGCCTCGACCGAACGGCCGATCCGCCCGCCCGCGCCCAGGGGGCTCCCGCCCGTGCCCCGGGGCTCAAGTACGGCTGACGGAACGGGAGATGCCCGTCGCGATGGTGGTGGCCAGCAACCAGCCGGTGGCGGTGAGGACGTAGGCGAGCCACTGCGTCCCCGGGGTGGGCGTGAAGGCGTCGCCCTGGCCGAACGAGATGACCGGGAGGAGGTGGTCGAGGGTGAAGACCAGCGAGTTGAAGACGAGGGTGGTGTGCGGTTCGTCCGGCGTCGGGGGCCGGGCCGCGAACACCGTCGACCCCAGGCCGAGCAGGGCGAGCAGCCAGAGGGCGGCCCGGGTGGGCCGGTAGCCGTAACCGACGGTGACGTCCTGGAGGGCACCCCAGGCACGGGCCGGCCAGGGGAGGGTACGGTGCCGGGCCCGCTCCTTGGCCAGCAGCACCGTACGGGCCTCGTCCTCGTGGCCCAACGACCGGTAGGCGAGGGCGAGTTGCTCGTAGGACTGCGGGGTGTACCCGGACTGGTCCCGGGCCAGCCAGTCGAGTCGGCGACGGGCGGGCAGCGGCACGTCGAAGCGGTCGTAGCGCAGGCCGTCGAGGAGCTGGTCGGTGGGCCAGGCGGCGGGGTCGTCCCGGATGACGCCGAGGGAGGCGTGCCGCAAGTCGACCTGGCCGGTGGGGGATTGGACGGTGCGCAGGTCGGTCTCGCGGGCCTGGGTCTGCCGCATGCGCAGTGCGGTGCCGCCGGGCGCGTACAACAGGGCGCCGTTCAGGTCGAGTACACCGCCGACGCGCACGTTGGTGAGCGCGATGCGGCCCTCGGCCCGTACACCGCCGGAGAGTTGGAGACCACCGGCGACGTCGAGCCCGTACGCGCGCAGGGCGGTGCCGCCCGGGGTGCGGAACTGGGCCGACCGCAGCCGTACGTCGCCCGAGACGGTCGTACCGGGGATCCTGAACTCTCCTTCCGTGTGAAGGCCCCGGCCGATGATGTCGCCCTCGACTCGCATGCGGGAGGCGGCCAGTGCCCAGCGGCCGGGGTTGCGCAGCCGGGCGTCGCTGAAGTCGAGATCGCCGCCGATCTGGGCGCCGCGCAGCACGATTTCGCCGTCGCAGCTGAAGCCGCTGCGCAGCCAGATGTGGTCCTCGACGTGGATGCGGTTGGCGGCGAGGGCCGGGTGCTGCGGGTCGGTGGAGACCAACTGGGCGCGTTCCAGGTCGAGTACGCCGTTGATGTGGGCGCTGTCGAGGCGGAGCATCCCGGTGGGGTGGGACCCGGTGAACCGGCAGCCGCACAGCCGGAGGTCGCCGTCGACGTCGGCGTTGGTGGCCTGGAGGTAGACGAAGGTGCAGTCGCGCAGGCTGATGTTACGGGTACGGGCGCTGTGCAGGCTGACGCGGTCGGGGAAGTGGCAGTCACGGAGGGTGATCCGGTACGGGATCTCGGCGTAGTCCAGCCGGAGTTGACCCTCGATGCGGGCGCCGGCGAGGCGGAGGGCGGGGGCGGGGGCGGGGGCGGCGTCCGCCGGGGAGACGGGGGCCGGGTCGCCCCCGGTGAGGAGGAGGTGGGCCAACACGTTGGCGCGGATGACGCGTTCGGGGCCGAGGTCGGGGTTGTCGGTGGTGGCGTTGTTGATGTCGTCGTTGATGACGTGGTTGATGTCGTGGTTGATGTCGTGGTTGTCGCCGCGCAGGTCGAGCAGCTCCCCGCGGGCGAAGGCCGCGTACAACCGCCGCTCGGTGGCTGTCAGTTCGTCTGGTTCGTCCCGCACCCGCGTCCCCGCCCGCCCATGGTCGTCACTCTCCCCGTAGTTGTGCTCGGGGAAGGGTAGAACACGGGGGTCGACGGGCCCATGGTGACGCTCCGTTCCAATGCCGTAATTACCTGTGCAATTCCCGTGTTGTTCCTGTGTGTTGATGAATCCTGAGAGGCGCCGGAGAATTGACTATCTGATTGCTCTTACCATTCTGTGCATTTAATTACCTCCGTCTTACCTTTGGGGCTGCCTGATCAGGCGGCGTAGTTCGGTCCACAAGAACCGGCAACCAGGGGTGGGACGTCACATGGGGTGGGCTCGGCCATGTCTTGAACGCCAGGTGCGGAGGAGACCCGGGCGCGGGATGTTCGCGGCGGCAACCGTCGCGCTGGCGCTGGCGGTGTCACCGCTGACGGGACTGACGGCTCCGGCCGCGAGCGCGGACGACGGCAGCGGCGGCAGTGACGGCAGTACGGCGTCGGCGGCGCAACTTGCGTTACAGCAGGCCGAGTCGACGGGTGCGCAGGTCGAAGTGACCGGTGAGCGCACCGAGTACACGACGACGTACGCGAACCCGGACGGCTCGACCTTCACGCTCGACCAGTCG
>LJCV01000183.1 GCA_001298575.1 Actinobacteria bacterium OK074
CCCTTGCAACCAGCCAGCTCAACTCCCGTGCCAACCCCTGGGTCTGGGGCAGACCCGCACCGCCAACCCGCCGACTGAGGCGCCGATATGTGTACACCGTCTGAGGAACCCAGCACTAGGTACCCGAACGGACAACTGCGGGCCGTCAGGGGCTGCCCAAACGGCACCCCCACCCAGGCCCAGCCCTGAACCCCCAACGCCAACCCCCGCCCCGTCAGGGGCGCGGGGAACTGCGCGACAAGCCCCCACCGACCCGCAGCCGCCAACGCACCCACACCCCCGAGCTGTCACGCGCAGTAGGGCGCCATTCCACCCTGCCGAGTCGGGCGGGTGGGTGGGCAGCACGCCCCGCCCAAGCAACACGTCCCGCCCAAGCAACACCCCCGACTAATCAGACGTCGCCTTCAGCGCCAACCACAGCTCCATCCGCACATCCGGATCGTCCAGCGACCGCCCCAAGATTTCCTCCACCCTCCGCATGCGGTACCGCAGCGTGTGGCGGTGTACGCCCAGGTCCGCCGCTGCCGCGTCCCACTGGCCGTGGCGGGAGAGCCAGGCTCGGAGGGATGCCACCAGGTCGCCGCGGCCCCGGTCGTCGTGGTCGCGCAGGGCGCGCAGGAGGCCGTCGGCGAAGGCCCTGACCGCGTCGTCGGCCAGGAGCGGCAGCACCGAACCCGCCGCCACCTGCTCGTGCTCGACCAGCACCCGGCCCCGGCGGCGGGCCACCGACAGCGCCTGTTCGGCCTGCTTGTAGGCGGCCGCCGCGGCGATCGGGCCGGTCGGGGCCGAGAGGCCGACCACCAGCTCGTCGGTGTCGGACTCGCCCGCCGGTTCCGTTCCCTCGGCCGTCCGCGCCGCCTCCAGCGCCGTCGCGTACTCGCCGCACGCCGCCACCGCCGCCCCGCCGTCCACCGCGAGCACCACCAGCCGCTCGCCCTCCGGTACGACGAGCACCGCCTCACCGCGTCGCGCCGCCGCGGACTCGACCGTGTCCGCGAGCCCGTCGAGGGGATGCGGATCATCGCCCCTGTCCCGCCCAGCCGCCTCCGCGAGGATCAGCCGGAACGGGGCGTCGAGCAGTTCGCCGTACAACTCCCCCGCCACCGTCCGCGCGTGCTCCGGCTCCCCCGCGAGCAGCATCCGCAGCACCGCCGCCCCGATCCGCTGTTCGGCGGCGTGCAGCGAGCGCGAGCGTTCCGTCGTCAGGGTGAGCAGGGCAATCGCCGAGTGCACCGCGTACCGTTCCGCCGTGCCGAGCGCCGCCGCCGTCCCCACGGCGAGCGCGGCGCGCGGGCGGCGGCCGGTGCCCAGCGAGTGCAGCTCGACGCGGTCCTCGCCGCCGGGCCCGGCGGTCACCGAGGTGGCCGGTCCCGGCCGCTCGCGCAGCCGTTCGACCTCCGTGATGTGGCGCGCGGCCCGCCGCCCGGCCCACTCGGGCGCGGTGGCGACGACGGCGCCGGACGCGTCGTAGAGCGCCGCCCAGCCGTCGACCTGCGCGGCGAGCGCGCCGAGCAGCCCCTCGGGCCCGCCGCTCAGCGCCTGCCGGGTCAGCTCGCGCTGCGCGGCGAACCCGGCCGTCACCGACCGGTACTGGTCGGCGGCGAGCGCGGCCGAGACCGCCTTGGTGATCGCGATGAACGGCGTGCGCCGGGGCACTTCGAGCAGCGGCAGCCCCTCCTCGCGCGCCGCGTCCACCAGCGCCCGGGGCACGTCGTCGTAGTTGACGCCGACCGCGAACCCGAGCCCGACGACCCCCGCCCCCACCAGCCGCTTCACATACCGCCGCATCGCCTCGGGCTTCTCGGCGTCCAGTTTCAGCGCGGTGATCAGGAGCAGCTCACCGCCCTCCATGTACGGCACGGGGTCGGCGAGTTCGCTGACATGGGCCCAGCGGACGGGCGCGTCCAAGCGGTCCTCGCCCGCGCGGACGGTCAGTTTGAGGGCCGAGTGCTGGACGAGCGAGGCGAGCGTGGGGGGCATGGGGCCTTCAGTTCTTCACATCTTCGCGCTTCACGAGAACCGCACAAGCGTCGGACGGTGTGCGTGTTTGGCCGCTACGTATGAACGGCCCATGTCGATTCTGCCTCACCGTACGGTCGCCGTGCGCGGCCGTATACGGACGCCGACGAAGCCGACGAAGCCGAGACCACGCCCGTCAGCCCCGCAGGCCGCGCCCCTCAGCCCCGCAGGCCGCGCCCCTCAGCCCCGCAGGTCCACCAGCAGCGGCGGCGCGTGCTCCCCCCGCACGCTCGTCAGCGAGAGCACCGCGTGGCCCGGCGGCACCCCGTGCGCCAGTTCGGACGCCGACCACCGCTCGCGCTCCACCTGCCGTACCGTCACCGCGCGCGCGGTCGGCGCGTTGCCGGTGATCATGCGGCGGACCATGTGCAGCGCCTTGCCCGCCGGGGTCTCGGCGATGATCTGCCGGTCGGTGACGTCCTTCGCCTCGATCCACTCCTTGCCCCACACCTCGGCGAAGTCCTGCCCGTCCCACGGCGTGAGCCCGGCCAGTGCCATCCGGCATCCGGTGGCGCCGAGCAGCGGACCGCGCAGTGGGCGGGGCGCGTCGTCGAGGGTGCGCAGGGTCAGGACGACGCCGGCGTTCGCGGACCGCAGCCGCTGGATGCCGCGCACGGCCTCGGGGGTGACGACCCCGGCCGCGTCGTCGAGCACCAGGCAGGCGAACAGCGACCGGTCCTCCCGTACGACGACGCCGGCCACGAACTGGGCGAGCACCAGTCGCGCGAGGATCCGCGAGGCGTCGGCGTGACCGCGGTCGGGCAGGTCGATGCGGACGCGCACCGGGTGGTCCAGGGCGCGCAGCGAGAACGGCCGCGATCCGCCCGAGGTGTCGAAGAAGTTCGCGAACGCGGGCCGGTCGAGCAGCGCGATCCGGTCGGCGAGGGTCCCCCCGACGTCCCCGGGGTGCCCCATCTGCCGTTCCCTGGCGTCGAGTTCACGCAACTGCGAGTCGTGTCCGGCGTCCTGGAGCGCCTTGCGCAGCGCGCCGAACGGCCCCGGCGCCCCGTCGAGCAGCTGCCGCAGCTCCGGCACGGAGGGGAACCGCCCGTGGACGGCACGGTAGGGCCCGAGCAGCTGCGCCAGCACGGTCACCGCCCGGCGGCTGTCCCCGCCCGTGTGCGCGTCGACGAGGTCCCCGACGAGCGCCTCGGCGAGCACGGCCGCGGCCTCGTCCGGGTCGGCCGTACCGCCGTACAGATCGAGGTCGTACACGGATTCGGGATGCCCGATGCGGACGACGACGTCGTAGGCGTCGACGGGTCCCAGCCCCGCCCCCGCCGCGCCGACCACGACGACCGCGGCCTTCCCGGCGAGCGCGTGCAGGGACAGCGACTCGACGAGCGGGCGGACGACGGTGCCGGTCTTGCCGGAACCCGCCGGGCCGACGGCGAGCAGTGAGGTGCCGAGCAGTTCGGGGCCCAGGCCCAGGCCGGTGCCCCGGTAGGCGTAGGGGTTGCGGGGGTCGTCCGCGGTGGTGCCGAGCCGGACCTGGCCGGTGACCAGGTCGTGCGGGGCGAACCGGCCGGGCAGGTCGCGTTCCCCGGAGGGGTGCAGGCAGGCGGCGGCGCCGTCGCGCAGGACCGCGCCGGTGAAGTCGGTCAGGCTGTGCGTGCCGCGGCGGACGCCCTGCCAGGCGCGGTCGATGCGGGCGTGGTCGACGTCGCGCATCAGCCCGGCGTGCGCCTCGGCGGCGAGCCGGTCGGCGGCGTCGTGGGCACCGGCGGTGCGCAGGTGGTTCCACTGGGCGGGGTCGTCCTCGGGCGCGGGCTGCGGCACGGCCTTGGGCTCGGGGCTGCGGAAGACGGGGACGACGAAGCGGCGCCAGACCTCGCCCCAGCGGCCCAGTTTGCCGACGGTGACCATGATCCCCACGGCGACGAGGAGTTCGTAGCCGTTGTAGAGGAGGTAGTTGCCGACGCGGCTGTCGCTGCCGAGCCAGGAGTCGGGGGCGAGCAGGCGCAGCGGGAGGGTCCACCAGTTGCCGAGGTAGCCGTTCTGCAGCAGCGACCAGACGAGCCAGCCGACGAGCAGGGCGATGAGCGCGCCGCTGAGCAGTTGGCGTGCGGGGACCTGCTCCGGTTCCTGCGCGGGGCGCACGCGGTAGCCGAAGCGCCAGACGCCGGGGGCGGCGGGGGGGCGGGGGGTGCGCAGCCAGGTCAGGAAGGCGGA
>LJCV01000184.1 GCA_001298575.1 Actinobacteria bacterium OK074
GCTCGGCAGTGAACCAGGACGGCGCCTCCAACGGCCTCACCGCACCCAACGGCCCCGCCCAACAACGGGTCATCCGGCAGGCGTTGGCGACCGCGGGCCTCTCCCCGCACGACGTCGACGCCGTCGAAGGCCACGGCACCGGCACCACCCTCGGCGACCCCATCGAAGCCCAGGCGATCCAGAAGGTGTACGGCAGCGGACGCCCCGAGGACCGGCCCCTGTGGCTCGGCTCCCTCAAGTCCAACATCGGACACACCCAGGCCGCCGCCGGGGTCGCCGGGGTCATCAAGGTGGTGCAGGCCATGCGGCACGGCGTCCTGCCGAGGACCCTGCATGTCGACGAACCGTCACCGGACGTGGACTGGGCCTCGGGCGGCGTACGGCTGCTGACCGAGGAGCGGCGCTGGGAGGCGGCCGGGCGACCGCTGCGGGCCGGTGTCTCGTCCTTCGGCGTGAGCGGCACCAACGCGCACGTCATCCTCGAACAGCCGGAGCCGGTCGGCGCCCCGGTGCCCGGGACGGCACCCACCGACGGCCGGCCGCTGCCGTGGGCGGTCTCCGGCCGGACACCGGCGGCCCTCTCCGCCCAGGCCGCACGGCTGCTCGCCCTGGTGGACCCGGCGCGAGGGGCGTCGGCGGCGGCCGGTGTCGCGCACGCGCTGCTCACCGGCCGGTCGCACTTCGAGCACCGCGCGGTCGTGGTCGCCGCCGCACCCGACGCCCTCACCGAGGGCCTTGGGGCCCTGGTCCGTGGCGAACCGTCCGGGAACCTCGTCCAGGGGGTCGCCGCCGACGGCGTCAAAACGGCCTTCGTCTTCCCCGGGCACGGCTCGCAGTGGGCCGGCATGGCACAGGGACTGCTCGACTCGTCGCCGGTGTTCGCCGACCGGATCGAAGACTGCGTGCGGGCGCTGGCCCCGCACGTGGACTGGCTGCTCGTCGACGTCCTGCGGGAGGCGCCGGGGGCGCCGACCCTGGAACGGCTCGATGTGGCCCAACCCGCGCTGTGGGCGGTGCTGGTGGCGCTCGCGGCCCAGTGGGAGGCGTACGGGGTGCGGCCCGACGCGGTGGTCGGGCACAGGCAGGGCGAGGTGGCCGCCGCGTGCGTGGCCGGGATCCTCTCCCTGGAGGACGCCGCGCGGATCGTCGTGGAGCGCAGCCGGGTCCTGGCCTCTCTCGCCGGGAAGGGCGGCATGGCCTCCCTGGCCCTGCCCCTCGCCGAGGCCGAGCGCCGCATCGAGGCATGGCCCGGACGGCTGTCCGTGGCGACGGTCAATGGGCCGTCCGCCGTCGTGGTCGCCGGTGACGAGGCCGCCCTGGAGGAACTGCTCGCCGGGTGCGCGGAGCGGGGCGAACGGGCCCGGCGGATCAGGGCCGCCACGGTCGCCGGGCACTCCCCGGTGATCGAGGAGGCGAGGGAGGAACTCCTCGAACGGCTCGCCTTCGTGACGCCACGCCGAGGCAGGGTGCCGTTCCACTCCACGGTCACCGCCGCGCTCGCCGACCCGGCGGAGCTGGACGGCGGCTACTGGTACCGCAACATCCGGCAGACGGTGCGCTTCGCCCCCGTCGTCCGGGACCTGGTCGAGGCGAGGTACACGGTCTTCGTCGAGGTCAGCCCGCATCCCGTCCTGGCGGGCAGTATCCAGGACACCGTCGAGGAGGCGGACGCCGCCGACGTCGTAGTGACCGAGACGCTGCGGCGGGACCACGGCGGTCTCGACCGCTTCCTCGCCTCGGCCGCCGTCCTGCACGCCCGTGGCGTGCCGGTGGACTGGTCCCCGGCGTTCCGCGGACTGGAGCCGACGCGGGTGGAGCTGCCCACGTACGCGTTCCAGCGGCGGCGCTTCTGGCTGGACGGCGCCGCCGCCCCGGCAGGGCCGCTCCCCCGCGCGGGCAACGACCTCGTAGAGGACGACCTGGACGGGACGAACCCCGGTCCCGCCGGCACCCTCCTCTCGCGGCTCGGCGCGCTGGGGCCCGCCGCGCGGGCCGAGGCCCTGCTCGACCTGGTGCGCCGGCAGACGGCCGACGTGCTGGGCCACGACGGTCCCGAAGAGGTGGGCGCGGAACGCGCGTTCAAGGAACTCGGCCTGGAGTCGCTGACCGCCGTGGACCTGCGCAACCGGCTGGCCACGGCCGTTGGCCGCAGGCTCCCGGCGACCCTGGTCTTCGACCATCCGACCCCCGGGGCCGTCGCCCGGCACCTCGCCACTCTGCTGCCCGCCGGTCCCGAAACCGGCCACGGGACGGCGCGGGAGGCGCTCGCGCTGCTGGAACAGGTCGTGCCGGACGTCACGGCAACCGACCCGGACGGGCTCGAACTGATCGCCCGGCTACGGGAGTTGGTCACCCGCTGGGGCGGCGAGACGACCGGGCCCGGCGGCGGCGACGAGATCGACCTGGAGTCCGCGACCGACGAGGAACTCTTCGAGCTCATGGACAGCGAGGCGTGATGGACGACGACCGTGTGACGGAAGCGGAGGAGGTGGCCGACGGTGGCCGATGACGAGAGGCTGCGCCAGTACCTCAAGCGCGCGCTCGGCGAGAGCCGGGAGGCGCAGCGGCGCCTGCGCGAGGTGGAATCGGCGCTGCGCGAACCGATCGCCGTCGTCTCCATGGGCTGCCGGCTGCCGGGCGGCGTGACCTCGCCCGAGGACCTGTGGGAGCTGGTGGCCGCGGGGGGCGACGCCATCGCGCCCTGGCCGGACGACCGGGGCTGGGACCTGGACGCCCTCTACGACCCCGACCCGGACCGGCCGGGCACCAGCTACGTCCGGCACGGCGGATTCCTGTACGACGCGGCCGACTTCGACGCGGAGTTCTTCGGGATCTCGCCGCGGGAGGCGCTGGCGACGGATCCGCAGCAGCGGTTGCTGCTGGAGACGTCCTGGGAGGTGTTCGAGCGGGCCGGTATCGCCCCCGACACGTTGCGCGGCAGCAGCACCGGGGTGTTCGTGGGGCTGGCCGGGCAGGACTACCACACCCGCCTGGACCGGGTGCCCGCCGAGTTGGAGGGCCATCTGGGCGTCGGGAACCTCGCCAGTGTGGCGTCGGGGCGCATCTCGTACACGTACGGGTTCGAGGGCCCGGCGGTGACGGTGGACACCGCGTGCTCGTCGTCGCTGGTGGCGCTGCACCTGGCGGTGGGGGCGCTGCGGGCGGGCGAGTGCGACCTGGCCCTCGCGGGCGGTGCGACGGTGATGTCGACACCGGCGGGTTTCGTGGCGTTCTCACGTCAGCGCGGTCTGTCGTCCGACGGCCGCTGCCGGGCGTTCGCCGCGTCGGCGGACGGGACGGGCTGGGCGGAAGGGGTCGGGCTGCTGCTGGTGGAACGGCTCTCGGACGCACGACGGCACGGCCACCCGGTCCTGGCCGTCGTCCGCGGCTCGGCAGTGAACCAGGACGGCGCCTCCAACGGCCTCACCGCACCCAACGGCCCCGCCCAACAACGGGTCATCCGGCAGGCGTTGGCGACCGCGGGCCTCTCCCCGCACGACGTCGACGCCGTCGA
>LJCV01000185.1 GCA_001298575.1 Actinobacteria bacterium OK074
CGCGGGGGGGCAGGGGGGCGGGGGCGCGGGGGAGGGGGGCCCGTCGGCGGGTAAGGGGGGGGAGGTGGGGGGGGAGGGGGGGGGGGGGGGGGGGGGGGGGGCGGCGGGCGTCGGGGACGGGGGCGGAGGCGGGGGCGGAAGTGGCGCTGATCCGAGGAGAGTTGGCCACCTCTCGGACCTCCTCCCGCTCCCCGGTCAGGATCCGCGCGTGCAACTCCCGTAACGGCGGCCCGGGTTCGATGCCCAGTTCGTCGACGAGGACGCGCCGGGTGCGGGCGTACGCCTCCAGCGCCTCGGCCTGGCGTCCGCACCGGTACAGCGCGAGCAGCAGCAGTTCGCTGAGCGTCTCGCGCAGCGGGTGGGCGTCGCGCAGGGCCGCCAGCTCCGGCAACACCGCTTCGTGGCGCCCGAGTTCGAGCTCGACGCGCATCCGGGTCTCCAGCGTGCCCAGGCGCCGCTCGGCGAGGTGGGTGCGCTCGGTCTCGGCGTAGGGGCCGGGGATGCCGGCCAGCGGGGTGTCCTCCCACCCGGCGAGCGCGTCGCGCAGCAGCCGTGCGGCGGCGGGCAGGTCGCCGTCGGCGCGGTGGCGTTCGGCGCGGGTGACGTGGTCCTCGAACCGTTCGAGGTCGCTGGTGACGGAGTCGGTGCGCAGGGCGTAGCCGTCGCCGATGGAGACCACGAGCCGGGGCGGCGCTCCGGCCGGGCGGTCGGGTTCGAGGAGTTTGCGCAGCCGGGAGACGTAGGTGCGCAGCACCGAGAGGGCGCCGGGCGGCGGCTGGGCGCCCCAGATGCCGTCGACGAGGTCGCCGACGCCCGCCGTGCGTCCCCGGCGCAGCAGCAGGGCCGCGAGGACGGCGCGCTGCTGTGGCGAGCCCAGCTCCAGTTCGGTGCCGCCGCGCCAGGCGCGCAACGGTCCCAGCAGGGAGAAGCGGAGCGGGGCGCTACCCGTGGCCATCACATGTCCGGACAGTAGTGGGCGGGTAGCGGAACGTCAGCTCGATGAGGTTTTTGGTGCGCCCCGCTGCCGTCCCCGCTGCTGCCCCCATTGCCGCCCCGGCTGCCGCTCCCCCTGCCGTCCGGCGGCCCCGCGTGCCGCGCGCGCCCCACTTGTGCCCATACTGGCCTGCGTGAACCGGTTCATGGGTGTGCTGCGCGGTCGCTACCGCCTGGGCGAGCGGGCGTGGGCGTACGTACGCAGCGCGCCCGGCACGTACGTGTGGCTGGCGATACTGTTCGTGACCACGGTGATCCGCCACCACCTGCCGGACGCGATCGTCGACGAGTTCCTGCGCTCGCGCTCCACCAACATCCACGAGCTGTCCGACCACCCCCTCCGGGTGCTGATCGCCAGCGCGATGTGGATCGACGACGGGAACTGGCTGCCGTACGTGGCCCTTTACTCCCTCTTCCACGCGCAGGCCGAACGCTGGCTCGGCACCGCGCGCTGGCTCGCGGTCTGCCTGGCCGCGCACGTGCTCGCCACGCTCGCCAGCCAGGGCGCGCTGCTGATCGCGATCCGCGAGGGGGACGCGTCGGCGTCGTACGCCAACACCCTGGACATCGGCGTGAGTTACGCGCTCGCGGGGGTCATCGGCGTGCTGTCGTACCGGATCGCCCGGCCGTGGCGGTGGCCGTACCTGGGCGTCGTCCTGGCCGTCTACGGCGCCCCGACCGTCGTCGGCCGCACCTTCACCGACTTCGGGCACTTCGTCTCGGTGCTGATCGGGCTGGCGTGCTATCCGCTGGTCAGAGGCATCGGACCGGCATGGAACCCGAAGGAGACAGTGGCCGCGCTGAGGCGTTAACGTCCGGCCATGAGCAGCGCAGGCCGAGTGGTCGACGGTTTCGTCAATGGCTTCGTCAATGGCGGGGTCTCCTTCTGGTTCGCGGACGACGGTCTGCCGGCCGAGGGCACGTGGCGGGCGCCGCTGCCCGGGGACGCGACGGCGGACGTCGTGATCGTCGGGGGCGGGTACACGGGACTGTGGACCGCGTACTACCTGAAAACGGCGGCGCCCTTCCTGCGGATCACCGTCCTGGAACAGAAGTTCTGCGGCTACGGCGCCTCCGGACGCAACGGCGGCTGGCTCTACAACGGCATCGCGGGCCGCGACCGCTACGCCCAACTCCACGGCCACGACGCCGCCGTGGCGCTCCAGCGGGCCATGAACGAGACGGTCGCCGAGGTCGTACGCGTCACCGCGGACGAGGGCATCGACGCGGACGTGCACGTCGGCGGCGTCCTCGAAGTCGCCTACACCCCCGCCCAGTTGGCCCGCCTGAAGACCTTCCACGCGCACGAGCTGACGTACGGCGAACACGACCGCGAGCTCTACGACGCCGCCGGCACCGCCGAGCGGATCCGCATCGCGGACGCGCTCGGCTCCACCTGGACCCCGCACGGCGCCCGGCTGCACCCGGTCAAGCTGGTCAAGGGGCTCGCGGCTGCCGTCGAGGCGCTCGGGGTGACCGTGCACGAGGGCACCCTGGTGACCGAGATCCGCCCCCGGCACGCCGTCACGCCCTACGGCACCGTCCGCGCGCCCTACGTGCTGCGCTGCACGGAGGGGTTCACGGCCGCGCTCAAGGGCCAGCGGCGCACCTGGCTGCCGATGAACTCCTCGATGATCGCGACCGAACCGCTGACCGACGAGCAGTGGGCGGAGATCGGCTGGGCGGGCCGCGAGACGCTCGGCGACATGGCACACGCGTACATGTACGCGCAGCGCACGGCCGACGGCCGCATCGCGCTCGGCGGTCGCGGGGTGCCGTACCGCTTCGGCTCCCGCACCGACAACGACGGCGGTACCCAGCCCGCGACGGTCGCCGCCCTGCGCGAGATCCTCGTCCGCCTCTTCCCCTCCCTGTTCGGGACCGCCGTCGAACACGCCTGGTCGGGCGTGCTCGGCGTGCCGCGCGACTGGTGCGCGACGGTCACCCTGGACCGCTCGACGGGGCTGGGCTGGGCGGGCGGCTACGTCGGCTCGGGCGTCGCGACCACCAACCTCGCGGCGCGCACCCTCCGCGACCTCGTCCAGCAGGACTCGGGCCAGGCGGGCGCGACCGACCTGACCGCCCTGCCGTGGGTGAACCACCGGGTCCGCAAGTGGGAGCCGGAGCCGCTGCGCTGGCTGGGCGTGCACGGCATGTACGCCACCTACCGGGCGGCGGACCGCCGGGAGACGACGTCGGGCCGCGGGCGGTCGTCGCGGCTGGCGCGGGTGGCGGATGTGGTGGCGGGGCGGCACTGAGGGGTGCGGCCGGCCGTGAGGGGGCTGGGCCCGGCGGGTTAGCCTGCGGGGGTGATCCGAGCCGCTACCCCCGCCGACGTCCCCGTCATCCACGCGATGGTGCGTGAGCTGGCCACGTACGAGAAGGTCCCCCACGAGGTCCTGGCGACCGAGGAACAACTGGCGGAGGGGCTGTTCGGGCCGGAACCGGCGGTGTTCGCGCATGTGGCGGTGGCTGGGGGGGGGGCGGGGGGGGGGGGGGCGGGGGGCGGGGCCGGGGGCGGGGGGGGGGGCGGGGGCACGGG
>LJCV01000186.1 GCA_001298575.1 Actinobacteria bacterium OK074
CCGCGAGACCCCACGTCCCCCCCACCCAAAAAGGCGCACAGAAAACAAACCCGGTTGGGGCGGGTGGGTGGGCAAACCTGATGGGGGTCTGGGGGCGGGCCCCCAGGGACGGCCACACCACCCCACCACGCCACCCACCCCCACGGCCACACCACGACCTCGCCCCCCCGAAGGGTTAGGCTCGCGTACGTGTTGACGCAGACCACCACCCGGGTTCTCGAGCCGAGTGACCTGGACGCCGCCCTGGCCGTACTCGACCGCGAGCCGGTGGCGAACGCCTTCGTGACGGCGCGTGTCCTGATCGCGGGCCTGGACCCGTGGCGGCTCGGCGGCGAGATGTGGGGCTGGTACGAGGACGGCATGCTCACGTCCCTGTGCTACGCGGGCGCCAACCTCGTCCCGATCTGCGCGACCACCAGGGCCGTACGCGCCTTCGCCGACCGTGCGCGCCGGGCGGGCCGGCGCTGCTCGTCGATGGTCGGCCCGGTGGAGGCCACCGCCCAGCTGTGGCAGCTGCTCGAACCCAGCTGGGGCCCGGCCCGCGAGGTGCGCGCCTGCCAGCCGCTGATGGTGGCCGACCGGATGCCCGCCGGGATCGCCCCGGACCCGTACGTCCGCCGCATCCGCAAGGACGAGATGGACTCGATCATGCCGGCGTGCGTGGCGATGTTCACCGAGGAGGTCGGCGTCTCGCCGCTGGCCGGGGACGGCGGGCTGCTCTACCAGGCCCGGGTCGCCGAACTCGTGGGCTCCGGCCGCTCGTTCGCCCGGCTCGACCAGAACGGCAAGGTCGTCTTCAAGGCGGAGATCGGGGCGGCGACCCCGCAGGCGTGCCAGATCCAGGGCGTGTGGGTGGCGCCCGAGTACCGCGGCCAGGGCTTCGCGGCCCCCGGCATGGCGGCGGTGCTGCGCTACGCGCTGTCGGACGTGTCCCCGGTGGTCAGCCTCTACGTCAACGACTTCAACACCCCGGCGAGGGCCACGTACCGAAGAGTCGGCTTCCAGGAGATCGGCGCGTTCATGAGCGTGCTGTTCTGACCGACGGCGTACCCCCTTTCGAGCCCCACGGCCGAACCACCTCCCCCCGCCGCCCCGCCGCACCCGCAACGCCCCCACACCACGCCCCGACACCACCAACGCCACCACCGAAGACTCAGGACCAGCGGAAGGAACCGCGGCATCCTCCACCACCGGATCCAGATCCGGCGCCTGCTCCACGATCACATGCGCATTCGTCCCGCTGATCCCGAACGCCGACACCCCCGCACGCCGCACGTGCTGCCCGTCGGCCTCCCAGGGCCGCTCCTCCGTCAGCAACGACACCGCGCCCGCCGACCAGTCCACCTCCGCCGTCGGCTCATCCACATGCAACGTCCGCGGCAATACGCCGTGTTGAAGAGCCAGCACCATCTTCATCACACCCGCAACGCCCGCAGCCGCCTGCGTATGACCGATGTTCGACTTCACCGAACCGAGCCACAACGGCCGATCCCCCGACCGCTCCTGCCCATACGTGGCGAGCACGGCCTGCGCCTCGATCGGGTCACCCAACCGCGTCCCCGTACCGTGCGCCTCCACCACATCGACCTCGGCCGCAGAAACCCCCGCATTCACCAACGCCTGCCGAATCACCCGCTCCTGCGACGGACCATTGGGCGCGCTGAGCCCGTTGCTGGCGCCGTCCTGGTTGACGGCGGAGCCGCGGACGACCGCGAGCACCCGGTGTCCGCGGCGGCGGGCGTCGGAGAGCCGTTCGAGGAGCAGGACGCCGACGCCCTCCGAGGCCCCCATGCCGTCGGCCTCGGCGGAGAACGCCTTGCAGCGGCCGTCGACGGCGAGACCGCGCTGGCGGCTGAACTCCAGGAAGAAGGCCGGAGTCGACATCACGGCCACGCCACTGGCGAGCGCCATCGTGCACTCGCCCTGCCGCAACGCCTGGGACGCCAGGTGCAGCGCGACCAACGACGACGAGCACGCCGTATCCACCGTCACCGCAGGACCCTCGAACCCGAAGGTGTACGAGATACGGCCGGAGAGCACGCTCGCGGCGTTGCCCGTGACGAGATGTCCTTCGACGCTCTCCGGCAGGTCGGCCGAGAAACCCGCGTAGTCGTGTCCGCTCAGGCCCGCGAAGACACCCGTCCGGCTGCCGCGCAGCGTGGCCGGGTCGATGCCGGCGTTCTCCAGGACCTCCCAGGACGCTTCGAGGAGCAGCCGCTGCTGCGGGTCCATCGCCAGCGCCTCACGCGGCGAGATGCCGAAGAACGTGCTGTCGAACTCGGGCGCCCCCTGGAGGAAACCGCCGTGCCGTACATAACTCTTGCCGGACTGCTCGGGGTCGGGGTCGTACAGCGCCTCGATGTCCCAGCCCCGGTCGGTCGGGAACTCCGACACCGCGTCACCACCGGACACCAACAGCCGCCACAGATCGTCGGGGGACTCGACGCCGCCCGGATAGCGGCAGCTCATACCGACGATGGCGATCGGCTCGTCAGCGGCGGCGAGGGCACCGGCACCGACTCCGTCGGCCGGTGCGGCATCGAAGGTGCCCGGGTCGTCGCCCAGCAGGTCGGTGCGGAGCCGACGGGCCAGGACGGTGGGGGTCGGGTAGTCGAAGACGAGGGTGGCGGACAGCCGCAGACCGGTCGCGGCGTTGAGCCGGTTGCGCAGTTCCACCGCCGTCAACGAGTCGAAGCCCAGTTCCTTGAACGCCCGGTCCGGGTCCACCGATTGAGCGCCCGGATGGCCGAGGACGGCGGCGGCGCTGCCGCGCACGAGGTCCAGGAGCAGCGCCGTACGCTCCGCCTCCGGAAGGCGGGCGAGACGGTCGAGAAGCGTGGACGACCCGCCACCGGCACCCGCCGCGGCCGTACGCCGGGCGGCGGCCGGCGGCCTGACCAGTGCGCGCAGCATCGGCGCGACGGCGGCGGAGCCGGCCTGGGCGCGCAGGGCACCGAGGTCGAGGCGTACGGGAACGAGGAGCGGTTCGTCGGCCCGTCCGGCGGCGTCGAACAGCGCCAGCCCTTGTTCGCTGCTGAGCGGTACGACGCCACCGCGCGCCAGGCGGATCAAGTCGGCGTCGTCCAAGTGGCCGGTCATACCGCTGCGTTCGGCCCACAGCCCCCAGGCGAGCGAGACCGCCGGCAGCCCAACAGCCCGACGACGCTGAGCCAAAGCATCCAAAAACGCGTTCGCCGCCGCGTAGTTCCCCTGCCCCGCCCCACCCAACACACCAGCCAACGACGAGAACACCACAAACGCCGCCAGATCCTGACCCCGCGTCAACTCATCCAGGTTCACGGCCGCGTCCACCTTGGCGTGGAAGACCCGATCCACCTGGTCCGCGGTCAGGGACGTAATCGTGGCGTCGTCCAGTACACCGGCCGCATGGACGACCCCTGACAACCGCACCCCCTCCAACACACCGGCCAACGCACTCCGGTCCGCCACATCGCACGCGACGAACCGCACCGTCGCACCCAGGCCCGTCAGCTCCGCCGCCAACTCCCCGGCCCCCGAGGCCGCTTCACCCCGTCGGCTCACCAACAGCAGATCCCGTACGCCCCGTTCGGCCACCAGGTGCCGGGCCACCAACCGGCCGAGCACCCCCGTAGCCCCGGTCACCAGCACCGTTCCCTCACCCAACCCGGCCGAGGGAACAGTCAGTACCACCTTGCCGACATGCCGGGCCTGACTGACGAACCGGAACGCCTCCCGCACCCGCCGCACATCCCACACCCGCACCGGAAGCGGCACCAACACACCCGACCCGAACAACCGGAACAAATCACGC
>LJCV01000187.1 GCA_001298575.1 Actinobacteria bacterium OK074
GGGGCCTTGACTAGGTTGGGGGCGGGGTGGAGTGGGTGGGTTGGGGGGTGGGTGTTCGGGGGGGGCGGGTCGCGCCGTTCCTCGCGCCCCTTGGGGTGGGTGGGGGGTCGGGGCCGGTACGGGGGTATCCGTCCTCGGTCTGGCGCGGAATCGGTGGGGTGGTGGAGGTGCTGGTGTGTTGACGCGCCAGCCGCTGCGGGCGGACACCCCCGTGCCGTCCCCTTGCCGCCGTGGGTGGCTGCGGGGCGGTGGGGGCTCGCCCTCCATCAGGGGCGGTCTGCTGCGTCGGGAGGGGCGCCGGCCTCGTAGGTCCCGTCGGTCTCCGTGGGGGTGGTCCCCGGGCGCAGCAACGAGGCCCGGCGCCCCGGGGAAAACCCCAGGGGCCGGGCCTCGTTCACTGGCCGCTTGTTGCTGCTCGGCGGTGTTGTCAGTGGGAGTGGCCGTGGCTGTGGCCGCCGGCGGCCGGCTCTTCCTCTTCCTTCTTCTCTACGACCAGGGTTTCGGTCGTGAGGAGGAGGGAGGCGATCGAGGCGGCGTTCTCCAGGGCGGAGCGGGTGACCTTGACCGGGTCGATGACGCCCTGCTTGACCAGGTCGCCGTACTCGCCGGTGGCGGCGTTGAAGCCCTGGCCCTTGTCGAGCTCGGCGACCTTGGAGGTGATGACGTAGCCCTCAAGGCCGGCGTTCTCGGCGATCCAGCGCAGCGGCTCGACGGCGGCGCGGCGGACGACGGAGACGCCCGTGGCCTCGTCGCCGGTCTTGTCGAGGTTGCCCTCAAGGACCTTCACGGCGTGGACGAGCGCGGAGCCACCACCGGAGACGATGCCCTCCTCGACCGCGGCGCGGGTCGCGGAGATGGCGTCCTCCAGACGGTGCTTCTTCTCCTTCAGCTCCACCTCGGTGGCGGCGCCGACCTTGATCACGCACACGCCGCCGGCCAGCTTCGCGAGGCGCTCCTGGAGCTTCTCGCGGTCCCAGTCGGAGTCCGTGGTGCCGATCTCGGCCTTGATCTGGGCGACGCGGCCCGCGACGTCCTCCGGCTTGCCGGCGCCGTCGACGATGGTCGTGTCGTCCTTGGTGATCGTGACGCGGCGGGCGCTGCCCAGCACGTCCAGATCGGCCTGGTCGAGCTTGAGGCCGACCTCCTCGGCGATGACGGTGCCGCCGGTGAGGGTGGCCAGGTCGCCGAGCATCGCCTTGCGGCGGTCGCCGAAGCCGGGGGCCTTGACCGCGACCGCGTTGAAGGTGCCGCGGATCTTGTTGACGAGCAGCGTCTGCAGGGCCTCGGCCTCGACGTCCTCGGCGATGATCAGCAGCGGCTTGGAGGAGTTGGCCTGGATGACCTTCTCCAGCAGCGGCAGCAGGTCCGCAATCGCGGAGATCTTGCCCTGGTGGATGAGGATGTACGGGTCCTCCAGGACGGCCTCCATGCGCTCCTGGTCCGTCACGAAGTACGGCGACAGGTAGCCCTTGTCGAAGGCCATGCCCTCGGTGAAGTCCAGCTCCAGACCGAAGGTGTTGGACTCCTCGACGGTGATGACACCGTCCTTGCCGACCTTGTCCATCGCCTCGGCGATGAGCTCGCCGACCTGGCTGTCCTGGGCGGACAGACCGGCGACGGCGGCGATGTCGGACTTCTCGTCGATCGGGCGGGCGGTCGCGAGCAGCTCGTCCGACACGGCCTTGACGGCGGCGTCGATGCCCTTCTTCAGGGCGGACGGGGAGGCACCCGCGGCGACGTTCTTGAGGCCCTCGCGGACGAGCGCCTGGGCCAGAACGGTGGCGGTGGTGGTGCCGTCGCCCGCGATGTCGTTGGTCTTGGTCGCCACCTCCTTCACCAGCTGGGCGCCGAGGTTCTCGTACGGGTCGTCCAGTTCGACCTCGCGCGCGATGGTGACGCCGTCGTTGGTGATGGTGGGGGCGCCGAACTTCTTGTCGATGACGACGTTGCGGCCCTTGGGGCCGATCGTCACCTTCACCGTGTCGGCAAGCTTGTTGACGCCGCGCTCAAGGGCGCGACGGGCGTCCTCGTCGAACTTCAGGATCTTCGCCATGGGAGCGTAAGCCCTCTCGGGAGTTCAGGGGTGGAAAAGAGCTGCGCCCCTGGCACCCGGCTCAGTAGTCGTCGCGGGGGGCCAGGGGCGCAGCAGTGAAGCTGAAAGCTTCGGGTACCGAGAACGTCCGGTACCGAATACTTCGAGTGCTTCGAGGTGACTTACTTCTCGATGATCGCGAGCACGTCGCGAGCCGAGAGGACGAGGTACTCCTCGCCGCTGTACTTCACCTCGGTGCCGCCGTACTTGCTGTACAGCACGATGTCGCCGACGGCGACGTCGAGCGGAAGACGGTTACCGTCCTCGAAGCGGCCCGGGCCCACGGCGAGGACGACGCCCTCCTGGGGCTTCTCCTTCGCGGTGTCCGGGATGACCAGGCCAGAGGCCGTGGTCTGCTCGGCGTCGAGCGGCTGGACCACAATGCGGTCCTCGAGCGGCTTGATGGCAACCTTGGAGCTGGCGGTCGTCACGATCCGACCTCCCCCTTCGGAGATCTCACGGGGTTAACTGTCTGAGGTGGCGACCAGGTGGATCCGTCGTCGCGGGTGCCGGACCTGCCCGTCGCGTTGTTGGCACTCTCCGGTGGGGAGTGCCAGAGCCGAGACTATGACCGGGGTTAGCACTCGGTCAAGCGGAGTGCCAATTCCTGCGGAGCTTTGGCCGATGGGTGCGGGTGCCGTGGGGTGCTTTTTGGCACCGTGGGGTGGTGTGGCCGTCCCTGGGGGCTGCGCCCCCAGACCCCCCTTTCGGCCTGGACGGCCTTGGCCTCAAACGCCGGCCGGGCTGGGTTGTCTACAGGTAATCCTCCAGGCGCCCCACCGCGAACCCCTCCCCCTGCGCCTTCCGTACGGCCGTGGTCGTGGCCGCCGTCAGAGACGGGGCCGCTCCGGTCAGGTCGATGATCTGGCCAGGGGTGTACGGGGAGCGGCGGTCGGGGGGTGTGCCGCCCGTCACCAGGGCTGTCAGGCCGCAGGTCGCCGCCGCTCGTACGGTCGCGGTGTCGTACGTGCCGTGGGGTGGTCGCAGGAGCGTGGGGCGCAGGCCCAGGCGGGTGTCCAGGCGGTCGCGTTGGGCGCAGATCTCGGCGCGCTGGCCCTCGTAGGGGAGGCCCCGTAGGGAGGCGCGGTCCAGGGTGCGGCTCTGCACGGCGGCGCCGGCCGCGCGCAGGCGTTCGGCCTGGACGTAACCCGGGCCGACGACGCCGTCCGTGAGGAACACGCTGACCGGCAGGCGCAGTTCGCGGATCATCGTGACGAAGCGGGGGTCCCTGTCGTAGCCGGCCGCGGCATGGCCGTGCGCGCCGGACGCCCCGGTCTGGCCGCTCCCGAAGGCCAGGTCCCCCGTGTCCAGGTCCTCGTGCGTGACGTCGTACGTCAGGAAGACGACCTTGTTGTGGGTCGGGACGTGGTCCCTCACTACCCGTAGGGGGTGGTGGGCGGGGGTGCGGTC
>LJCV01000198.1 GCA_001298575.1 Actinobacteria bacterium OK074
AGCCCCGCCGGGCCCTGTCCGGCGGGGGTGCGCGGGCGCATACGGGGAAGACTTCCGGCAGGGCCCGTTCTGCCCGGGAGGTCACCATGAGGCCGTCGCGTCCGTTCAGGCCGCGGTCCGCGGGTTCCGGTGCGGTGCTGCCGCCCGATCCCGTGCACCACCCGCTGTACGCGCGTTACTACGCCAGGCTCAGCGTCCGCGCCGAGACGCGGGCCGGCGCGGGGGCGGGGGGGGGGCAGCTGCTCGCCGGGCTGACGGGGCGGGTGATCGAGGTCGGCGCGGGCAACGGGCTGAACTTCGCGCACTATCCGGGCACGGTCGCGGAGGTCGTCGCGATCGAACCCGAGCGGCTGCTGCGGAGGTTCGCCGTCGAGGCGGCCCGGCGCGCCGAGGTCCCGGTCGACGTGGTGCCGGGCGCGGCGGAGGCCCTGCCGGTCAAGAGCGAGGCGTTCGACGCGGCGGTGCTCTCCCTGGTCCTGTGCAGCGTCCGCGACGTGCCACGGGCGCTCGCGGAGGTGCGGCGGGTGCTGCGGCCGGGCGGCGAACTCCGCTTCTACGAGCACGGCACGGGCGGCGGGCGCGCGCTCCGGTTCGCCCAACGGGCCCTGGACCGCACGGTGTGGCCCCGCCTGTACGGCGGCTGCCACCTCTCCCGGGACCCGATCGCCGCGCTGCGGGCGGCCGGGTTCGAACCGGTCGACTACGAGCGGGTGGTGCTGCCGGAACGGGGGCCGCGCGGACCGGCGTCGTACCGGGTACTGGGCAGCGCGCGGCGGCCGGGCGCGGGGGCGTGAACTCTCACAGGCTCCACTGCCGCAGCTCGCGCGCGATGTCGTCCACCGTGGCGTCGCCGGTCTTCACCAGGCGGGCCAGGTCGCGGACCTGTTCGGGTGAGGTGACGACCTTGACGCCGCCGGCGACCAGGTACGCGTAGGCGACGGCGGACGCGAACAGCGCGTTGGAGCGTTCCAACGCCGGGACGTGCATGAGGAGTTGGAGCAGCGACGCGGCGCACGCGTGCGGGCTGTCGTAGACCGGGACGCCGGGCAGCACCTCGGCCTGGTGGCGGGCGACGCCGGCCACCAGCGCGCCGTAGTCGGTGACGGGCGGGTCCCCCGGTGTCCGCTGTTCGGCGATCATGAGGAGCCAGGACAGGTCGATGCGGAGACTGCTCAACGGCTCAGCGACGCCCTTCGGCGCTGCTCGCGCCGCGGCCCGGGCCGGCCAGTTCCTCGGCGAAGACGGACTCGTACTGCTTCATGAAGTCGGCGGCGGCGTCCACGAACGTGCGGCCGACCTCGCCGGTGTCGCGTTTGACCAGCTCCTCGATGTAGCGGTTCACGCTCATGCCGCGCTCCAGTGCTCGTTCGCGGGCCGCCCGGGCGGTGTCCTCGTCCACCCGCACGTTCAGCTGGGTCTTCGCCATGCCCTCAACGCTAGCGCCGCGGTGCTAGCACCGGCAAGGCCGCCCGCCGTGGGGCCGGTCTCCTCCCGGGGGTGGAGCGTGCCCCTTACATCTGTGTCCGGGGCCAGACCTGGGGCGGAGAGCGGCCGGGACTCCAGAGGGATATCGGCTGTGGGGTCGGTCACACTACCCTCGGCGTCAACGAGGGAGACCACCGAGGAGGCGGCCTTGTCCACTGCTGCGGAGCATCCCCCGGGCCACGCGGAGGCGGACGACCGCCCCGCCGCCCGCGCCCGGGCCCTGACGAAGGCGTACGGCTCGGGCGAGACCGCCGTCCTGGCGCTCGACGCGGTCGACGTGGACATCGCGCGCGGCCGGTTCACCGCCGTCATGGGCCCCTCGGGCTCCGGGAAGTCCACGCTGATGCACTGTCTGGCGGGGCTCGACACGGTCTCGGCGGGGCAGGTGTGGCTGGGCGGCACCGAGATCACCGGGCTCAAGGACCGCGAGCTGACGCGGCTGCGCCGGGACCGGATCGGCTTCATGTTCCAGTCGTTCAACCTGATCCCGACGCTGAACGCGGCCGAGAACATCACCCTGCCGATGGACATCGCGGGCAAGAAGCCCGACCCGAAGTGGCTGGACCAGGTCATCGACACGCTCGGGCTGCGCGACCGGCTGGGGCACCGCCCGGCGCAGCTGTCCGGCGGGCAGCAGCAGCGGGTCGCGTGCGCCCGGGCGCTCGCCTCCCGCCCCGAGCTGATCTTCGCGGACGAGCCGACCGGCAACCTCGACTCCCGCGCGGGCCTGGAGGTGCTCGGCTTCCTGCGCGACGCGGTCGACGAGCTGGGCCAGACGGTGGTGATGGTCACGCACGACCCTGGTGCGGCGGCCCACTCCGACCTGGTGCTCTTCCTCGCGGACGGCCGGATCGTGGACGAGATGCCCCGGCCGACGGCGGAGGCGGTGCTGGAACGGCTGAAGCAGTTCGACACGGTCCGGGCCGCCTTCACCACCGAGGAAGACAGCGAAGAGAACGGCGACGCCAACCCCGCGCACTGACCCCGGCCGAGCACCAGCCACCGCCGAGGACCGACCCCGTGGACCCCGTGGAGGAGTGATCGCGTGCTCAAGGCGACCCTGCGCAGTTTCCTCGCCCACAAGGGGCGGCTGCTGCTGTCGGCGCTGGCCGTGCTGCTGTCGGTGGCGTTCGTGGCGGGCAGCCTGATCTTCTCCGACACGGTCAGCCGTACCTTCGACCGGCTGTTCGCCTCGACGGCCGCCGACGTCACGGTGACGCCCCGGGACGACATCGACTCACAGGTCCCCTCCGGGGCGACCCCGACCGTGCCCGCCGCGCTCGCCGGGCGGCTGGCGAAGGTGCCCGGCGTGGCGGCGGCCCATCTGGACGTCGGGGTGCAGAACGCCCCGATCGTCGACCGCCACCACGAGTCGGTGGGGCCGACCACCGGCGCGCCCACGATCGTCACCAACTGGTACGTCACCGACCGCACCCCGGTGGAACTGACCTCCGGTCACGCCCCGCACGGCGGCGGCGAGGCCCTGCTGGACGCGGACACCGCCGACCGCAAGCACGTGCAGATCGGCGACACCCTGACGGTGCAGGCGCAGCCCGGCACGTTCAAGGTGCGGGTCGTGGGCATCGCGACGTTCACGACCACCAACCCGGGCGCCGCGCTGCTCTTCCTGGACACCCCGACCGCCCAGAGCAGGCTGCTCGGCAGCGCGAAGGCGGCGACCGGCGTCTCGGTGGACGCGGCACCGGGCGTGAGCGATCCCGTCCTCAAGCGGCGGATCACCGCCGAACTGGGCTCCGACGCCTACGACGTGAAGACCGCCGCCGAGCAGGCCAAGTCCGACGTCGACCAACTCGGCGCGTTCCTGGACGTGATCAAGTACGTGATGCTGGGCTTCGCCGGGATCGCCGTCCTCGTCGGGGTGTTCCTGATCGTCAACACCTTCTCCATGCTGATCGCCCAACGCACCCGCGAACTGGGCCTGTTGCGTGCCCTGGGCGCCGACCGCCGGCAGGTGCGCCGGTCCGTGCTGACCGAGGCGCTGCTGCTGGGCCTGGTCGGCTCGACGCTCGGGCTGGCGGCGGGCATCGGGCTGGCGCTGGGGCTGATCCGGCTGATGAGCGCGTTCGGCATGAACCTCAAGTCGACCGAGATGGTGGTGAGTTGGCCAACTCCGGTGGCGGCGTACGTCGTTGGTGTCGGCGTCACGTTCGTCGCCGCCTACCTCCCGGCCCGGCGGGCGGCCGCCGTCTCCCCCATGGCGGCGCTCGCGGACGCCGAAGTCGCGGGCGTGGGGCGGGTGTTGCGGGTGCGGGCGGTGGTCGGGGCGGTCCTCACGGCGCTCGGGGCCGCCGCCCTGGTGGGCTGCGCGCGGGCGGACACCACCGCGTCGGCGTCCTCGCTGCTCGGTCTCGGCGTCGTGCTGACCCTGGTGGCGACCGTGGTCGCGGGCCCGTTGCTGGTGCGGCCCGTGGTGCGGGTCCTGGGCGCGGCCTTCCCCGCCGTGTACGGCTCCGTCGGCCGGATGAGCCAGCGCAACGCGCTGCGCAACCCGCGCCGCACCGGCGCCACCGCGTCCGCGCTGATGGTGGGGATCGCGCTGGTCGCCGGGATGTCGGTGGCGAGCGCGTCCATGTCCCGCTCCTTCGACCAGCAGATCGACCGCACACTGGGCGCCGACCTCGTGGTGCAGAACAGCGGCACCTTCCTGCCGTTCCCGAAGGAGGTCACCGACACCGTCCGGGACACCCCCGGCACCGGCCTGGTCGTCCGCGTACGCTTCACCGGCCTGGCCGTACGGCTGCCGGACGGGAAGCGGGTCGAGACGACCGCGTCGGCGTACGACCCGCGGCTCGACGACGTCGCCCACCTCACCTACGCCACCGGGGACACCCCGGCCGCGCTCGCACCCGGACACCTGGCCATGGACGTGGACTTCGCGCGGGACCACGGGGTGCGCGTCGGCAGCCGGATCCCGGTCGAGTTCCCCGCCGACCGCACCGCCGTGCTGACCGTGGGCGCGCTCACCCACATGGACAACGGGCAGGGTTTCGGCATCGAGGGCGGCATATTCCTCGGCCTGTCGACCTACGGGAAGTACGTGCCCGGCGCGCAGGACGGCGCCCTGTACGTGAACGCGGCCCCCGGCACGAGCGCCGAGCGGCTGCACAACCGCCTGGACCGGGCGCTGAAGCCGTACCCACAGGTGAAGGTCAACGACCAGGCCGAGTACAAGAAGATGGTGCACGACCAGATCGCCGTGCTGCTCTACCTCGTGTACGCGCTACTCGGGCTCGCGATCGTGATCGCGGTGCTCGGGGTGGTCAACACGCTGGCCCTGTCGGTGGTCGAACGCACCCGGGAGATCGGCCTGTTGCGGGCGATCGGGCTGGCGCGGCGGCAGTTGCGCCGGATGATCCGGCTGGAGTCGGTGGTGATCTCCGTGTTCGGTGCCGTGCTGGGGCTCGCGCTCGGTCTGGTGTGGGGGCTCTGCCTCCAACAGGTGCTCGCGCTCCAGGGGTTGAAGGCGCTGGCGATTCCGTGGGGGACGATCGCGGCGGTGGTGGCGGGCTCGGCCGTCGTGGGCGTGGTGGCGGCGCTGCTGCCCGCGCTGCGTGCATCGCGCATGAATGTGCTGGCGGCCGTCGCGCACGAGTGATGGAATCACCGTGCACGCTCAAGTCCCTTGCTGGCGAGGAGAGTTCATGGCTCGGCCGTTCCGCTTCGGTGTCAATCTGCTCAATTCCGCCCCGGCCGACGAGTGGCGGGCCAAGTGCCGTCGCGCCGAGGACCTGGGCTACGACGTGATCCTGGTCCCCGACCACCTCGGCATGCCGGCCCCGTTCCCCGCGCTGGTCGCGGCGGCCGACGCCACCGAACGGCCGCGCCTGGGCACCTTCGTGCTCAACGCCGGTTTCTGGAACCCGACGTTGCTGGCCCGCGAGGTGGCCACCACGGACGCGCTCACCGGCGGGCGCCTCGAACTCGGGCTCGGCACCGGGTACGTACAGGCGGAGCACGACGCGGCGGGGCTGCCGTACGGTTCGCCGGGCGAGCGGGTGGACCATCTGCGGCGTACGGTCGAGGAGTTGGACCGGCTGCTCGGCTCGGCCGCGTTCCAGCCGCGGCCCGCGCAGCACCCCCGGGTGCCGTTCCTGATCGGCGGCAACGGCGACCGGATGATGCGGCTGACCGCCGAACACGCCGACATCGCGGCCTTCATGGGCGCCCGGCCGGTGCCGGACAGCACGACCGGCGCACTGGCGCCGAGCACGGCCGAGGAGCTCGACGAGCGGGTGGCCCGCTACCGGCTCCTGGCCGAGGGCCGCAAGGAGCCCGCCGAGCTGAACCTGCTGCTCCAGATCGTCGCCGTCACCGAGGACCCCGGGACGGTGCTGCGGCCGCTGCTCGACCGCCACGAGACCCTCACCCTGGAGCAGGCGCTGGACCTGCCCATCGTCCTGGTCGGCACCCTGGAGGAGGTCACCGCACGGCTGCTGGCCCACCGCGAGCGGTACGGGTTCTCGTACCTGACCGTCCTGGAGCCGTACATGGAGGCGTTCGCGCCGGTGATCGCGGAGCTGCGCGGCCGGTGAGCGCCCGGCGGCCGGTCACGACCCGTCGCGCTCCCGCCCACCGCCGTCCGTATGCTGGAATTCCCGGTCCGGCGCCAGGCCGCATGATCCCCTTCCGTCATGACTGATCTGCGCATACGCCCCGCCGGTTTCGCCGATCTCGACGCCGTGCTCGCCTTCTGGAAGACGTCCGCCGAGGGCACGAGCATCAGCGACGACCGGGCCGGGGTGGAGCGGCTGGTGGCCCGCGATCCGGAGGCGCTGCTGGTGGCCGAGCTGGACGGCGAGCTGGTCGGCACGGTGATCGCGGGCTTCGACGGCTGGCGCTGCCACCTCTACCGGCTCGCGGTGCACCCCGGGCGCCGCCGCCGGGGCATCGGCTCGGCGCTGCTGACCGCCGCCGAGGAACGGTTCGTACGGCTCGGCGGGCGCCGCGCGGACGCGATGGTGCTGACCCGCAACGAGACGGCGCACCATGCGTGGCGGGCGGCCGGGTACGGGCCCGAGGAGCGGTGGCGGCGCTGGGTCAAGCCCCTCGCCGGGTGACCCGCTTTGCCCATCCTTTACTCTTGAAGGATCATGCTCTCCTCGGCCGGGGAGAGTCCCTCCCTTCATGAAAGGTGTGAGCGTCCGCCCATGGGCGAGCCTCCCAGTAGCCGCTACCGACCTCCCTCCCGCCGCCGACACCGCGCGGTCCCCGCGCCCCTGGCCGATCATGGGACCGAGGTGACCCGATGACCGAAGTGCTCCTCCTGCTGGTGGCGGTCCTGCTCTCGGTGGCGTGCGGCGCGTTCGTCGCCGCGGAGTTCTCGCTGACCACGGTCGAACGCGGCGACCTCGAACGGGCCGTCGAGCGCGGCGAGCGCGGGGCCGCGGGCGCCCTCGAAGCCGTACGGAATCTGACGTTCCAGCTCTCCGGCGCGCAGTTGGGCATCACCGTCACCAACCTGGTGGTCGGCATGCTGTCGGAGTCGTCGATCGCGAAGCTGATCGCGGGGCCGCTGGAGTCGGTGGGGGTGCCGCGGTCGGCGTCGGAGTCGGTGGCCCTGGTCATCGGTACGGCCCTGTCGACGGTGTTCCTGATGGTCGTCGGCGAGCTGGTGCCGAAGAACTGGGCGATCTCGGCGCCGCTGGCGGTGGCCAGACGGGTGGGGACGCCGCAGCGCTGGTTCAGCGCGGCGTTCCGCCCGTTCATCACCCATCTCAACAACACGGCGAACGTCGTCGTACGCCGTTTCGGTCTGGAGCCCGCCGAGGAACTGGCCTCCGCGCGCGGGCCGCAGGAGCTGGTGGCGCTGGCCCGGCACTCCGCGAAGGAGGGCGCCCTGGAGGCCGACACCGCCGAGCTGTTCGTGCGCACCCTGAACCTGGCCGACCTGACCGCGGAGAACGTGATGACCCCGCGGGTGCAGGTGATGGCGCTCGACGTGCAGGCGACCGCCGAGGACGTGGCGAACGCGACGCGGGCCACCGGGCTGTCCCGGTTCCCGGTGTACCGCGGCAACCTCGACGAGGTCGTCGGCATCGCGCACATCAGGGACGTTCTGGCGGTGCCCGCCGAGGACCGCCCCCGGCTGCGCGTGGCCGAACTGATGCGCGAGCCGCTCCTGGTGCCCGAGTCGCTGACCGTGGACCGCCTCCTGGACCGGCTGTCCGGCGGCAGGCGCACCATGGCCGTCGTCATCGACGAGTACGGCGGCACGGCCGGGGTGGCGACCCTGGAGGACATCGTCGAGGAGGTCGTCGGCGAGGTCCGCGACGAGCACGACCCGCACGAGACCCCCGACCTGGCCCCCGCCGGGACCGACACCGACGGCCGGGCGCTGTACTCGGCCGACGGCTCCGCGCGCGTGGACCAGCTCGCGCGCCTCGGTCTCAGGGCGCCCGAGGGACCGTACGAGACGCTCGCCGGGCTCGTGGCCACCGTGCTGGTGCGGATCCCGGCGGTCGGGGACGGCGTCGAGGTCGCCGACTGGCGGCTCGACGTGGTGGACGCGACCGGGCGCCGGGCCGCCCGGGTGCTGCTGCACGCGCCGAGCGCGGCCGACGGGCCCCGCACCGCTGACGAGGAGGAGAGCCGGTGACCGCCGTACAACTGCTGATCGCGTTGCTGACGCTCGTCGTCAACGCGTTCTTCGTGGGCGCCGAGTTCGCGCTGATCTCCGTGCGCCGCAGCCAGATCGAGCCGCACGCCGAGCGGGGCGACCGGCGGGCGCGCGGGGTGCTGTGGGGCCTGGAGCACGTGTCGGCGCTGATGGCGGCGGCGCAGCTCGGCATCACCCTGTGCACGCTGGTCCTCGGTGTGGTCGCCGAGCCCGCGATTGCCCACCTGCTCGAACCGGCGTTCCACTCGCTGGGCGTGCCCGAGGGCGCGGGCCACGCGGTGTCGTTCGTGATCGCGCTCGCGCTGGCCACGTATCTGCACATGCTGCTCGGCGAGATGGTGCCGAAGAACGTCGCACTCGCCGAACCGGTGCGGACGGCGCTGCTGCTCGGCCCGCCGCTGGTGGCGCTCGCGCGCGGCCTGCGCCCGGTGATCTTCACCATCAACGCCTTCGCGAACGCCCTCCTCAAGCTGCTGCGGGTGGAGACGAAGGACGAGGTCGCGGCGGCCTTCTCGGACGACCAACTGGCCCGCCTCGTACAGGACTCCGGCGAGGCCGGGCTGATCGACGAACGCGCCCAGGAGCGCCTGCACGACGCCCTCGAACTGGGCCGCCGCCCGGTCCGGGACGTCGTCCTGCCGCTGGAAAGCGTCGTCTACGCGTGCGTGGGCATCACCCCGGAGGAGCTGGAGCGGCTGTCGGCGGAGTCGGGCTTCTCCCGCTTCCCGGTCGTCGACGAGGTCCGCCGGATCGTCGGCTACCTGCACGTCAAGGACGCGCTGGACGCGGCCCCGCGCGACGAGCCGTTCACCGTGGCCCAGATGCGCCCGATCGCCCGGGTCCGCGAGGCCACCCCGCTGGACGACGTCCTCACGGCGATGCGGGCCAGCCGTACGCACGTGGCGGCGGTCCTCGGCGGCGACGGACGGATGGCGGGGCTGGTGACGATGGAGGACGTGCTGCGGGAGCTGTTCGGGCAGCCGGTGTGAGTGCACGCCCGCACCCAGGTGTGGTCGGCGGGGCTCCCGGGTCCCGACCGACCACCGGGTATGCGCGGTCGGTACCATCGCCTCTGCCATGCAGACGAACGCCGCGCGGACGCACGCGCCCTTCACCAGCCTCGTAGCCGTCGGTGACTCCTTCACCGAGGGCATGTCCGACCTGCTGCCCGACGGCTCCTACCGCGGCTGGGCCGACCTCCTCGCCGCCCGGATGGCCGCGCGCACGCCCGGTTTCCGGTACGCCAACCTGGCCGTGCGCGGCAAGCTGATCGGGCAGATCGTCGACGAGCAGGTGGGCCCGGCGGCGGCCATGGGCGCCGATGTGATCACGCTGGTGGGCGGCCTCAACGACGCCCTGCGGCCCAACTGCGACATGGGCCGCGTGCACGCGCTGCTCACCGAGGCGGTGGAGCGGCTCGCCCCCGCGTGCAAGCAGCTCGTCCTGATGCGCAGCCCCGGCCGCGAGGGCCCGTTCATGGTGCGCTTCCGCCCGCGCATGGAGGAACTCTTCACCGCGATCGAGGACCTGGCCGAGCGGCACGGGGCCGTGGTCGTCGACCTCTACGGGGCGCCCGCGCTCGGCGACCCGCGGATGTGGGACGTGGACCGGCTGCACCTCACGGCGGAGGGGCACCGCCGGGTCGCGGAGGCGGTGTGGCAGACGCTCGGGTACGAGGCCGAGTCCGCCGAGGGCACGGGGTGGCGCACCCCGATGCCGCCGACCCCGCCGCCGGGCTGGACCGCGCGCCGCACCGCCGACGCGCGTTTCGCCCGGCAGTACCTACTGCCGTGGATCGGCCGCCGGCTGACCGGCCGCTCGTCGGGCGACGGCCTGGCACCGAAGCGGGCGGAACTCCTGCCGTACGAGGACCCGGCGTAGTCCCCCCCTCGTGACCACCACCCGGGTGATCAACCTCAGAGGCCGCATCCACGACTTCGGCCCCCGGCTGGAACGCGCCCCCGAGGACGTCGTCTACGTCGGCCGCCGCTGGACCCTGGGCGGCTGGGACCTCCCCCGGCATCCGCTGTACAACCCCTTCGCGTACGACACCGCGACCCGCAGGCGGGACGGCACGCGCGCGGAGGTGATGGCACGGTACCGCGCGTATCTGCTGGAGCGCCCGGACCTGCTGGCCCTGGTGCCCGCGCTGCGCGGCCGGACACTGGCGTGCTGGTGTGCGCCCGAGCTGTGCCACGGGGGTGTGCTGGCACGGCTGGCCGATGGGGGCGGGCAGCCGCGCCCGTAAGCCCGTCAGGGGTAGAGCACCACGGAGTTGACCGGGGTGAAGTTGGTCCACCAGCCTTCGCCCGGCCCCATGTCGTCGTAACAGGTGCCCCCTCCGTTGTAGCCGGTGCACAGTTTGGCGCGCGCGCCGCCGGTCTGGTTGTTGAGGATCCAGTGGTAGTTGAACTGGTTGCTCAGGTTGTGGGCGCCGTAGGTGTACCAGCTCACGCTCGGCGACACCGGAGGGCTCTGGCCCTCGGGGTAGAGGCAGACCCATCCGTCGTTGCAGTTGTACCAAGGGGCATCGGGCTTGGCCTGGGCCGGGCCGACGGCCACGACGGCGGCGGTGGCGAAGGCTGCCGCGACGACGGCGGTCCGGCGGAATCTCATCCTCATGATGGTCCCCTCGTGTTGGTCGTACGTCTGCTCTGCTGGTCCGGGCCAGTCTCCCGCCGGGCCGAAGGCGGGGGTACGTCTTTCGACCCAGCCCGAAAAGCGCAGGTCATGCCCACCTCACAACGGGCGCGTCGGGCCCGGCCCCGGCCCCCGGGTAGACTCCCTGCACGTGACATCTGCGCCCGCCAAGCCCCGCATCCCGAACGTCCTCGCCGGAAGGTACGCCTCCGTCGAGCTGGCGACCCTCTGGTCCCCCGAGCAGAAGGTGCGCCTGGAGCGGCAGCTCTGGCTCGCCGTGCTGCGGGCCCAGAAGGACCTGGGCATCGAGGTGCCCGGGACCGCGCTCGCCGACTACGAGCGGGTCCTCGACCAGGTCGACCTGGCCTCGATCGCCGAACGCGAGAAGGTCACGCGGCACGACGTGAAGGCGCGGATCGAGGAGTTCAACGACCTCGCCGGGCACGAGCACGTGCACAAGGGCATGACCTCGCGCGACCTCACCGAGAACGTCGAGCAGCTCCAGATCCGGCTCTCGCTGGAGCTGGTCCGGGACCGTACGGTCGCCGTGCTGGCGCGGCTGGCGAAGCTCGCGGGCGAGTACGGCGAGCTGGTCATGGCCGGCCGTTCGCACAACGTGGCCGCGCAGGCCACCACCCTGGGCAAGCGCTTCGCGACCGCGGCGGACGAACTCCTCGTCGCGTACGGCCGGGTCGAGGAGTTGCTCGGCCGCTACCCGCTGCGCGGCATCAAGGGACCGGTGGGTACGGCGCAGGACATGCTGGACCTGCTGGGCGGGGACGCGGGCAAGCTCGCGGAGCTGGAGCAGCGGATCGCCGCCCACCTCGGCTTCGCGCAGGCGTTCACGTCGGTGGGCCAGGTCTACCCGCGCTCGCTGGACTACGAGGTCGTGACGGCGCTCGTACAGCTGGCGGCGGCGCCGTCGTCGATCGCGAAGACGATCCGGCTGATGGCCGGGCACGAACTGGTGACCGAGGGCTTCAAGCCGGGCCAGGTCGGCTCGTCGGCGATGCCGCACAAGATGAACACGCGCTCCTGCGAACGCGTCAACGGCCTGATGGTGATCCTGCGCGGCTACGCGTCGATGACCGGCGAGCTGGCGGGCGACCAGTGGAACGAGGGCGACGTGTCCTGCTCGGTGGTGCGCCGGGTCGCGCTGCCGGACGCGTTCTTCGCGCTCGACGGCCTGCTGGAGACGTTCCTGACCGTGCTCGACGAGTTCGGCGCCTTCCCGGCGGTGGTCGCCCGCGAACTGGACCGCTACCTGCCGTTCCTGGCCACGACGAAGGTGCTCATGGGCGCCGTGCGGGCGGGGGTCGGCCGGGAGGTCGCGCACGAGGCGATCAAGGAGAACGCGGTGGCGACGGCGCTGGCGATGCGCGAGCAGGGCGCCGAGCGCAACGACCTGCTCGACAAGCTGGCGGCGGACGACCGACTGCCGCTGGACCGTGGGCAGTTGGACGCGCTGATGGCCGACAAGCTGTCGTTCACGGGTGCGGCGGCCGACCAGGTGGCGGTCGTCGTCGGCCGGGTCGAGGAGATCGTCAAGCAGCGCCCGGAGGCGGCCGGTTACACGCCGGGGGCGATCCTCTGACGCGGTTCACCCGGGAGGAGCTGGAGGCCGCCCGCGACCGTCTGGTACCGGACCTGGTCGCGGACGGCCTGCGGGTCCTCTTCTGCGGCATCAACCCGGGCCTGATGACGGCCGCGACGGGCCACCACTTCGCCCGCCCCGGCAACCGCTTCTGGCCGGTCCTGCACCTGTCCGGCTTCACGCCCCGGCTCCTGAAGCCCGCGGAACAGGGCGAGTTGCCGTCGTACGGCCTCGGCATCACCAACGTGGTGGCCCGCGCGACCGCCCGCGCCGACGAGCTGTCCCCGGCGGAGTACCGCGAGGGCGGCCGCCTGCTGACCCTCAAGGTGTCCCGCCTGCGCCCGAGTTGGCTGGCGGTGGTCGGCGTAACGGCCTACCGCGCAGCCTTCGCCGACCGCACGGCCCAAGTGGGCCCACAGGAGCGCACGTTCGGCGACACCAGGGTGTGGGTCCTGCCCAACCCGAGCGGTCTCAACGCGCATTGGACGGCGGCGACGATGGCGGAGGAGTTCGGCCGGCTGCGGGAGGCGGCGGGCTCTTCCTGAGCAAGGGCGCCATCCCGCATAAGCAAGGGCCCCATCCCGTAAGGGAGCCGTCTCCGCTACGGCACCAGCAAAACCCTCCCCATCCGCCCCCGATCCTCAAGCAGCCGGTGCGCCTCCGCCGCGTCGGTGAGCGGGAGTTGGGCGTGTACCGCCGTGCGCAGGCGGCCGGCCAGTGCGTGTTCGGTGGCCTCGGTGATGTCCTGGCGGGCGGCCTCGGGGGCGGCGGCGCGTTTGGCCAGCAGGGAGAAGCCGGTCAGGGACTTGAGGGCGACCAGGCTCAGGGGCGGTACGCCGGTGAAGTCGCCGCCCGCGAAGCCGTAGACGACGGCGCGGCCCTGCGGGGCCAGCAGGTCGACGCTCTGGCGCAGGGTCTCGCCGCCGACCGAGTCAAGGACGACGTCGACGCCCCGCGGGGCCGCCTTGCGGACCTGGTCGGGCCAGTCGTCGGCCCGGTGGTCGACGGCGGCGTCGGCGCCGTACGCGCGGACGAAGTCGAACTTGTCCGGGGAGCCGACGGCGGCGACGACCGTGCCCGCGCCCAGCAGTTTCGCGAACTGTACGGCGAGGTGGCCGATGACCCCCGCGGCGGCGTGCACGAGCACGGTCTCGCCGGGTGCGAGCCGTCCGGCGCGCAAGGTGGCGAGCGCCACGGGGGCGGCGGTGGGCAGGATGCTCGCCCCGGCGTCGTCGAGCCCGGCGGGCACCTCGGCGAGCCAGGCGGCCTCGGTGACGACGTGGTCGGCGTAGGCGTCCTCGGCGACCAGTGCGGCCACCCGTCGGCCCACGAGCGCGGGATCGGTGCCGGGGCCGACGGCCTCGACGGTACCGACGACGTCACCGGTGAGCCTGCCCGGCAGCGGTCGCTGGTAGATCGCGCCGGCGGCGGGCCCGGTCCGGATCTTCGTGTCGACGAAGTTCGCCCCGATCGCCCCGGCGCGGATCAGCACCTCGCCGGGCCCGGGTTCGGGGAGATCCGCCTCCTCGACCCGGAGCACTTCGGGGCCCCCGTACTCGTAGTAGCGCACGCGTCGCATGGCATCCTCCAGGGGTGACGGAAGTTTAAGTGGACCGGAGGTCAAGTTATGTGCCCGACCGTACTGGACCGGCGGTCCAGTTGTCCACGGGTGTGCCATGCCGGGTGAGGCCCCCGCGGCGGAGGGACGACGACGCGCGCGTGCCGACGCCGTGCGCAACCGGCGGGCGATCCTGCTGGCGACCGAGGAACTCCTCGCCCGGCACCGGCCGGAGCAGATCTCCATGGAGCAGGTGGCCGCCGCGGCCGGGGTCGGCAAGGGCACGGTCTTCCACCGTTTCGGCAGCCGGATGGGTCTGATGGTGGCCCTGATGCAGGAACGCGCCCTCGCCCTGAGCGAGGACGTCGCCTCCGGACCGCCGCCCCTGGGCCCCGGGGCACCCCCGCGCGAACGCCTGCTCGCCTTCCTGGACGCCGTCGTCGACGTCGTGGCCCGCAACAAGGGCCTGCTGGCGGCCCTCGGCCACGCCGCGTCGACCACCCACAAGGTGGCCACGGACGACGACCACCGGGACCATCCCGTCTACCGCTCCTGGCACACCCACGTCAGCGCCCTGATCGCCCGGCAACGCCCCGACGCGGACGCCGACACCCTGGCCCACCTCCTGCTGGCCGGCCTGACCAGCGAACCGGTCCAGCGCCTGCTGGAGGAGGGCGGAGGGGACCGGCTGTCGGCCGCGTTGCGGGTGGTGGCGGTCGGGGTGCTCGACGGAGGGTAGGCCGGGGGGGTAGGCGGGGCGGGCCTTCGGTGCGGCCCGTGCCGCTCTCGCCCCCGTGCCCCGCGCCCCGATCCGAGTATCATCCGCCCATCATCCGCACGAGCTGGGAGGACCGACCTTGGCGCGGCTGACCGGTGGGGACCCCTCGCTGTTGCGGCGGATCAATTCCGCGGTGGTGCTGGACGCGTTGCGGGCCGCCGAGTGTGCCACGCTCACCGAGGTCGCCCGGGTGACCGGGCTGTCCCGGCCCACGGTGGAGGCCGTGGTCGAGGGGCTCGGCGAGGCCGGGCTGGTGGTGGAGACGGTCGCCGACGACGGTGGGGCGCGGTCGCAGGGGCGGCCCGCGCGGCGGTTCCGGTTCCGGGCCGAGGCGGGGCATCTGCTGGGGCTCGACGTCGGCGCCCACCGGGTCACCGCGCTCCTCACCGACCTCGGCGGCCGTGAGCTGGGCACGCTCTCCAGGGACGTGTCCGAGACCGCGTCGGCCGACGAGCGGCTGGAGCGGCTGCGCGGCACCGTCGCCGAACTGCTGCGCCGTGCCGGTGTGCCCCGCGGGTCGCTGCGTGCGGTCGGGGTGGGCAGCCCGGGGATCGTGGAGGGCGACGGGACCGTACGGCTGTGCACGGCGCTGCCCGGCTGGACGGGGCTCGCGCTGGGCGAGCGGCTGAACCGTTCCTTCAAGTGCCCCGTGCTGGTCGAGAACGACGCCAACGCCGCCGCCGTGGCCGAGCACTGGAAGGGCGCCGCGACCGACTCCGACGACGTCGTCTTCGTCCTCGCCGGGCTCAGTCCGGGCGCCGGTTCGCTGATCGGCGGACGGCTGCACCGCGGCTACGGCGGCGCCGCCGGGGAGATCGGCGCGCTGCACCTGCTGGGCCGGGAGGCGACCCCCGAGGCGCTGCTGTCGACCACGGGGCGGCCCCTGCATCCGCTGGACGAACAGGCCGTCGCCGAAGTGCTCACCCACGCGCGTGAGGGCGACCGGCTCGCCCGCGAGGCCGTCGACCGCTTCGTGCGGCGTCTCGTGCACGACGTGGCGGCACTGGTGCTGGCGCTGGACCCCGAGCTGGTCGTGATCGGCGGCCGGCCCACGGGCCTGGACGGCGTCCTCGATCCGCTCCGCCGCGAACTGGCCCGCTGCTGCCTGCGCCCGCCCCGCGTGGCCCGTTCCCTCCTGGGCGGGGCCGCCGTCGCGACCGGTGCGCTGCGGCTCGCCCTCGACCACGTGGAGGCGGAACTGTTCGCCGTCGAGGGGACGTGGCGGGGCGGCCCGTGACCGCCGCCGTGACCGGGTACGCCGCCCGTCAGGACGCCCGGCGCTCCGGGCCGTCGTGGATCTCCACCGCTCCCTCGTCCCCGAACGTCAGGCGGCACGTGTCAGCGCGGTACGTGGCGACCGAGACCGCCGCCGTGCAGCCCTCGGCGTGGAAGCGGGTGGTGACGACCAGCACGGGCGCGCCCGGCAGCCGGTCCAGCTCCTTCGCGTCCTCGGCCCGCGCCGAGCCCAGCTCCACGGCCCGGTCCCGGCCCTCCAGCTCCAGGCGCTGGAGTTCGCGCAGCACCGCACGCGCGCGTGCCGTTCCGGAAGGCGTGTCGATGGCGGTCAGGTCCGGTACGGACACGGCCGGGACGTAGAGCAGTTCCGCGGCGACGGGCTGGCCGCGGCTGACCCGGGAGCGGCGCACCACGTGCACCTCCTCCTCCCGGCCGGTCTCCAGCGCGTCCGCGACGGCCGCCGGCGGCACCACCGTGGCGCAGCCCTCGGTCTGCCAGGCGTCGCCCGCCGTGCCCGGCCAGGTGTGCCGCGCCGGTCCGACGGCCACGCCCACGCGCGGGGGCGCGACGGTGGTGCCGACGCCGCGACGGCGCTGGAGGCGGCCTTCGAGTTCGAGCTGTTCGAGGGCCTGGCGCAGCGTCGCGCGGGCGACCCCGAACCGGGCCGCGAGGTCGCGCTCGTTGGGCAGGATCTCGCCCACGGAGAACTCGGAGTCCAGTGCCTCGCTGAGCACGGTCTTGAGATGCCAGTACTTCGGCTCCGGCACCGGTTCCAGCTGCGTGGTCCCCACCCTGTCCCCCACCCTGTCCTCCGCGATCACCGTGGCACGGCGGCGTTTTCAGCGCCCTTGTTTATTAAACGTTGTTGCACTTTCCCTGCGACGATAGGGCGGCCCCCATCCTTGGTCAATACCAATCGGACGGGGGTGCGGGGGTCACGGCGGGGGCTCCCGGGGAGGCGGCCTAGTCGGGACCGAGCGGCAGGGCCGCCAGTTTCTCCGGGTTGCGGATGAGGTAGACGCACTGCACGCGCCCGTCCGCGACGTCCAGTTGGAGGACGGTGTCGGGCTTGCCGCCGGACAGCATGAGGACGGCGGGCCCGCCGTTGACCTCCAGGAAGCGGAACGACGCGTCGGCGATGCCGTCGGGCGTGACGGCGGCGATGAAGCGGGCGATCTTGTCCGCGGTGTGCAGCACCCGCAGTGGCGCCTTCGTCCGGCCGCCGCTGTCGCCGACCAGCCGCGCGTCCGGCGCGAGCAGGGCCAGCAGCCCGTCCAGGTCGCCCTCGGCGGAGGCGGCGAGGAACCGTTCGGTCAGATCACGGCGTACGGCCGGATCGACGTCGTAGCGCGGCCGGCGTTCCTCGACGTGCCGGCGGGCCCGGCCGGCGAGCTGGCGCACGGCCGCCTCGCTGCGGTCGAGGGTGGCGGCGATGTCGGCGAACGGGTAGCCGAACGCCTCGCGCAGGACGAACACGGCGCGTTCGACCGGCGAGAGGGACTCCAGGACGACGAGGACGGCCAGCGAGACCGTGTCGGCCAGCTCCGCCCGCTCGGCGCCGTCGGGGGCGACCGTTTCGCGGACGGTGCCGACCGCGGTGCCGAAGTCGGTGACGTACGGCTCGGGGAGCCACTGGCCGACGTACGCCTCCTTGCGCGTCTGCGCCTGGCGGAGGCGGTCGATGGCCAGCCGGGTGGTGATCCGCACGAGGTAGCCGCGCGGTTCGCGGACGGTCTCGTGGTCCACTCCGGACCAGCGCAGCCACGCCTCCTGGACGACGTCCTCGGCGTCGGCCACCCGGCCGAGCATGCGGTAGGCGACGCCCGTCAGAACGGGCCGGTGCTCCTCGAAGACCTCGGTCACGGTGTTCACGCTCACCGCCCCATCCCACCGGAGGCGCCGCGCGCTGTCCAGACGTAGGGGCTACCCGTCGGTAGCATTTGCTGACAAGCTGTCTGACACGCCGTCCGACTCCTCGGAACCCCCGCCTCGTCGGGACAACGGAGCGAGCCGGACCGCGTGCAGCGTCCACGGTGTGTACCCGGCAAGGAGCCGCCCATGTCGTCCGCCACGGTCTCCACGGTGTCTTTCGACGTCCCCTCTCCGCACGGCCCCCGGCCGGTGTCCGTCGCGTACGCGCGCGTGGGCGGCGGCGAGCCCCTGCTCCTGCTGCACGGCATCGGCCACCACTGGCAGGCGTGGGACCCGGTGCTCCCCGTCCTCGCCGCCGAACGCGACGTCATCGCCATCGACCTGCCCGGCTTCGGCGCCTCCCCCGCGCTCCCGGACGGGCTCACCCACGACCTGCCGACCATGAACACCGTCCTGCGCGCGCTCTGCGAGGCCCTGGGCGTCGAACGCCCGCACGTGGCCGGCAACTCCCTCGGCGGCCTGCTCGCCCTGGAGCTGGGCCGCGAGAAGCTCGCACGGTCCGTCACCGCGCTCTCCCCCGCCGGGTTCTGGACGCCGGTGGAGAAGCGGTACGCCTTCGGGGTGCTGCTGGCCATGCGGCAGGCCGCCCGGCGGATGCCGCTGCCCGTCGTGGAGCGGTTGTCCCGTACGGCGGCGGGGCGGTCCCTGCTGACCGGCACGATCTACGCGCGGCCGGGGCGGCGGGCGCCCTCGGCGGTTGTGGCGGAGACGTTGGCGCTGGCGCAGGCCGAGGGGTTTTCCGACACCCTGCGGGCGGGTGGGTCCGTGCGGTTCGTCGACGACGTCGTGGGGGTGCCGGTCACTGTCGCCTGGGGGACGAAGGACCGGTTGCTGGTGCGGCGGCAGGGGGTGCGGGCGAAGCAGGTGATGCCTCGGGCGCGGTTGGTGCGGTTGCCCGGGTGTGGGCATGTGCCCATGAATGACGATCCTGCGCTGGTCGCTCGGGTGATTCTTGACGGGAGTTCGGGGGGTCGGTGACTCGGGGACCGCGGGTAGCGCCGTTCGGGGCGCGCCCCGTTGTTCATCCAGGGTTTCCGTGCGCGCTTCGGTGTACCAGTAGTTGTGACTGTGCACCCCCGGCCGTACCCGCCCCTGGAGGCCCCCCATGGCTCACCCGTCCCTGCCCGGTCGTCGTAGCGTCCTGCGCGGCTCCCTCGTCGCGTCCGCCGCGCTCGCGCTGCCCTCCTCGCTCCGGGCCGCGCCCGCGTTCGCGCTGTCCGGGCGGCCGAGTGCCGGGTGGGGTGTGCAGGCCGGGGACGTGACGGCCGACTCGGGGCTGATCTGGGTGCGCTCCGACCGGGCGGCGCGGATGATCGTGGAGACGTCCGCGACCGAGTCGTTCCGCAACGCCCGCAGCTGGCAGGGGCCGTTGATCGGCGCCGGTACCGACTTCACCGGGCGGACCCGGCTGCACGGGCTGCCCGCGGGCGAGCAGATCCACTACCGGGTGCTGCTCGCCGACCCGGACGACCCGCGCCGTACCGGCGAGCCGGTGACCGGCACCTTCCGTACGACGCCGGTCGGGCGCCGGCGGGGCGTGCGGTTCCTGTGGTCCGGGGACCTGGCGGGGCAGGGCTGGGGCATCAACCCCGACCTCGGCGGCTACCGGATCTACGACGCCATGGGCAAGCTGGACCCGGACTTCTTCCTGTGCAGCGGCGACAACATCTACGCCGACGGCCCCATCGCGGCCACCGCCACCCTGCCGGACGGCTCGACCTGGCGGAACATCACCACCGAGGAGAAGTCGAAGGTCGCCGAGACGCTCGCCGAGTACCGCGGCAACTTCCGCTACAACCTGCTCGACGAGAACCTCAAGAAGTTCAACGCCCAGGTCCCGGCCATCATCCAGTGGGACGACCACGAGGTGCGCAACAACTGGTACCCGGGCGAGGTGATCGCCGGCTCGGTCACCGCCTACACCGAGAAGAGCGTCGACGTGCTCGCCGCCCGGGCCCGGCGCGCGTTCAGCGAGTACTTCCCGATCTCCACGCTCCCGCCGGGCGACAGGAACGGCCGCGTGTACCGGGTGATGCGGCACGGCCCGCTGCTCGACGTCTTCGTCCTCGACATGCGCACGTACCGCAACGCGAACTCCCCCGACGACCAGAGCACCGACCCGGTCGGCATCATGGGCGCCGAGCAACTGGAGTGGCTGAAGCGGGAGTTGGCGCGTTCGCGGGCGGTGTGGAAGGTGATCGCGGCGGACATGCCGCTCGGCCTGGTGGTGCCGGACGCCACCGAGGGCAGGGCGAACATCGAGGCCGTCGCGCAGGGCGACCCGGGCGCGCCGCTCGGCCGTGAACTCCAGATCGCCGAGCTGCTGCGGTTCGTCAAGCACCACAAGATCACCGGCACGGTCTGGCTGACGGCCGACGTGCACCACACCTCGGCACAGCACTACCACCCGTCGCGGGCCGCGTTCACCGACTTCGAGCCGTTCTGGGAGTTCGTCTCCGGTCCGCTGAACGCGGGCGCCTTCCCGGCCAACGCGCTGGACGCCACGTTCGGCCCGGACCGGGTGTTCGTGAAGGCGCCGGTGGACTCGAACGTCTCACCCGCGGGCGGCTACCAGTTCTTCGGCCAGGTCGACATCGACGGGGACAGCGGCGAGCTGACGGTCCGGCTGCGCGAGCAGGACGGCACCCTGCTGTTCACCCAGACGCTCCAGCCCGGACGCGTGGGTCAGTGACACCGTCGCAGACATGCCCGACTCCCGTACGCCGTCGGTGAGTTCACGCGCCGGACACGTACCGCCTCCCGTATTCTCGATCATGACGCCGCGCACCGGAGTCATCCCCCGGTGCGCGGTATCCAGCACATCCGGCACACCGGCACCGCCGTGACAGCAATCGTCAAAAATGCAACAAAAAGGGCGAAGCGATACTTAACCGCTCAGTCACAATGCGTTCGTGATCACGCAACACCGTTCGTTCACAGTGACTGCATGACTCCGGACATGTCTGATGTGACGCGCGCGAAGAACGGGCGCCCCGTGCACCACTGGCGGCGTGATCTCGTCGAACTCGCGGCCCTCTTCACCGCGGTGGCCGTGGCGGACGCGGTGGCCGACCTGGTCGGGCACGGCCCCGACGGCCCGGTCCTGCTCGTCGGCTCGGCGCTCGCCCTGCTCGCCGCGGTCGGATTCCACCTGTGGTGGTCACGCCGCCACGGTCACGCACCTCCCGAGGGCGATACCGGTGCCCGGCCGCCCGCTCCTGCCGATCCCGCGGAGCAGCAGGCCGGGCCGTCCGACAGCGACACGGCGGACGGGGCGACCGTGCTGTGGCGGATGCGGACGACGGTGAAGGACGAGCCGGGCTCGCTCGCGGCGCTGTGCACGGCCCTGGCCGGACTGCGCGTGGACATCCTGAGCCTCCAGACGCACCCCCTGGCCGACGGCACCGTCGACGAGTTCCTGCTGCGCGCCCCGCACGAGCAGGGCGCCACCGAGATCACCCGCGCGGTCGCCGACGCCGGCGGCTTCGGCACCTGGATCGAGCGGGCCGACGCGCACGACCTGGTGGACGCCCCGACCCGGGTCCTGGGCCTGGCCACCCGCACGGCCCTGGACGGCGCCGAACTCCCGCTCGCGCTGCGCCAGTTGCTCGGCCGGTGCACCATCCGCTCGCTGCCCGCCACCTCCCCGGCCGCCCGCTTCGGCACCGGCTCGCCGGAGGACGCGCCCGTGGAGGGCGTGCTGGAGGACACGGTGATGCGGCTGCGGGCGCCGGAGGGCGAGGTGATCACGGTGGAGCGGCCGTATCTGCCGTTCACGCCGACGGAGTTCGCGCGGGCGCGGGCCCTGGTGGAACTGGACGCCCGACTGGGCCCGCGCGTGCCGGGCGGCCAGGACGTGCTGACGCTGCCCGAGGGCAACGCGATCACGATCCGCCGCGCCGACGACTCCGACCTGGAGGCGGCCCGTGCGATGCACGAGCGCTGCTCGGCCCCCACGCTGCGCCACCGTTACCACGCGCCGCAGGACGCGGACCGCTACCTCGGGCACCTGCTCAGCCCGCGCTTCGGCCGCACGCTCGCCGTGCAGACCGCCTCCGGGCGGATCGTCGGCCTCGGGCACCTGTTGTGGGACGGCGACGAGACCGAGGTCGCGCTGATCGTCGAGGACGCCTGGCAGCGCCGGGGCATCGGCGGTGAACTCCTGGGCCGGCTGGTCGGGATGGCGATCGAGGCGGGCTGCGAGAACGTGTACGCGGTCACCCAGTCGTCCAACACCGGCATGGTCGCCGCGATGCGCGGTCTTGGCCTGCCCCTCGACTACCAGATCGAGGAGGGCACCCTCGTCATCACGGCCCGCCTGGAGGCCGCCCCCGCCCTCCCCCGGCCCCCGCACGACGGCACCGCGCACGGCGAGCCCAGCGGACAGGGCGCCCGCGACCAGCACTGACGGTCCGTCAACCCCGGTCGCGGGCGGCGGAATCGCGCCGTCGGCCGAGGAGGCCGGGCTGACGCGGACGGCCGGGTCGTACGAGGATGGGCGGCATGTCTTTGACCAACAGCCCGCTGCCCCGCGAGGTCGCCGACGCCTACGTCGACGACCTCGTCGCCCTCGACCCGGTCACCGGTACCTACCTCGGCGTCCCGGAGAGTTCCCGCACGCTCCCCGACCTCTCCCCCGCGGGCCATGACGCCCGCGCCGAACTGGCGCGCACGACGCTCGCACGGCTGGCCGAGGCGGAGCGACGGCCGGGCGCCGACAGCGACGTCGAACGCCGCTGCGCCCGGCTGCTGCGGGAGCGCCTGACCGCCGGCCTCGCCGCCCACGAGGCCGGCTGGCACCTGCGCGCGATCGGCAACATGTCCACCCGCGCGCACGCCGTGCGTGACGTCTTCACGCTCACGCCGACCGCGACCGACGCGGACTGGTCGGCGGTCGCCGAGCGGCTGCGCGCGGTCCCGGGCGCGCTGCGCGGCCACCGCGAGACCCTCGCCCTCGGCCTGGAACGCAAGGTGTACGGGGCCCCGCGCCCGACCGCGGTCTTCGTCGAGCAGCTCACCGAGTGGTCGGACACGGACGGTTCGGGCCGCGGCTGGTTCGCGGACTTCGCCGCCGCGGGCCCCGAACCGCTGCGCGCGGAACTGGCCGCGGCGGGCGCCGCGGCCGACGCCGCCGTCGTCGAACTCCGCGACTGGGTACGGGACGTGTACGCCCCCGCCATCGCGGACGCCCCCAACACGATCGGCCGGGAGATGTACGCGGTCGGATCGCGCCATTACAACGGCACGGACCTGGACCTCGACGAGGCGTACGCGTACGGCTGGGAGCAGTTCCACGCCCTGCTCGGCGAGATGAGGGCGGAGGCCGAGAAGGTGCTGCCGGGCGCCGCGACGCCGTGGGTGGCACTGGCGCACCTGGACGAGCACGGCAGGCACATCGAGGGCGTCGAGGAGGTCCGGGTCTGGCTCCAGGGGCTGATGGACCAGGCGATCGAGGCCCTGAACGGCACCCACTTCGAACTCGCCGAGCGGGTACGGAAGGTGGAGGCGCACATCGCCCCGCCGGGCAGCGCCGCCGCCCCCTTCTACACGGCGCCGTCGGGCGACTTCTCGCGCCCGGGCCGGACCTGGCTGCCGACGATGGGCGAGACCCGTTTCCCGGTGTACGACCTGGTCTCCACCTGGTACCACGAGGGTGTTCCCGGCCACCACCTCCAGCTTGCCCAGTGGGTGCACATCGCGGACGACCTCTCCCGCTACCAGGCCACCGTCGGCCAGGTCAGCGCCAACGCGGAGGGCTGGGCGCTGTACGCGGAGCGCCTGATGGACGAGCTGGGCTTCCTCACGGACGCGGAGCAGCGGCTCGGCTATCTGGACGCGCAGATGATGCGGGCGATCCGCGTCATCATCGACATCGGCATGCACCTGGAGCTGGAGATCCCGGCCGACTCCCCGTTCCACCCGGGCGAGCGCTGGACCCCGGAGCTTGCGGAGGAGTTCTTCGGCGCGCACACCAGCCGGTCGGGCGACTTCGTGGCCAGCGAGCTGACCCGCTACCTCACCATCCCGGGCCAGGCGATCGGCTACACCCTGGGCCAGCGCGCCTGGCTCCTGGGCCGCGCGAACGCGAAGGAGCGCCACGGCGCCGACTTCGACCTGAAGGCATGGCACATGGCGGCCCTGTCCCAGGGTTCGCTCGGCCTCGACGACCTGGTGGACGAGCTGTCCCAGCTCTGAGTCCGGACGGCGGTACGGCAACGGGTGCCGACAACAGGTGCCAACAGGGCCTAGGAGCCGCCCCGTTGCCGTACCACCGACCCCGTGCGCCCCTTCACGACTTCCAGTTGGGCGTGGATGCGGCGGCGCAGGTCGGGGACGTGGCTGACGATGCCGACGCTGCGGTCGCGTTCGCGCAGGGAGTCCAGGACGTCGAGGACCTCGTCCAGGGTCTGGTCGTCGAGGCTGCCGAAGCCCTCGTCGATGAACAGGGTGTCCAGGCGCACCCCGCCCGCCTCGTCGGTGACCACGTCCGCGAGGCCGAGGGCGAGGGCGAGCGAGGCGAAGAAGGTCTCGCCGCCCGACAGGGTCGCCGTGTCCCGTTCGCGGCCGGTCCACGCGTCCACGACGTGCAGCCCGAGCCCGCTGCGGCCACGGCCGGAGCGGTCGTCGGAGTGGACGAGGGTGTAGCGCCCGGAGGACATCCGCAGCAGCCGTACGGTCGCGGCGGCGGCCACCTGTTCGGGGCGGGCGGCCAGGACGTACGACTCCAGGCGCATCTTGCGTTCGTTGTCCGCGGAGGTGCCCGCGGCCAGCCCTGCCAGCCGGGCCACCCGGTCGTACTCCTCGCGCACGGGCGCCAGCCGTCGTACGGCGGTGGTGGCGCGGGCGGAGAGGCGGTCGAGTTCGGTGCAGCGACGGGCCGCTTCGTCGCGCGCGGAGGCGGCGCTCTGGAGGCGGCGTTCGGCTGCCTCGGCCGCCTGCTGGGCGGCGGCGGGGGCGGGGGGGGGGCGGGCGGCGGCTGACGCGGTGTCCTCCTCGGCGAGGACCGCCTGGACGGCGGCCTCCTCCTGCTGCCGGGTGTCGAGGCGGCGTTGCAGTTCGCGGTGGGCGGTGTCGTCCAGAAGGGCGGCGGCCGCGGCCTGCGGGGTGTCGAAACCGGCGCGGAAGGCGGCGTCGGCGAGGCGGGCGTCGGCGTCCTTGAGCCGTTGCGCGGTGTCGGCGGCACCACGGGCGGCGTCGGCGGCCTCGGTGAGCAGCGCGGTCTGCCGTTCCAGTTGCGCGGCGCGCGCGGCCACGCTGGTGGCGGTGGCCCGGGCGTGCGTCAGCTCCGCTTCCAGCGTGGCGCTTTCGCGGTCGACAGCGTCGCGGCGGGCCACCCGGGAGGCGGCCCGTACGGCTGCCGCCTGCCGGTCGGCGCTGCGGCGCTCGTGCTCCCGCTCGGCCCGGCGCCACTCCTCCTGGGCGGCGTGCAGGCCGGGCACACCGGCCCGGGCCTCGCGGTGCAGCCGCTCCAACTCCGTTGCCTGCTCGGCGAGTTGATGGGTCGGTTCGTCGCCGCCCTCGGCGCGGGCGGCGGCCAGGGCCTCGCGGACGACGCCGAGCCGCCGTTCGCTCTCGGTGGCCCTCTCGTCGGCCGCGCGGTACTCCGCGAGGGCGCGCTCCTCGGTCTCCCGGCCGACGTGTCCGGCGATCTTCCGTGCGGGCGCCGGGTGTTGCTCCGAGCCGCACACCGCGCAGGGTTCGCCGTCGACGAGTCCGGCAGCCAACTCGGCGGCGATGCCGGTCAGTCGCTGCTCCTTGAGGTCGAGCCAGCGCTCGTGGGCCGCGACGGCGCGACGGCGAGCGTCGAGTGCGCCCGCCTCCGCCGCCTCCGTGTCGCGGGCCAACTGGTCGCGCAGCCGGGCCGCGTTCAGCCGCTGCCCGGCCGACTCCCGCCGCAGGGCCAGCTGTTCGGCCCGGGTGGCCGCCTCCTGCGCGGTGTCGATCCGGGTCTGGAACGCGGCGCGGTTCGTCTCCCACCCGGCGAGCCAGCCCTCGGCGTCCGCGACGACCGCCTCGTCGGCCCGTTCCTCGCGGTCGAAGTCGGCGCGTTCGGTGGCGAGTTGGGCCAGCCGGCGTTCGGCGCGGCGGGCGGGCTCCAGGCCGCCCCGTTCCTCGGCGGCGCGGCGGGCGGCGGTGGCGAGCCCGGCGGCGCCCGACTCGGCGAAGGTGTCCGGGAGCAGGGCCCGCGCGCGGGTCTCGTTCTCGGCGGCCCGCCGGTGTTCGGCGTCGGCCGCCTCGCGCAGGTCGAGCGCGGGCGCCACCACCTCGGCCTTGCGGGCGCGTTCCAGGCGTGCCCGGTCGGCGAGGTGCGCGTCGGCGCCCGCGGCGAGCAGCTCGGCCCGCTGCCGGGCCTCGCCGAACCTCCGTTGCAGGCGGGCGAGTTCGCGGACGTCGTCCAGGTCGCGCTCGGCGGCACCGCGGGCCGCGTCGGCCGCCGTGCGGGCGCAGTGCGCGATGGTGAGCCGTTCGCGGGCGGTACTGCGGGCGAGGGCCGCCCAGGCGAGCACGGCGTCGGCGAGGCCGGGGGCGCCGGGCGCGAGGTCGGGCAGGGGTTCTTCGGCGCGGCCCGCGGCCTGCTGCATGCGGTGTGCGTCGGCGAGCAACTCGGCGTCGCCGTCCCGCACTTCGGCCTCGGCCGCGCGGCGGCGTTCGGCGAGGCGCTGTTCGACCTCGGCGAAGCGGTGGGTGTCGAAGAGCCGGCCGAGGAGTCGGCCGCGGGCCTCGGCGTCGGCGCGCAGGAAGCGGGCGAAGTCGCCCTGCGGCAACAGCACGACCTGGCAGAACTGTTCGCGGCTCATGCCGAGGAGCTGGGTGATCTCCTCGCCGATCTCCTGGTGGGAGCGGCTGAGGTCCTTCCAGGAACCGGCCCCCGCGTCGTACTCGCGCAGCCGGCTCTGCGCCTTCTCCGTGGTGGTGCCGCTGCCGCGCTTCTTGGGGCGGGCCCACGGCGGCTGCCGGGTGACCTCCAACCGGCGCCCCGCGACGGTGAGTTCGAGCCGGACCTCGGTACGGGTGTCCGGCGCCGCGTGGTCGCTGCGCAGGTTCAGCCCCTGGCTGCTCTGCCGGGCCCCGGGGACGGTGCCGTACAGGGCGTAGCAGACGGCGTCCAGGATCGAGGTCTTGCCCGCGCCGGTCGCGCCGTGCAGCAGGAAGAGCCCGGCGGCGGAGAGTTCGTCGAAGTCGACGCACTGACTGCCGCCGAAGGGGCCGAAGGCGGTGAGATCGAGCCGGTGGAGCCTCATCGGGCGGCCTCCGGGAAGACGGTCGTGGTCGTGATCGGCCGCGCGGCCCTGATGTCCGTCATCGCGAGACCTCCCGCACCGTCTCGTCCGCCCGTACCGCGTCGAACGCGTCCTGGAGGACGAGCTGTTCGCGGTCGTCGGGGCCCGCCCCGCGGACGTGGGCGACGAAGTCCTCCGCGATCTGGTGGTCGGTGCGGCCCGCGAGGCGTCGGGCGTAGGTGGCGCCGGTGTCCTCCGGGGGGCGGTCGGGGTCGAAGGCGAGGGCGAGAGTGTGTGGGAAGCGTTCGGTGAGGCGGGCCATGGGGTCGGCGGGGCGTACCGGGTCGGTGAGGGTGGCCTCCACCCATGCCTCCTCGTGGCGGGCCAGTTCCGGGTCGGCCAGGAGGTCCTCCAACTCGCCCCGGATCCGGGCGAGTCTGCGCGGCACCGGGCAGTCGATCCGCTCGGCGGCGACCGTGCCGTCCGCCCCCAGGTCGAGCAGCCACATGCTCTTGCGGTGGTCGGTCTCCGAGAAGGAGTACGGCAGCGGGGAGCCCGAGTAGCGCACGCGTTCGGTGATGGTCTGGCTGCCGTGCAGATGGCCGACGGCCGCGTAGTCGACGCCGTCGAACACCCCGGCGGGGACGGCGGCCACCCCGCCGACGGTGATGTCCCGCTCGCTGTCGCTGGCCTCGCCGCCGGTGACGAACGCGTGCGCGAGGACGACCGAGCGGGTGCCGGCGGGCCGGGCGGCCAGGTCGGCGCGGACGCGGTCCATCGCGGCGGCCAGCACCGTCTCGTGGCCCGCCCGGTCCACCCCGAACTCGTCCTTCACCAGGGCGGGTTCGAGGTAGGGCAGGCCGTAGAAGGCCACGTCGCCGTGGGCGTCGGGCAGGATCACCGGGGTGCCGCAGGCGGCGGGGTCGGTGCGCAGGTGGATGCCCGCGCGGCCGATCAGTCCGGCGCCCACGCCCAGGCGGCGGGCCGAGTCGTGGTTGCCGGAGATCATCACCGTGGGCACGCCCAGGTCCGCGAGGCGGTGCAGGGCGTCGTCGAAGAGTTCGACGGCGGCCAGCGGCGGCACCGCGCGGTCGTAGACGTCACCCGCCACGACCACCGCGTCCACCTCCCGCTCCCGCACGGTCGTGACGAGGTGGGTGACGAAGTCGGCCTGGGCCCCGAGCATGTTCACCCGGTGGAAGGGGCGGCCCAGGTGCCAGTCGGAGGTGTGCAGGATCCTCAACCCGCCGCTCCGACCATCACATTGCCGACCGGTGCGAACTCCCCGGCCTCCCCGTACGCCTCGTTCTCCGCGCCCCCACCGGCCACGCCCGCACCTGTCCGTACCTGATCCATCACGGGCCTCAGTCTGCCACCGACCACTGACAGTCAGGTCCGACAGCCGGGTCCGGGCGCCCGTTTCCGGGCCCGGACGGCGGATGTCAGGACAGATCCGTCACCGGAATCTGTACGCTCACCGCCTCCCCGGTGCGCGGGTCCACCGTCAGCCCGCGCCCGGGCCGGTGGCCGCGCAGCAGTGCGTGGGTCAGGCGGACGCCGATGATGTCGCCCTCCATGAGGGTGCCCGGAGCCAGCAGCAGGCCCTTGCGGTGGCGTTTGATGGCGCTGAGCCAGCCCATCGCGCCCGCCATGGTCTCCGCGGTGGCGGCGGCGACCACGCCGGTGGCCCGGTCGCGGCCGGAGGTGACCAGTTCCCGCAGGTCGAGGTCGATGGCGGGCATGACCAGCAGGTCGGCGTCGTCCACGACGACCACGCGGGGGCCGCCGTCCGCCCCGAGGGCCTCGGCGAGCTCCTTGGAGGTGGGCGTCGTCGAGGTGAGCAGCCGGACGCCGGGGTGGCCGCCGAGGGCGCGCAGGGGCGACTCGCGCGGTGCGAGGACGACCAGGCGGGTGCCGGAGGCGAGCAGCGAGACCGCGAGGGACGCCAGCGTCGTACTGCGGCCGGAGCCGGGCGGTCCGGCGACGACGAACGTCGGCGAGGCGCCCGCGAAGTCCACGCCCACGGGTGAGACGTCGTCGCCGCCCAGGCCCAGCAGTCCCCACAGGGGGCGGCGGAACTCCTCGCGCACCTTGTCGTACGCCTCGGCGAAGTCGACCTTCGCGGGGAGGGTGCCGATGCGGGCGGGCCGGAGCTCGTCGGGCAGTCCGGCGTCGCGGCGGGCGGCCTCGGCGCCGATGGTGCGCAGGGCTTCGGCCTGGTCCTGGCCGGAGGTGCCGGGGGCGAGCAACGCGACCTGGATCTCGGTGCCTTCGGTGGTCCAGCCCTGGCCGGGGCGGATGGTGTCGGGCAGTTCGCGGGGGCGCTTGCCGACGACGTGGTAGTCGGTGCGGTCGTTGAGGCGCAGCAGCAGTTTGTTGTCGTTGAGGGCGGTGCTGCGGCCGGACAGCAGGGCCCGTTCGGAGGTGGCGACGACGTGCAGGCCCGCTCCGGCGCCCTCCCGCAGCAGCCGGTTGACCTGGTCCATCTGGCGACCGCCGTTGTGTTCGGCGATGCGGTCGACGAGCGCGTCCCAGCCGTCGACGAAGAGCACGACGTGCGCGGGCCGGGCACCCGCGGGCACGATCTCGCGCAGTTCGGTGAGGTTGCTCGCGTGGTGCCGGGTCAACAGCTCCTGGCGGCGCCCGAGTTCGGCGTCCAGCCGGGCCAGCAGCCGTTCCAGCCGTTCGGTGTCGCCGCGCGGCACGACGGCACCGCAGTGCGGCAGGACCCCGAGGGCGGTCAGGGCACCGCCCGCGTGGTCGATGCCGTACAGGTGGACGTCCTGGGAGCCGTGGCCTCGGGCGAGGGCGCCGGCCATGGTGCGCAGGACCTGGGAGCGGCCGGAGCGCGGGATGCCGATGACGTAGAGGTGGCCGAAGGTGGCGAGGTCCAACTGGACGGGGAGCTGGGCCTGTTCGGCGGGCAGGTCGGACAACGCCCAGGAGACGGGGGCGAGTTGGGCGCCGCCGGGCTTGTCTGGCTGCGGGAGGTCGTCGATGAGGACGGCCTGGCCGAGCGGGGGCAGCCAGGGGCTCGGCTGGGGTGCGCAGTCGGCGAGTTCGGCGGCCTCGCGCACCGCGTCGACCAGGGCGCCGAGGGCGGTGGGCAGCCCCTCGTCGGCGGCCGGTGCGGCGGGTCCGGTGACCGGGGTGGGCAGGCCGAGGCCGCGGCCGAGCCGCTGCCAGGTCAGTTCGGCGCCCCACACCTGCGGGGTGTCGTCCGCCGCCTGCGGGGCCCGCGCCGGGGCCGTGCCCGGCATCGGCGTGCCGGAGTAGGCGGTCTGGAACGGTACGACGGTGCCGTGGCCGAGCCGGGCCAGAGCGCGGCCCGGTGTCTCCGGGGAGATGCTGACGGCGTCCTTGATGTCGATGACGTCGGTGCTCTCCCCGGCGTCGGTGACGCGCAGCGCGATGCGCAGGTTGGTGTTGGCGCGGATGTCGGCGCTGACCACACCGGCCGGGCGCTGGGTGGCCAGCACGAGGTGGATGCCGAGGGACCGGCCGCGCTGGGCGATGGAGACCAGGCCGGGGATGAAGTCGGGGATCTCCCGGTAGAGGGTGGCGAACTCGTCGATGACGAGCACGAGCCTTGGTACGGGGGCGAGTTGGGGGTCCCGGCGGCGCATCCCCTGGTATTCGGGCAGGTCCTTGGCGCCGACGGCGGCCAGGATGTGTTCGCGGCGCACGAGTTCGGCCGCGAGGGAGGTCAGGGCGCGCTGCACGAGGTGGCTGTCGAGGTCGGTGACCATGCCGAGGGTGTGCGGGAGCTGGACGCAGTCCTTGAAGGCGCTGCCGCCCTTGTAGTCGACGAGGACGAAGGTGAGTTCGTCGGGCCGGTTGACGGTGGCGAGGGAGGCCACGAACGTCTGGAGCAGCTCCGACTTGCCGGATCCGGTGGTGCCCGCGACCAGGCCGTGCGGTCCGTCCTTGACGAGGTCGAAGGCGACCGGACCGTCGTAACCGGCGCCCAGCAGCAGTTCGGTGGAGGCGGGCCGCCGCTGCCAGCGGGCGGCGATCTCGGCGGCTGTGGGCTCGGGCAGTTCGAGGAGGTCGAGCAGGCCGATGCGGGTGGGCAGGCCCTCGGCGGCGTCGGGGGTGACGTCGTGCAGGGGCGCGAGCCCGCGGGCGAGCCGTTCGCACCAGGCGGGTTCGACGAGGTCGGGGCGGATGCCGGGGATGTCGGGCCGTCCGGTGCGGCGCAGGGTGAGCCCGCCGTCCTCGTGGCGGACGACGGCGGTGCACTCCTCGGGCAGGAAGCGTTCCTCCTGGTCGAGGCAGAGCGGGAAGATCCGCACCGCCGGGCCCTCCTTCAGCACCGCGACGATGCCGGGCACGTCGCGCAGGCGGCGCGCCCCGTCCATCACGACGAGCACGTCCGGCTCGCTGAGCAGGGCCTTGCTCATGGTGGATTCGGCGGCCCGCCGGCGGGTGCGCAGCGTGGAGACGAGTTCGGCGACGCGGTTGGCGACGGTCTCGGGGTCGTTGCCGATGAGGGTGACGGCGCCGCCCCGGGTGCCGGGCAGGCCGTCGCGGGAGTGCGGCAGCCAGCGCGCCCAGTCCCAGGAGTCCTCGGACGCCTTGTCGGTGAGGACAACGATGCGCAGGTCGCGCGGGGTGTGCAGGACGGCGGCCTGGGCGGTCAGCCAGCGGGCCAGGGCCCGCACGGAGCCGCTCTCGCCGGCCAGCCCGACCACGCCGCAGTCGACCAGGCCGACGTTGACGGGCGCGTCCGGGATGGTCCAGTGCACGGCGGTGTGGTTGTCCTCGCGTGCCGCGTCGTCGATGTTCAGCAGGGACGGCTGGGCGGCGGTGCCCAGGCGCAGCGAGAGGTGGTCCGGGTCGCCACGGCGGCGTTCCCACAGGCGGCGGCCGGGGCCGACGGCCCACAGTCCGGCGAGCGCCGGGTCGGGTGCGCTGTCGGTGCGCAGCCGCTGCTCGGTGTGGACCTTCTCGCGCACATCCGCTTCGAGCGAGGCGCGGCGCTGCCGGTAGACGCGGGACTTCTCCTCGTAGTCCTTGCGGGCCGCGCGGCGCCCGCTGACGTGGTTCGCCGCGATGAGCAGCGGCGAGAGGAGCATGAACAGCATGTAGTAGTACGAGTTCCAGATGAGCATCATGCCGACGCCCATGGCCATCGGGGCGACGGCCACCAGCAGCGGGATGGGCCGGCGCGCGGGCGGCTCGGGCGGTCCCGGCAGCCGGAACCGCTCGGGCACCAGGTGCGGGAGGATGCGCGGCGGCCGGTTGTAGTCGAGGCCGCCCCCGCCCTCGGAGGGGACGACCGCCGCGTCGCGCCGGGTGGGCTCGGCGATCCGCAACAGGTGCTCCCCCACGGCCAGTTCGGCGCCGAGCGGCCAGAGTGCCCAGCCGTCGGGCAGGTCCGCGGGCTCGACGGCGTCCTCGGCCGCCTCCGCCGCTTCCTCCTCGTCCTGCTCGACGAGGGGCAGCAGCGGCGTGTTGGGCCGCCCCCGGTGCTCGGGCGGCTCGGGCACGGACAGCCGTACGGGGCCGTCGTGTTCGGTGCCGCTGCCGCTGCCGTGCCCGGTTTCGTGCTCGGCGAGTTCGACGAGGGCGGATCCGTCGGGGCGTACGGTCACGCGGACGCCGTCCGCGGGCATGCCGCGCCCTTCGAGCGGTACGGCGGCGTCCTGGAGCGGGCCGATGCCGTGGGTGCCGAGGCCGAGTTGGTACACGCGCCCGGCGTCCGGGCCGCCCACCACCTGGAGTTCGACCACCGGGGTGTGGTCCGCGCCGCGCGGCTGTGGCATGGCGGCGCGCTCGGGGCCGTAGGCGACGGCGGCCCTCGGGGCGGGTGCGCCGAGGCCGACGATGCTGCCGTCCATGAGGGGGCTGGCGGCCAACTCGGTGCCGGGGGCGAGGGGTTCGCCGTCGAGGTAGCAGTCGGGGGCGGCCGGAGCGGGGCCGTCGCCCGCGCGGACCCCGGCCAGGTGTGCGGCGACGTCCTGCACCGGGGTGGTGCCGGCCGCGCTGAGCAGGACGTCCTGGCGGGAGGCGGGGTCGCCGTCGGAGATGGTGGTGACGAGGAGTTTCATCGGTGGGTGGTTATCCCTCTGACCCGGTGGAGGAGGCCGCCGTGGGGCGCTCCCCCGCGGTGGCCGGTTCGGACAGCAGGTCGGGGCCGGTGGCCGCGCGGGCCGCGGCGGGTACGGGTTCGGGCGCCGACCGGCTTGGTTCTTCGGGCAGTTCGGGCGGCCGTGGGGACTGCCCGCGCTGCGGTACCGGCCGGTCGGCGGTCGTGCGGCGGCTACGGCGGCGGTCGGCGCGGACCGCGGCGGCGACGGCCCGGCCGAGCGGTCCCGAGTCGGCGTCCAGGCCGAGTTCGGGTGCGGTGACCCTGCCGCGGCCGTCGACCCGCAGGGCCCAGCTGTGGGCCGCGGCCCGGCCGTCGACGAGGCAGACGACGGCGGCGGAGGCGGTCAACCCGGCCAGGCGGCGGGCCTGTTCGACGGTGGGGGCGGCGCAGACCACCGCCTCGACGGTCGCGGTGCCGCCGAGGTCGTCCGGCTCCCCTGCGGGGCTCCGCTCCAGCCGCCGCAGGACGGCGTCGAGCCGTGGGCCGTGGTGGCCCGGGTGCACGCCGTCCGCCACGGTGACGTGAACTCCACTGCCGGGCCGGTCGAGTTGGGCGGCGAGCGCCTGCAACAGCCGCAGCCGGGCGGCCTGGTCGCCCTCGACGGTGACCAGGCGCGGTCCGGCGGCCAGGTCGAGGTGGACGCAGGCGCCGTCCGCCATGCCGACGGCGACGGGCAGCGGCCGGGCACGGTGGCTCAACCGGGGTGCGGCCTCGGGCAGTTCGCCGTCCCCGCCGAGGGCCAGCGTCCATGCCTGCGGTCCGCTCCCGGTGCCGTTCTCCCAGGGTGCGAGCGGTTCGGGCAGCCGGCGCGCGGCGATCTGGACGGTGGCCGACGCGGCCGTCAGCCGTAGCGCGTACGGCACGGCGCCGGGCGCCTCGCCGAGGGCCCCCGCGGCGGCGTCCAGCAGCCGCCGTACGAGCAGACCGGTGCGCGGCTCGGCGAGTTGGCGGCCCAGGGCCCGTACCCCGCGGCGGTGGCGGCGGGGGGCGCGCAGCGGTTCGCCGAAGGCCCGCCGGGTCAGGGCCGCTTCCCGGGCGATACGGCGTCGGCAGCGCCGCCACCCGCCGAGCCGCTTGACGAGGTGGCGCACGAGCAGGAAGAGCAGCAGCAGGACGACCGCGGCGACCAGGACGCCGGTGAGCAGCGAGTCGTCGGGCCTGCCCACGGCGAGCGAACCGCCGTGGGGCGCAGGGGTGTTCACGCCGCCGCCGTGAAGTGGTGGCGGGGGTGGCGGCGGCGCAGTTCCCTGAGCGCGTTGTGGGTGCGGGACTTGACGGTGCCCGGGGGTATGCCGAGGGCGTGGGCGGCGTCGGGGCCGGTGCAGCCGAGGATGTAGACGTAGAAGAGGACCTCGCGGTGCGGCCGGGACAGCCGGGACAACGCGTGGACGAGGAAGCGGCGTTCGTCGGCCTCGCGCATCGGGTCGACGGGCTCGGGGTGCGTCTCCAGCGAGTGTTCGTGGTGGACCTCGGGGCGCGCCTGTTCGCGGCGGGCCCAGTCGATCACGAGGTTGTGCGCGACCCGGAAGAGCCAGGCGCGGGAGGGGGTCCAGCCCGGCGGCTGGTCGGGGATGCTCGTCCAGGCCCGCACCAGCGTCTCCTGGACGAAGTCCTCCACGCGCTGGCGGTCGCCGCGCAGCAGGCCGGACACGTAGCGCATGAGGGGGCCGTGGTGCTCCTCGTAGAGCTTGCGGACGGAGCCGTCACGGGAGAGAGCGGTCTCACCGGACGTGGGCGCGGTTCCCGCCTGGCAAGAGCGAGTTCTGGACGTTCTCATGTGGTGGTTCCCTCAGACCGGCGTCGGTGTCCGCAGCCGGTTGGGTCGGAGGCCGCGCAGGCGGCACGGGTGGGGGATGACACACGGGTACCCGGTGACCGCTTCCGGTGCGGGTGGCCGGGCGGTCGCTGGGTTGCGAGTTTATGAGCGTCGTTGGATGTTTCAAGCGTTCTTGATGAGAACGTGAGGTTACCGAGCAGGAACCCCAAAAAGCTTTCCACCTGCTGAAACACACCGACCGGGTGGCCGAGAAAACGACAGTCCAGTGGCCGGAAATGCCGTCGGCCCGGCACCCTCGCGGGTACCGGGCCGAGCAGTGCGACGACGTTACGAACTCTGGCCGATCTTGCTGGAGACTTCGGTGTCCAGATCCTGTACGGCCTTGACGATCGCGTCGAACTGGTTGGCGAACTGGGTGATGTTGTCGACCGCCTGGGTCAGCGAGGTGTTGAAGGACTCGTAGGACGTCTGCAACTGCGGGCTGGAGCGGGGCAGCAGCAGCCCGCCCTCCAGCAGCGTGTTGACGTCGCCCTTCAGGGTGTTCAGCTCGGGCACGATCGTGGAGGTGACGGCGGAGCGGAGCTGGGACCCCACGTTCGCGACCTCTTCCTCATTGACATTGATCTCGGGCATGTCGTTCCTCATCCGTGAGTAAGTGGTTCAAGTCCGGGCGCAGGCAGGCGGGTTGAGCGGCGGGCGGCGCTCCCGCGGGGTCACTTGCCGATCTGGCCGGCGATGTTCGAGTCCAGGTCCAGGACGGCACCGGCGATCGACTGGAACTGGTCGGCGAAGTTGTTGATGTTGTTCACGAACGTGGTGATGGAGGTCGTGAACTCCTGGTACGACGCCTGGAGTTTGGGGCTGGTCTGGGCGAGCAGCAGGCCGTCCGCGAGGAGGTTGTCGACGCTCGTCTGCAGCCGTTGCAGTTCGGGCACCAGCGTGCCGCTCACGGCGGTCTTGAGCTTGCCGGCGGTCGCGGTGACTGCGGCGTTGTCCACCTTGGTGATCGCCATGGTGAGCCTCTCTTTCGTTCTCGGGGTGCACCGGGTCGTGACCGACCCGGAAGTCAGCGCAGGGTGTTGGGGTCGAGCACACCGAGCGGGGGTTCGGTGCCGGTGGCGTCGTGGAGGGTGATGGAGTCCTTCAGGAACCAGCCGGTCGTGGTGCCGGGAAGGTTGTTCCAGACCTCCTGGACGACGTTGTTCGCGTCGGCCACCAGGCGCACCCCGCTGGCCTCGATGGTGACGACCTTCAGCACCGAGCCGTCGGGGGCCGCGTACTCGGTGCGGGTGATCCCGTCCGCCGGGGTGGCCGTGGGGCCCTGCTGGGTGTAACCGCCGCCGGTCGGCGCGCCGTTGCTGGTGACCAGCGGGTTCTGGACGGTCTCGTAGGCGGGCGGCGCGTCCAGGCTCTGCTGCGGATCGTCCTGCCCCGCCGGGGAGTTGAGGTAGGTGTCCTTGTCCATCCGCAGCTCCCAGTCGCCGCCGGGTTCCTTGCCCCAGATCTGGAGGGTGTCGCCGTTGGCGTCGGTGACGTACCGCATCTGGTAACCCTCGGCGTATCCGGGCGGGTTGGCGTCGACGTAGACCTTGTAGGTGGTGCCGTCGGAGCTGTGGATCGTCGTCACGGAGTCGCCGTCGGCCGACAGGGTCTGGGTGGTCTCGGAGTAGGTGAGCCCGTTGGGGTTGGTGACGGTGGTCGTCGTCTCGACGACGTTGCCCTCGGCGTCCCGCCGGTAGACGAGTTCGGTCTTGGTGCCGTCCGGGGCGACGTCGGTGTAGCCGGCGACCGGGTCGAGCGGGGTGGGCGTCGGGTGTTCGGTCTGGAAGCGCCTGCCGGAGAGGAGCATCTGCTTCTCGGCGTCGGTGAGGGGTTCCGTGCGCCCGGTGGCCTGCATGTACTCGTCGAGGAACTCGTCCTCGGCGCGCTGGTGTTCCTGGGCCTGCTCCTCGTTCTGCTGCTGGACCGCGTAGTCCTGCTGGGAGGCGATCTGCTGCGCGGCACCGGCGGCGATCGAGCCGTCCTGGTCGAAGAACGCCTTGCTCACCTCGTCGAAGGTGTTGCCGAGGTCGGTCATCGCCTGCCAGCCGCGTTCGAAGGCGCCCTTCGCCGCGGTGTAGAAGTCGTTCATCGCCTCGGCTGTCTCCGGGCGCGGGCCGATGTCCCCGGCCGAGAAGCCGCGCGCCTGCTGTTTGAACGTCACGTCCAGTTGGTCGCGCATCGTCCAGATCCGCCGGGCGAGATCGGTCATCAGGTCGTAGTCGATGACGACCGTGCCGTCACCCTCTCCGTCGGCCATGAGGCTCCTCCGTTCCACCGCGGGGATCAGATCCGCCCAGTAGACGAAAGCGCGTGCTCAAGGGTTCACAGTTTTTTCAGGGCCCGTTCCGGGGCCCGGCAGCCGCACGCACCCCATCCTCCTCCCGTGTGAAGTGCGTCACGAAAGTGAACTCCTGCCCCGTACACAGCGTCAGCAGGGTGCGGCCGTCCGGTCGCAGGCCGTGTGCGGCTGCTTCCGAGAGCCCGGGAGGAACGATTGGCCAGCCCCGAGGACTGGAGCACCGTCGGTCTGACCGGCAACCCGGTCGGCGGCGACCTGGACCTGCTGGCCCAGGTGCTCACCGAACTCCTGGAGGCCCGGGAGCAGGCGTCCGACGTGAACACGTCGCTGGGCCCCTTCCTGGCCGACTTCGAGGGCGGGTTCCAGGGGAAGACCGCGGACGCGCTGCGCACCTACATCGAGACCGAGTTCCAGTACTACATCGGCAACGTCACCGACGCGTTCACGAGTGCCACCGACGCCATCGCGACGTACACCTTCGCGCTGTCCGACGCGCAGGACCGGGCCGAGGCCGAGGCGAACAAGGTCGGTTCGCTGCAACTGACCGCGGACGACCCGGAGACCGACGCGGCCCGCCGGACCATCGACTCCGAGGTCGGCACCGCGGGTGCCGCGGGCAAGGTGCTGGAGGCGGCCCTCAAGGACGCGACGGACATCCTCAACCGGCCCGTCAAACGCCCGAAGAAGACGAGCTTCTGGAAGAAGCTCATCGACAAGATCTTCAAGGTCCTCGAATACGTGGGCATGGCGCTGGCCGTGATCGGCGCCATCATCGGCGGGCAGATCGCCCTGGCCGCGTTCGTGGTCGGCGCCGTCGTCTTCATGAAGACGGTGGTGGACTTCGCGATGGGCCGCACCGACGTCCTCGGTCTCGCGCTGTCCGCCCTCGGCGTGCTGTTCCCCTCCACGAAGGGGCTCACCTCGCTGCGCGGCCTGGTCAACGGCATCCGCGGCGCCGTACAGGCAGGTGCGAAGGGCCTGTTGAAGGCCGGGGGCCTGCTGTTCGACGGCTTCCGGGCGCTGGCCCCGGGCCGGTTCGGCACCACGCTCGGCAATCTCGGCCGGATGCTCGGCAACGGCCTGACCAGGCTCTCCGGGGCGGCTTCCAGGGTGCCCGCGCTGGTGAGTTCGCTGGTGCGCGGCCTGCCCTCCCTCGCCAAGGGCCTGGGCGAACGCGGCTGGCTCGCGCTGCGCACCGACTTCGCGAACATCACCGGACGGCTCGGCGGCGACGCGGTCGGCCGGTTCGCCACCTATACGGCCGTCAACCTGGGCCGCGCCTTCGACCTCGCGGTGACGGCCGTGGTCCCGCTGCGCTACGGCGAGATCCGCGCGCTCGGCTACACCGGCGCCTTCCGCGTCGGCGTCCTCGAACGGGGCCTCGGCCTCGGCGGCAGGGCGGCCCGCGGCGGTACGACGGTGGGGTCGCTCGGGCGCGTCGGGGGCCTGTTCGACGACTCCGCGAAGAGCCTGACCGAGCCCGGTCTCACCCTGCGCGGCTCGGGCCTGCTCACCCCGGACGACCTGGTCGAACCACTGGCCCTGCCGGGGGCGTTCCGCACGGCGACGCGGGGCGACTCGTCGCTGCCGCGGCTGTCGCGGTTCGACACGCTGGACGAGTTGGGGGCGCCCACGACGCTGGACCGCTTCGGGGGCCTGGACGAGTTCGGCACCCCCACCACGACTCTCAACCGCTTCGGGGGCCTCGACGAGTTCACGACGCCCGGCACCCTCAACCGCCTTGGCGGGACTGGCGAGTTCGGGTCCCTCACCACCCTCGACCGCTTCGAGGGCCTGGACGAGTTCGGCGCCCCGCTCACCCGGGCCGACCGGTTCGGCTCGCCGGTCCCCGGCCCCACCGCCGTCCAGCGGCTGGAGGAGCTGGAGCTCTCCCTCGGGTTGCAGCGCACGCCGTCCGGGCTGGTGCGGCCCGCCGACGATCTCGCCGACCTGGCCCGGTTCAGCATCGACGGCAACTTCGGCGGCCTCAAGGACCGGGATCTGCTCAGCCTGGCCAACGGCGAGGTCGACCTGGCGGGCGTCACCCCGGACGGTGTGACCCTGCGCATCGGCACGACCGACACGGTGGACCTGAAGATCGGGTTCACGGACCGGGTGACCGCCGAGGTCGTGGACACCCCCACGGTCGCCACCGGCCCCCTGACCATGCCCGGGGTCGGCACCCTCCGCGACGTCCGGATGCCCGCCGTCAACACCCGGCTCGACTCCATCGCCCGGAAGATCGGCGTCGACGCCGACGACCTGAACGACGCCGGTGACCTGCTCGGCCTCACCCCCGGCCGCATGGAACTCGTCGGCGACACGACGGGTGTGACGACCAGGATGCCGCCCCTGACCCTGCACGAGGCCATCACCGGCGGAGCCGTCGGCAAGCTCGCCACCGAGCGGCTCGACGGCTGGGCCCGCACCCAGCTGGCCCGGACCCGTCTGGACGACCTCGCCGGCCGCCTCGACAAGCTCGGTGACGTGTCCGGCCTGGAGAAGGCCGAGCTGCAACTCGACCTCAGCGGCGCCCAGGTGGAGTTCGCCCAGGCCCGCGCCGACTTCCGCGGCCTCGGCATGAACCCGGACCTCGTCCGGCGCGACATCACGGTGATGACGGCCCGGCTGGACACCTCGGCCGCGAACCTCCCGACCGGCGAACTGCGGCTCCTCGACGACCTGGGCCAACCCACCGGGCAGTGGATCACCATCGAGCCCGGGGAGAACCTCACCTGGGTGCTGCGTGCCGACACCGGTGTCGTCCCGGACGTGAAGGTGGCCATGACCACCGACGGCTTCACCCTCACCTCGGCGGAGGGCCTCGTCACCCGCATCGGCCCCGACGGCCACCCGGCACCCCTCACGGACCTGCGCACCCTCACCCCCGTCTCCGATCCGCACACCCTCTCCCCCGTCACCGGCCCGAACCGCCTCGGCACCGACCTGCGCACCCTCACCCCGGTCACCCGCCCGAACCGCCTCGGCACCATCCCCGAAGGCACCGTCACCGACATCCCCCTACGCGGTCCGGGGCTCGACGGGCTCAAGCTGCGGATCAGCGAGGCCCCCGCCATCGATTCGCTGCCCGCGACCAGGGACGTCGAACTGCTCGACCACGCCGGACTCCCGGCGACCGACCGGCTCGTCCTGGAGGCCGGCGACACCGGCGAGAACGGCGGCTTCACCCTCACCTCTCCCACGGACGGCACCCGCTGGCAGCTCGGCACGGCGGGGCAGCTGGAGCTGCGTGATGTACGGCTGCCGGGCACGGACCTCTCGCTGCGGTTCGACACGGTCACGGCCGGGCCCCGGCTGATCGGCCCGGACGGACTGCCCGCGCCCCTCGACCGCGCCGTCTTCGAACCCGTACGGGACGTCTCGGGCAACCTGACCTCACTCACCGTACGGGCGCCGGGCACGGAGGGCGCGCTGTGGCGGTTCGACGGCGCCGGACGGCTGACGTACCAGGAACTGCCGCTGAACGGCGGCGACTTGGGCGGGCTCGGCGGACTGCGGGTGGGCACGACGCTCACCCGGGACGCCGCGGGCGCACCGCTCGCCCGCTCCCTCGACCTGATCGGCCCGTCCCGGCTGACCGGCGGTTTCCGGCTCGACCCGGTCGAGGGCACCCTGGCCGGGCGGCTGCCGGGCGGTCTCACCGTCACCGACACGGTCACCGGCGGCCGTTTCCACTTCGACGCGGGCGGAACCCTCGCCTTCCGGGACGTGCCCGCGGCGGACGGCGGCGGTCTGCTCCGCTTCCCGGAGGGCGCCCCCGACGCCGTACCGGTCCGGCTGGACGAACCCGGCAGTCTCACGGACCTGTCCCCCGACGGCGGCGGTCTGGAGTTCGACCCCGAAACCGCGCGGGCCTTCGACCTCACGCTCGACGAGGCGTCCGGGTTCCGGATCCCGGCCGAGAGCCCGGCGGTGGACCTCTCGGGGCTCCAGGGCGCCCTGGAGTTCCTGGAGCACGGGCCCGACTCCGGCGCCTTCCAGGCCCTCGACCTGGCCCGGGTCCAGCAGCTCGCCGACGGCGGCGCGGGCTCCCTCGGCCGGTTCGGGCTCGGCCCGGACCTGCTCAACGGGCAGCTGCGGCAGATGACCACGCAGGCGCGGATGGTGCTGCGCCAGCAGGCCACCACCGCACTGCGCGAGTACCTCGACCTGCCGCTGCCCGCCCGCCTGGACGACCTGCGGTCGGTGGCCGAGGGCGGCGCGGGCCGCACCCTGGGCGACTTCACCGTCACGCCCACCCCGCACGGCGGCCCCAGCGGCAGCCGTTACGTCCTCACCCACACCCCCTCGGACACCAGCCTCGGCTTCGGCGCGAACCGTGAACTCCTGCACCAGGAGCTGTCGTTGACGGGCGGCCCGGACACACTCGCCGGGCTGAAGCTGGGCATCGGCGGCCGTACCGTCGACGGCACCTGGACCCCCGAGTCCTTCGCGTTCACCGGGCCGGGCGCGGCCGACGCCCCGTTCACCGTGACCCACGCGGCGGCCGACCTGCCGACCGAGCTGCGCAGCGGCTTCACCATCACCGCCACGGACGCCGCCACGAGCTGGCACTACGGTTCCCAGGGCGTGCTCGGGCTGCACGACGTGCGGCTGCCCGGCGACCGGGGTGTCCTGCGCTTCGACGCCGACGCCCCCGGCGGTCTCCCGCACCTGCTGGACTCGGCGGAACGGCCGCTGCCCGGGCTGCGTCCGGAACTCCTCGACGACGGCCGGATCGCCCTGCTGCCCACCGGCAACGGCGCCCAGCCCCTGGAACGCGTGGTGTTCGACCGGGCCGGCACCCCGCTGACGGAGACGATCGCGATCCGCGGCCGGGGCGGTCTGCCCACCGGGGAGTACTGGCAGATCGACCACGTCACCGGCAAGGCCGTCCGTACCGACGCCTCCGGCACCGCGCTGACCGGCCGCTTCGACACCGCGACGGTGACCGGGCCGGGCTCCGGCACGTTCCGGCTGACCGGCGCGGACCCCGGCAAGGTGACCCTCTTCGAGCGCGAGGTGCTGAGCGACGGGACCGTGCTGCACACCGCGCGGGACCGCTTCGGCCGGGCCCGCTGGACCGAGTTCGACGCCTCCGGCGACACCCTGCGCTCCGGGCAGCGGATCGGCGACGCGGACCAGCGGACGTTCCACGACGTGCCGTCCGCCACCGTGCGCTGGACCAACCAGGGCGCCGACGTCCGGATGTACACCAAGGGCATCGACGGCGGTCTGGTCCGGGCCGAGAAGGCCACCGACGGCAGCTGGACCTGGACGCGCTTCGACAAGGGCGGCGCCGAGACCCTGTCCGGGCAGCGCCGCTGGAACTTCGACCGGATCGGCTTCGAGGACACCTACGCCGACCCGGCCACCGGCGCCGCGACGGTGGCCCAACGGCGGGGCTCCGCCTGGCCGTTCGAGGGCAACCACGGCTCCCGGATGTACCAGGAGTACGCGGTGGTGCCCGGCGACGGGGTCGCCGGGGCCCGGGTCGATCCGGCCGCGTACACGGGTGTGGGACCCTTCGGCGCCCAGATCGAGAGCATGGAGAAACTCGCGGACGGCGGCAGCCTGCGGGTGGCGCGGTTCGCCGACATGCGGCCGCCCGCGTTCCTCTGGAAGGGCTCGGCGGGCCGCAACCCGTTCGACGGTTTCTTCCGCGACCTGTTCGCCGGGGACTCCCTGCACCGCGTCAGCCACTGGACCGAGACCGCCGCCGACGGCACCAGGGTCACCGGCGTCCGGCTCAACCCCACGGGCGCCAACTGGACCGACATCGACCAGTTCGGCCGCGTCGTCCGCGAGACCCGCAAGCTGGACAACGGCCATGTCGTCGAGGTCGGGCGCAGCCTGGAGGACCCGGCGAAGTGGGCGCCGGTACCGGCGTACGAGCCGGGTGCCGCGTACCAACTGCCCTGGCGGGACACGAAGTCCGGCACCACCGGCACCCGGTTCGTCGGGGCGGACAGGCAGTGGAAGGACGTGTTCAGCGAGGGCGGGGTCGACCGGATCCGGCTGCGCGGCCAGGGCCGTGACACCCGCGAGTACCTCTTCGACGCGCCCTCGGCCGCCGATCTCGCCGCGCACGCGGACGCCGGCGTGTGGGTCGACCGCAACTCCCTGCTGCACATCACCGGCCGCCGTGATCTGGTCGGCGGGCAGGTCGTCCAGTCGTCCGGCAGCCCCTACCGCACCAGCTGGACATGGCGGTCGTTCTCCCCGGACGACCCGGCCACGGTGGTCGCCGAAGGCGTGCGCAGGCAGAACCGGGGCTCCTTCTACTCGAAGACCTGGGACGACTCCTTCGTCGACCTCGACCGGCTCGGCAACCCGGTGCGCGAACGCACCGCCACCGACACCGGGACCTCCTGGATCGACGCGGTCAGGCAGCCCGACGGCGGCTGGACCTGGACGAAGACCGCGGCGGACGGCACCGTCCACTCCGACGGCGTCCGCGTCTACGACAGCCCGAGCCGCTGGAAGGATCTCGTCGACGGGCAGACCGTGCGGGTGCGCGACGGCGGCCGGGTGCGCGAGTACGACTACCAGCCGCTCACTCCGGAGCCGCCCGCCGCGGACGCCGGGCAGGGCACCCTGCGGGACCTGCTCGCGCGGGCCGCCCGGCACTTCGAGACGCCCGCGACGGTCCGGGTGAACCCCGAGGTGTGGAAGGAGTTCGACGTCGGCAAGGTGTTCCGCGAGCGGATCGCCGTGGACGGCACGCCGGGCCGGTTCCGCGAGATCGACCACCAGTGGGGCCAGTGGCGCGAGTACCAGAACGGGCAGCTGGTCGCCCAGCGCACCTTCACCGGCCGGGTGTGGGTCACGGACGCCTTCGGCCGCTGGAGCACCTCGGGCCCGGCGGTGGTCCCCGAGTTCCTGGCGGGCGCCCTGCCGCGGGTGCGCGGCGAGGTGGGGCTGGCGGGCGACCGCGGCTGGCGGCTGGCCGGCCGGGAGGCGGACTTCCGCGGCAAGGACATCGAGGCGCTCGGTCTGCTGCGCGAGGTCCAGGACCCGTGGCACGGGGTGCTCACCGGGGTCCGGGGCGGCGAGTCGGCGGAGATGCCCGTGTGGCTGCGCGAGACGCGGGCCGCGCTGACCTCGTTCAGCACCGGTTTCCTGACCGACTTCACCGCGAGCCTGGTCATCACGGCCGCCACCAACAACGGCGACCTCTCCCCGCTCGACGTGTACAAGGCGCTGCTCACCGGCACGGTCGGCGGCACCTTCAGCGGCGGCCTCAACGTCGTCTACAACCGCACCGCGGCGGGCTACTTCAAGAACAGCTTCGGCGCCCGGGACTGGGGCGGGCATCCGAAGCAGTCCATGGCCACCAACACCGACGACTGGGCCACCGACTGGGCCGCGCAGGAGAAGCCGTCCCGCTGGCGCGGCGCGACCTACGCCAACACGGTGGGCCTGGCGACCGGCGCGCTCAGCGGTTTCGTCTCCAACGCCGTCAACGCGGCCGTGTTCGGCGTCAACGGCCGGAAGCTGGAGGGCACGGACGCGCTGCTCGCGGGCGCCTGGGGGGCCGCGGGCTCGCTGTTCAGCGGGGTGACCACCGGGCTGGCGCGCAACGCGTGGCACCTGACCACGGGCGCCCGGGTCTTCCACCGCGGCGGCCTCGGCGACCTGGGCATGACCTGGGCCGAGTCCGCGCTGAGCCGGTACATCACCTTCGAGATCACCAAGGCGGACACCGGCAAGGTCCTGCCGTCCCCGAGCAACGCCTTCCCGGCCGCGACCACGACCGCTCCGGCCACCCCGGAGCCGGACGCCACGACCGAGGCGACCCAGGCATTGGAGCTTCCTTGACCACCCCCCGGACGACCACCCCCCGGACGACCGCCGCCCCGACCGTGCACCGGGTCGCCCCCAGGGGCCGCGGTGCGCACCGCACCATCGCCGCCGCGGTGCGCGCCGCGGCCGACGGCGACGAGATCCGGATCGCCCCCGGCGAGTACGTCGAACTCCTCGTCCTGGACCGCGCGGTACGGCTGCTGCCGGACGACGGCCCCGAGCACGCCGTACGGGTGCTGGCGGCGGCCCCCGGCAGGCCCGTCCTGGAGGTCACCGCGTCCGGCGTCCGGGTGGACGGCCTGGCGCTGACCGGGCAGGATCCCGCGCTGCCCGCCGTGCTGGCGGTCGCGGGCGGCCTGGCGCTGACGGGCTGCGCGGTGTCGGGCGGCCGGGTGGAGGCGGCGGGCGAGGCGGCCCTGACGATGGCCGACTGCCGGGTCGTCCGGGCGGAGCTGGCCGCGGTGCACGCCAACACCAGCGGCGCGGTGCGGCTGACCCGGGTGCTGGTCGAGGACGTCGACGGCACCGGCGTGGTCGTCGGATCGGCGGCGGACACCCGGGCCGAGGAGCTGACGGTGCGCCGGGTCACCGGGTCCGGGATCCGCGTCCGAGGCCGGGCCCGGGCCGAGCTGCGCGGCTGCCGGATCAGCGGGCCGGGCCGCAGCGGGCTGCTGGTGGAGGACGACGCGACCGTCGCCGCCGTCGACTGCCGGGTGGCGGAGACGGGCGCCGAGGGCGTCCGCGTCCTGGGCAGTTCACCGCGCGGGACCCAGGAAGACGGCGGAGTGGTCCTCACCGGCTGCGAGTTGCTGCGCACGGGCACGGACGGGGTGGCCGTGTCGGGCTCCGGCGACGTGCTGCTGGTCGACTGCCGGGTGCGGGACGGCGCCGGGCCCGGGGTGGGCGCCGAGGACGAGGGCCGGGCCGAGCTGGTGGACTGCCAGGTGGAGCGGACGCACGGCTCGGGCCTGGTGGCCCGGGGCAACGCGCGGCTGGCCGCGCGGGGCACCTCGGTGTCCGGGAGCCGGGCCAACGGCCTGTTGGCGGGCGGGCGTTCACGGGTGAGCGTGGCCGCGGGCGACGTGACGTCGAGCACGTTCAGCGCGGTGCACGCCTGCGACGACGCCCAGGTCACGCTCACCGCCTGCCGGATCGGGGCGACGCCCGAGCACGGCATCCGGGCCACCGACCGCGCCGAACTCACCGTCGAGGGCGGCCGGGTCGCCGACTGCGGCCTGGCCGGGGTGCGGATCGACACCGCGGCCCACGCGCGCGTGCGCAGCCTGTCGGTGGTGCGCGGGCAGTCGGGGATCACCGCCGAGTCGACCGGCACCGTCGTCCTGGAGGAGTGCGACGTCACCGACGCCGAACGTGCCGGGATCTCCTGCGGCACGGGCACCGCGCCGGTGCTGCGGGACTGCCGGGTCAGCGGCAGCGGCACCGCCGGGCTCGTCATCGGCGAGCGGGCCACGCCCAGCGTAGAGGGCTGCACGGTACGGGACGCGAGCGGCTCCGGCGTGGTCGTCGGACCGGGCGCCGAACCGCGGATCACGGCCCTGACGGTGGCCAGGACCGGAAAGAACAGCGTGTTCGTCGGCGAGCGGGCGCGCGGCACCTTCGAGGAGTGCGTGTTCGCCGGGGCGGGCGGCGACGGCACCGCGTTCGCGGCCGTGCACGTGTCCGCCGGGGGCGCCCCCGTGCTGCGCGGCTGCGTGGTCCGCGACACCGCCGAGGACGTGGCCCTGGAGAAGGGCGCCCGCCCGGTGTTCGACGACTGCGTCTCCCGCGGGGTGAAGAACGCGGCCCTGCCGACGGGGCCGCAGTCCGCGCTGCCCGCCACCGCGGGCGGCGACACGGCCGCCGGGACGAGCGCCCGCGAGACCGAGGCGCCCGCCGAGGACACCCTGGAGGACCTCCTCGCCGAACTCGACGGCCTGGCCGGTCTCGCCAGGGTCAAGCACGACGTGTCGTCCCTGGTGAAGCTGATGCGGACGGTGCGCCGCCGCGAGGACATGGGCCTGGCCCCGCCGCCGCTCAGCCGCCACCTGGTCTTCGCCGGGAACCCGGGCACCGGCAAGACCACGGTGGCCCGCCTCTACGGCCGCATCCTCGCCGCCGTCGGACTGCTGGAGCGCGGCCACCTGGTCGAGGCCGACCGGTCCGCGCTGGTCGGCGAGTACGTCGGCCACACCGGCCCCAAGACCCAGCGCGTCTTCGAACAGGCCCGCGGCGGCGTCCTGTTCATCGACGAGGCGTACGCGCTCAGCGCCTACGCCGGCACCAACGACTTCGGCCAGGAGGCCATCGCCACCCTGGTCAAGCTGATGGAGGACCACCGCGACGACGTCGTGGTGATCGTCGCCGGGTACCCGAAGGAGATGGAGGTGTTCGTCCGCTCCAACCCGGGCCTGGCCTCCCGCTTCACCCGCACCCTGCTCTTCGAGGACTACGGCACCGCCGAACTCGTCGAGATCGTCGAGCACCAGGCGGCCCAACACCAGTACGAGCTGACCGGTCCCGGCCGCGAGGCGCTCGCCGCGCACTTCGCGGCGCTGGTGAAGGACCGCGGCTTCGGCAACGGCCGCGCCGCCCGGCAGCTGTTCCAGGCCATGACCGAGCGTCAGGCGTACCGCGTCGCCGAGCTGCCCGAGGCGACGGCGGCCGACCTGATGACGCTGCGACCGGAAGACCTCCCGTAAGTACTCCCCCGACCCCGCACGACCGTGAGAAGGGCCTCATGTCACACACCACCGACCCGGCGACGGACCCGAGAGCGGAGCACCAGGACGGCGAGTTCGCCGCCCTGTTCGCCCGCAAGGCGCGCACTCCGCTGCGCGGTTTCCTGCCCGGCCGCCGGGTCTGGGCGGCCTGCTGCGGCACCGCCGTCGGCGTCCTGGTGATCGCCGGGACCGGCGCGGCCGTCTCCCGCATCGACTGGGGCGGCTCCCCGGACGCGCAGGAGGTGACCACCGCCAGCGCCCACGACACCGAGCCGTCCGGGGAACCCTCCGCGGCCGGTAACGGCAGTAAGGACAAGGCCGGCACCGGGACCGCCACCGGTACGACGAAGGAGGCGCCCCCGCGGGTCGTCTACCTCCCCGCGTCCGGCGGCGGAACGACGACCGACTCGGGATCCTCCTCCGAGAGCACCACCAAGACCGAGGCCAAGACCAAGAGCGGAACGACGGACACCTCGGACTCCTCGGACTCGTCGACCACGACCGAGAAGCGCACCACGACCACGACCCCCAAGTCGGCCGCCACCACCGACTTCCTGTGGTCCGACGGGAGCGTGGACTCCGACACGAACGCCTACTGGGACCAGAGCACGGTCACCGTCAAGTCGACGAAGCCGCTCACCGGGCTGAAGGTGGTCGTGGCCATCGGCCAGACCGGTGGTGTCGCCTCCTCCGGCACCTGGAGTTCGCTCGGCGACCAGGTCGCCGTCGGCACCAACTCCAGCAGCTCCCGCGTCGGTTACGTCTTCACCCTGAAGTCGGGCGTCACGCTCGCCGCGGGCACGTACGTCTTCAAGGTCCAGTACAACCACGACGAGGGCGACCGGGACGCCACGCACGACCAGTACAACTTCACCGCGACGACGGCCGAGGGCAGCGAGTTCCGCACCGGCAGGTTCTGACGGCCGCGGGCGGGAAGGCCCACGGCACTCACCGGGGCGCGGGCAGGCTCACGGCGCCTCGCCGTACGCCTCCCCGCCCGGCTCGAACCCGGCCGTCCCCGCGGTGGCGTCGGCGAGCCAGGCCCGGAAGGCGGGCACGTCGGCGTCCGGGAGCCCGATCTCGATCGTGACCTGCTCGCCGTAGCGGACGTCGCGCACCTCGCGGCCGGTGGCGCGCAGGTCGTTCTGGACCTTGCCCGCGCGCTGGTGGTCGACGGTCACGGTGGCCAGCCGGAAGCGGCGGCGGGTGACCGTGCCGAGCGTGTCGAGGGCTTCGCCGACGGCGCCGCCGTAGGCCCGGATGAGGCCGCCCGCGCCGAGTTTGACGCCGCCGTAGTAGCGGGTGACGACGGCGACGACGTACCGCATGTCGCGGCGCAGCAGCATCTGGAGCATGGGGACGCCCGCGGTGCCGCCCGGTTCGCCGTCGTCGCTCGCGCGCTGGACCGAGGCGTCGGCGCCGACGACGTACGCGAAGCAGTTGTGGGTGGCGTCGGTGTGCTCCCTGCGGACGGCCGCGACGAAGTCCTGGGCCTCCCGCTCGGTGGCCGCCGGGGCCAGCGCGCACAGGAAACGGGAGCGGTTGACCTCGGTCTCGTGCACTCCCGGGCGGGCGACGGTGCGGTACTCGTCCTGCATCGGACCAGGGTATGCGGCCGGCCGGTCCTACTTCTTCCGGCCCCGGGGCACGGTCACGTCGGTCAGCAGGGCGGCGCCCGGGGCGAGGTCGTGCCAGGAGGCGCCGTACCAGGCCAGGACGGCGATGGCCGAGGTCGGGAACTTGAGCCGGACCCGGTCCAGCGTGTCGCCGACCCCGTCCCCGGCGGTGTCCAGCACCAGGTCCTCCAGGCCGGGGTTGTGGCCCACCAGCAGCAGCGTCCCGACCCGGTCGGGCACCTCGCGGACGGCCGCGAGCAGCTCCGGCACGTCGGCCCCGTACAGCCGCTCGTCCAGTCGTACGGGCGGCGGGGTGCCCCACTGCCCGGCGGCCAGCTCCCAGGTCTGGCGGGCGCGGACGGCGGTGGAGCACAGGGCGAGGTCGGGCAGCAGATCGGCGGCGGCGAGGGCCCCGCCGGCGACGGGGGCGTCCCGGCGACCGCGCGGCGCCAGCGGCCGCTCGTGGTCGGGGACGCCGTCGGGCCAGGCGGACTTGGCGTGCCGCAGCACCACCAGGCGGCGCAGGGGTCCCGACCCGGCGCGCGCGGTCACGCCCACGCCCCGATCTCCCGGGTGAGTTCGAGCCCGAGCAGCCGGTCGGCGTAGGCGTACGACTCGAAGCGTGCCCCGTCCGGCACGTCCTCGGCGCGCTCCAGCCGCGCCAGCACCGCCAGCACGGCGGGCATGTCCAGGTCGTTCTCCCACCCGGCCCGCACCTCCTGTTTGACGGCGTCGGGGACCGGCTTGGAGGGGCTGTTGGCCCAGAGCGCGACGGAGCGGCGCCAGCGGGCGAGGGTCTCCGCGGCGGCGGTCAGGTCGGCCGGGGCGAGGTCGGCGGGGCGGGTGCGGGGGGTGCGGAGGAGGGCGAGGCGGAGGGCGGAGGGGTCGTCGGGCCCGCCCTGCTCTCCGGTGACCGGGGCGACGGCGATGCGGGGGCCGTCGGGGGCGGTGGCGTCCGCGGTGGCGAGGACGTGCAGCGCCCGGCCGCCGGAGGTGACGTCGGGTTCCGCGGGCCGGATGCCGAGCGCGTCGGCGCGGGCGCGCAGTTCGGGGGCGGGGCGGCCGAGGGTGAGGGCGGGGGAACCGCCGAGTTCCAGGGCGCGCGCGAGGATGTCGGCGGTCAGCAGGACCCGCAGGGCACCGGTACCGGACCCCGCCACGTGCACGTGCACACGCGTCAGCCCCGGGCGGATGTCGATGGGCTCGCCGCTTCGGGCGTCGGTGATACGCAGCACTAGGTGAGCGTAGGCGGACGGCGGGCGCGATGCAGGCCGGAGGGACCGCTTCCGGACAGCTTTCGGGGGTTTTCCGGGGGTTTCCAGGAGGGGAATCGCCGCACGGCACCCGGTGTTGACCGGACAGACAGACAAACCCTCGGCCAAGGAGACCGCCCGTGTACGGCGACGCAGCGACCATCCGCAGGATCCTCACGGAGACGGGCGACACCTGGGCGGTCGTCGGCCTGTCCACGAACCCGGGCCGGGCCGCGTACGGCGTGGCGGCCGTCCTGCAACGGTTCGGCAAGCGGGTCGTGCCGGTCCATCCGAAGGCGGAGACGGTCCACGGCGAGCAGGGCTACCCCTCGCTGGCGGCGATCCCCTTCCCGGTGGACGTGGTGGACGTCTTCGTCAACAGCGACCTCGCGGGCCCGGTCGCCGACGAGGCCGTCGCGATCGGCGCCAAGGCGGTCTGGTTCCAGCTCGGTGTGATCGACGAGGCGGCGTACGACCGTACCCGGGCGGCGGGCCTGGAGATGACCATGGACCGCTGCCCGGCGATCGAGATACCGCTGCTGGACTGACCGGCCGGCGGGCCGCCGGGGGCCGCTCGGTCAGCGGGCCAGGCGGCCGAGGAGCGAGGACGCCGAGGCGATGCCCAGGGCCGCCGCCAGGACCAGGACGCCGTAGTCGAGGGGCAGGTCGGCGGGGGTGCCGAGGAGGAGGCCGCGCAGCGCGTCCACCTGGTGGCTCAACGGGTTGATCTTGCTGATGACTTGGAGCCAGCCCGGCATCAGCGTCACCGGGTACAGGGCGTTGGAGCCGAAGAACAGCGGCATGGTGATCGCCTGGCCGATGCCCATCAGGCGGTCGCGGGTGAGCACGATGCCCGCGATGGTCATCGACAGGCAGGAGAAGAACGCCGAGCCCAGCACCACCGCGACCGCGACTCCCAGCAGCCGCAGGGGATTCCAGGTCATCCCGACCCCGAGCAGCGCCGCGATGACGATCACCACGACCGCCTGCACCAGCGCCTTCACCCCCGCCGCGAACGCCTTGCCGGTGATGAGGGCGGCGCGGGGGGTCGGGGTGACGAGCAGCTTGGTGAGGATGCCCGCGTCACGCTCCCAGATGATCTGGATGCCGTAGAAGATGGCGATGAACATCGCGGACTGGGCGATGATGCCGGGCGCCAGGTAGTCGAGGTAGGGGACGCTGCCGGTCGGGATGGCGTGGAGTTTGGTGAAGGTCTCCCCGAAGATCAGCAGCCACAGGGCGGGTTGGACCGCGCGGGTGTACAACTCGGTGCGGTCGTGGCGGAGTTTCTGCAGCTCGACCACGCACATCGCGCCGACGCGGGCGGGCAGCACCCGCCAACCGGTGCGCGCCCGGGGCGGGGTGACCAGCAGGCCGAGGTCCGCGACTGCCACCGGTTCAGCCGACCCGGGTCGCGGTACGGCGGGTGCTTCGGACATCGCGGAAGTCTCCTTGGTCGTCGAGTCCACTGCCCGCCACGACCCGGAAGACGTCCTCCAGGGTGGGCAACGGGCCTTCGCCGCCGAGCCGTTCACGCAGACCGGACCTCAACTCCTCCGGGGTGCCCAGGGCTCGGATGCGGCCGCGGTGCATGAGGGCGACCCGGTCGCAGTACTGGTCGGCCTCGTCCATGTAGTGCGTGGTCACCAGGACGGTCATCCCGGTCGCCTCGCGTACGGCGTTGATGTGCTCCCAGACGTTGGTGCGGGCGATGGGGTCCAGGCCGATCGTGGGTTCGTCGAGGATCAGCAGCCGGGGCGCGCTGACCAGGGCCTGGGCGAGTTCGAGGCGGCGGACCATGCCGCCGGAGTACGTCTTCGCCAGCCGGTCGGCCGCCTCGGTGAGGTCGACCGCGGTGAGCGCCTGCTGGACGCGTTCGGCGCGTTCGTGGCGCGGGACGTCGAAGACGCGGGCGAACAGAGCGACGTTCTCCCGCCCGGTCAGCCCGGCGTCGGCGGACAGCTGCTGCGGCACGTAGCCGAGCAGCCGGCGGACGGGCATGCGCTCGCGGGCCGCGTCGTGTCCGAAGACGCGGACCATGCCGGAGGGGACCGGCAGGAGTGTGGTGATGCAGCGGATCGCGGTGGTCTTGCCCGCGCCGTTCGGGCCGAGCAGTCCGAAGACCTCGCCGTCGGCCACGGACAGGTCGAGCCCGTCGACGGCGGTGGTCTCGCCGAAGGCGTAGCGGAGGCCGGCGCAGGACACGGCGAGGGGGGTGTCGGCCGGGGCTGTGGCGGAGGTGGGGGCTGTGGCAGTGGCGGGGTCGGGCTCGTCTGCCGCGCCGGGGTCGCGGTCGGGTGCGCTGTCGAGATCGCTGTCGGACTCGCCGGACACGTTCGTCGTCATGTCGTCATGTCTCCTCGGCCTCCTCGTGCAGGTTCGCGGCCAGCTTGCGCAGGGCCGGCAGTGCCGCTTCCAGTGCCGTTCGCTCGGCCTCGTCCAGACGGGCCACCTGGCGGCGGACGAGGGCGGCGCGCCGCTGTTCCCAGTCGCGCAGCCTCGTCTTGGCCGCCGGGGTGGGCAGCAGCCGGGCGGCCCGCCGGTCGGCGGGGTCCGTCTCGCGGATCAGATAGCCGTCCCGGGCCAGCTGGTTGACCAGCGTCGAGACCGAGTTCCCCGCGAGATACAGGAACTTGGCCGCGTCCGAGACACCGATGCCGGGCCGGGCGTCCAGCAGCCGCAACAGGTCCACCTCCGCGCCGCGCAGCCGCGGTCCGGTGGTGTTGCTGCGCAGGCTTCGGCGGATGAGGCGCTGGACGGCGGCGAGGGTGTCCGCGAGAGCTTCGGGGAAGCGTTCTGACTCCACGTTTTGACGGTAGCTCTTTATCAGAGGTAACCGTGGAAAGGGCGGGTCAAGAGCGGGGTGTTTGTACGTACAGAGTCGCCGTCGGGGGTGGGGCTGGTGGTGCGTTGGCGGGTGCGGGCCGTGTGTGGCTGGGCGCGCCCGCGCGGCGGAGCCGCACAATGTCACAGCCCCGCGCCCCTATCGGGGCTTCGCCCCTCTAGTGGGCGTGCGGCTCTTCTCGGTGTACCGGGCCGTGCGGGGACTCGCAGTGGCCTGCGTGGTCGGGTTGGGGCCAGTCGGTCGGGAGTGCTGCACGGACCTGGAGGAGTTGGTCCGGGACGTGGTCGACCTGGAGGGTGGTGTGGGTGATGGCGTAATCGTCGCGCAGGAGGCGTTCCAGGCCGCGGCGGACCTCGTGGCAGTCGCCGCCCGGTTCGACCAGGACGTGCGCGGAGAGGGCGGACTGGCCGGAGGTGATCTGCCAGACGTGCAGGTCGTGCACCTCGACGACGGCGGACTCGGCGACGAGCCGGTCACCGAGGGCGTCCGGGTCGACGTCGGCGGGCGCGGCCTCCAGGAAGATCCGCCCGGACTCGCGCAGCAGCCCGTATCCGGCGCGCACCATCAGCGCGACGACCACGAGCGTGGCGATGGGGTCGGCCCGTTCGAAGCCCGTGAGGACGACGACCAGCGCGGCGACGGCGGTGCCGATGAACGCGAACAGGTCGTTGAGGACGTGCTGGTAGGCGCCCTCGACGTTGAGCGAGGTCCGGTTGGCCTTGGACAGGCACCAGGCGGCCAGCACGTTGACGGCGATGCCCGCGAGCGCGGTGACCAGCATCAGGCCGCCCTCCACCGCGGAGGGGTGGATCAGCCGGCGTACGGCCTCGTAGGCGAGCCAGGCGCCCAGGAGCAGCAGGGTGAGGCCGTTGGCCTGGGCGGAGAGGATCTCGGCGCGCTTGAGCCCGTAGGTGAAGCCGCCGCGGGCGGGGCGCGCGGCGAGCCGCATGGCGACGAGAGCGAGCACGATCGACGCGGCGTCGGTGAGCATGTGCGCGGCGTCGGAGATGAGCGCGAGGGAGCCGGCGACGATACCGACGACGACCTCGGCCGCCATGAACACCGTGATGAGGGTCAGCGCGATGCCCAGCCAGCGGCGGTCGGCGTCCAGCGTCACGCCGTGGGAGTGACCCGCGTGGCCGCCGTGACCGTCGCCGTGCGCGTGCTCGTCGTGCTCGTCGTGCTCGTGACCCTGGTTGCTCATATTCGGATGCCTTCCCCCTCGCAACGGGTGCCTCGCCCGAAGTGAAACGCATCCCGGGGCCGATCGCCAAAGGCTGCACCGGTGACCGTTGTCATCTCCGATAGCACCTCGTTGACCTGCGCAAACGTCAGGCGTTCGCGGATGTGCGGGTGAGCGGGGAGCAGATGTGCGGGCGGGCGGCCGGGGGCGCGGGGAAGCCGGAGCCGGAGTGTCAGTCCGTCCCGCTACATCGCTCGGTGTAGCGGGCGACCAGGTCGCGCCATCCGGCCTCCAGCCGCTCCATGCTCATGTTCCGGCGGGTGAGGAGGTGGTCGGCGAGGGCGGTGTCCAGGGAGCCGAGGAGGATGTGGGCGGTGACTTCGACGTCGCCCTCCACCGCGATCTGGCGCAGCAGCATGCAGACGTGGCTGAGCCGCAGACCGTACGCCGGGATCGCGCGGCGGCGGGGGGCGTCGGCGTGGGCGGCCAGGTAGAGGTCCCGGTGGGCGTGTTCGTGGCGCAGCACCGCCGAGCCGAAGGCGCGCAGCCGGTCCAGGGCGGGGACGCCGGGGCCGAGCGGGGGCGGGCCGGACAGGAACGCCGACTGGAGCTGCTGCTCGTGGTGGTCGAGCAGGGCCACGAAGAGCCCGATACGGTCACCGAACCGCCGGAAGACCGTCCCCTTGCCGACACCCGCGCCGACCGCCACGTCCTCCATGGTGACGTTGGCGACCCCGCGCTCGGCCACCAGCCAGGCGGCGACCTCCAGGAGGCGGATGCGGTTGCGGGCGGCGTCGGCCCGCAGCGGAGGGGCGGGAGAGCCGACGGTGACGGTCGGGGTGAGGGTGAGGTCCATCCGTCCGCCGAGGTCTTCCGGCGGCGCGGGAAAAGGCACGAGCGGCTCGGTCATGGCTTCAGCCTAGCGCTCCACCAAGACAAGTGGACCGTGGTCCGTTTAGGTGATACAACTTTGAAACGGACCTCGGTCCGGTTGGCTTCTGATCACCTTCCTGGGAGTTTCACCATGTCCGTACGCATCCTTGCGCTCGTCGGCAGCCTTCGCGCAGGCTCGCACAACCGCCAGCTCGCCGAGGCCGCCGTCAAGCACGCCCCCGAGGGCGTCGAGGTGGAGCTGTTCGAGGGCCTCGCCGACGTTCCGTTCTACAACGAGGACATCGACGTCGTCGACGCCGTCCCCGAGGCCGCCGCGAAGCTGCGCGCCAAGGCCGGCGAGGCCGACGCGTTCCTGCTCTTCTCCCCCGAGTACAACGGCACCATCCCGGCCGTCCTGAAGAACGCCATCGACTGGCTGTCCCGCCCGTACGGCGCCGGCGCGTTCTCGGGCAAGCCGACCGCCGTGGTCGGCACCGCGTTCGGCCAGTTCGGCGGCGTGTGGGCGCAGGACGAGACCCGCAAGGCCGCGGGCATCGCCGGTGCCACGATCCTGGAGGACGCCAAGCTGTCCATCCCCGGCTCCATCACCCGCTTCGCCGAGCTGCACCCGGCCGACGACTCCGAGGTCGTCGAGGGTCTGACCAAGGTCATCGCCCAGATCGCCGAGCAGGCGGGCGCCGGCGCCGCGGCCTGACGCGGACGGACGAACAGTAGTCAACAAATGTGGGCCAACAACTGTTGGCCCACATTTGTTTGCCAACACCGGTTGGCCTACGGGTGTTGGCCAACAACTGTTTGCCAACACCCGTTCACCCACGCCCGTTTGCCCCCAGCCGTCGGCCAACGCGTGTTGGCCAACAGGCGTAGGCCAACACCCCTCCCCCACCACCCACTCCCGTTCACGCACCGGACGCACGCCCTCCCTTCGCCTCCAGTTCGCTCCTCGTACGCCTTTGGTTGCTTGCCTTGAGACATGGACCACATCACGTTCCTCGTGGCCGTCGTCATCGTCACGGCACTGGCCTTCGACTTCACCAACGGATTCCATGACACGGCCAACGCGATGGCCACATCCATCGCCACCGGCGCACTCAAGCCGAGAACAGCGGTCCTGATCAGCGGTGCGCTGAACATAGTCGGCGCCTTCCTGTCCACCGAGGTGGCGAAGACGATCTCGGGCGGCATCGTGGACGACACCCTGGTCACCCCAGGGATGATCTTCGCGGGGCTGGTCGGCGCGATCCTCTGGAATCTCATGACGTGGCTGCTCGGGCTGCCGTCGAGTTCCTCGCACGCCCTCTTCGGCGGTCTGATCGGCGCGGTCTGGGTCGGCGCGGGCCAGAACGGCGTGCACTTCGACAAGGTCGTCGAGAAGGTGCTGGTCCCGGCGGTCGCCTCCCCGCTCGTCGCCGGTGTCGCGGCGCTCCTCGCGACCTACTTCGCGTACCGGATCACCGCACGCGCCCGCGAGAAGTCGGTGACCAAGGGCTTCCGCCTCGGGCAGATCGCCTCCGCCTCGCTCGTCTCCCTGGCGCACGGCACGAACGACGCGCAGAAGACCATGGGCGTGATCACGCTGACCCTGATCTCCGCGGGTGCGCTCGGCCACGACGCCGGCCCGCCCGTGTGGGTGATCGGCGCCGCCGGTCTGGCCATCGGCCTCGGCACCTACATCGGCGGCTGGCGGATCATCCGCACGATGGGCAAGGGCCTGACCGACATCCAGTCGCCGCAGGGCTTCGCCGCCGAGGCCGCCTCGACCACCGTGATCCTCACCTCCGCCCACCTGGGCTTCGCGCTCTCCACCACTCAGGTCTGCTCCGGCGGCATCCTCGGCGCGGGTCTGGGCCGCCGGCTCGCCGAGGTCCGCTGGGGCACCGCGGGCCGCATGGTGATCGCCTGGCTGGTCACGCTGCCCGCGGCGGCGCTGGTCGGCGGGGTCGCCGCGAGCGTCGTCAAGCACGGCGGCAACACCGGCACGGTGATCATCGCCCTGGTCGCGGCCCTCGTCGCCGGGTCCATCGTGATCGCCTCGCGCCGCAACCCCGTGCACGCCGACAACGTCAACGAGACCCACGAGGTCAACATCCGTACCGCCACGCCCACCGAAGTCGGCACCGCCGCCTGACCAGCCAGGGAGAGTTCGCACCATGAGCATCGACTGGACATCGCTCGGCCAGGTCGCCGCGGTGAGCATCGGCGTCACCGTCGCCGTGGTCGTCGTCTTCGCCCTCGGCGTGCTCGGCCTCGCCCAGGTCGAGACGGCGCGCGAGCACGAGGGCGGCTCCGCCACCCTCGGCTTCACCCAGGCCGGGGCCTGCTTCTTGGCCTGCGCGGCCGTGGTGGCGTACGGGATCTACCTGATCGTGCCGCAGTTCCACTGATCCACCGGCGCCACCCGGACCGGCCCCCGCACCGTCAGTCGTGCGGGGGCCGGTCCGTCAACCGGTGGTCGGCCAGGCTCAGGGCCTCGTCGACCACCCGGCGCAGATGGCCGTCGCGGAGTGAATACACCACGCGGCGGCCTTCTTCGCGGGTGTTCACCAGTCCCGCGAGCCGCAGCCGGGCCAGGTGCCGGCTGACGGCGGGCCGGGCCGGGCCGCGCCGCACACCTCGGTCAGCGTCGAGACGTCGGCCTCGCCGCCGGTCAGCACGTGCAGGAGGGTCAGCCGGGTGCGGTCCGCGAGCAGCGCGAGCAGTTCGGCGGCGAGCGCGAACTGTTCCTCGTCCGGGGTGCGGGGGTGCTCCCGCCCGGCGCCGCCCGTGTGCGGCTGCGCATCCTTCGCAGGTGATAGGTGTATGCGTGCGCTCATACGCACATAACGGCGCCGTGGGCAGCACACGTCCACTCCCACACACCGGAAGGGGAACCCCGTGAGCGACCGGCACCACGACCACAACCACGCACTGGCCCACCACACGACGGCACGGGCCCTGCCAACCCCCGCCCACTGAGCGGGAGTTGACGAAACGTCAGGCCACGCCGAGCCCTTCGAGCACCACCGCGCCCGGCAGTTCCGCGAACGCCTTGCCCGGCACCAGGAGTTTGCCCCGGCGCCGTCCGCTGCCGACCAGGACGTACGGCAGGTCGACGACGGCCGAGTCCACCAACACCGGCCAGTCGGCGGGCAGTCCAACGGGGGTGATGCCGCCGTACTCCATGCCGGTGAGTCCGGTCGCGGTGTCCATCGGGGCGAACGACGCCTTGCGGGCGCCGAGTTGGCGGCGGACGACGCCGTTGACGTCGACCCGCGTGGCGGACAGCACGACGCACGCGGCCAGGCTCGTCTCGCCGCCGCGCTTCCCGGCGACCACCACGCAGTTGGCGGACTGCTCCAGCAACTCCGGGCCGTAGTGCTCGACGAAGGTGGCGGTGTCGGCCCACTCCGGGTCGGTGTCGACGTAGACGATCTGGTCGGCGGGGACGTTGCCGCTCCAGTGGCGTACGGCGTCGGCGACCGGGCCGGTCAGTTCGTCGAGGCAGTCGGGTGCGGGCGTGGCGCGGTCGAAGTGTCCGATGGGTGGGCGCATGACGGCACGTTAACAGCCGGGCGGCGGCCGTTCACGTGGCGTCCCGGCCCACCGGCGGGACCGACACCGCCATCATCATCAGCACCGGTTCCTCGCCCCGATTCCCGTACGTGTGCGGAGCGTTGGCCTCGAAGGAGGCGCTCGCCCCGGCCGGGACGGTGTGGTCCTCGCCGTCCACGGTGAGGGTCAGCTCGCCCGCGGTGACATGGACCATTTCGACGGTGCCGCCGGGGTGCGGCTCGGAGAGGCTGCTCTCGCCCGGCATCAGCCGCCAGTCCCACAGCTCCAGCGGTCCGGGCGCCTCGGTGCCGGCGAGGAGCCTGCTGTAGCTGCCGGCGTCGGTGTGCCACAGCCGTACGGCCCGCTCGGCGGGGACGATGCGGACCTTCGGCCCCTGCTCGTAGTCGAGCAGGGTGGTGATGCTGATGCCGAGGGCGTCGCCGATCTTGACGACCGTGCCGATGCTGGGGTTGGTGCGGGCCTGTTCGATCTGGATGAGCATGCCGCGGCTGACGCCGGCCCGGGCCGCGAGCACGTCCAGGGTGAAGCCGCGTACCGCGCGCCAGTGCTTGACGTTGCGCGCCAGGGACTGGGTCAGCAGATCGAGGTCCGACACGTTCCGTCCACGTTGTTGTGTCCCACTGCGCGTCGCCCCGTCTCGCTCGGTTCAATATTCTGCATGCCGAAGTACATCAGGATGAACTAGGGTGTGGTGCACCTGATCGTCCACCGAACTGTACTGCGAGGCATCCGATGGCCGCACTGCCGGCACTCTTCGCCCTGGCCACCAGCCTGCTGTGGGGTCTGGCCGACTTCGGCGGCGGGCTGCTGACCCGGCGGGCACCGGCGCTGACGGTGGTCGTCGGCTCCCAGGCAATCGCGGCGGTGGCGATCGGCGCGATCGTGGTGGCCACGGGCGGCTGGAGCGAGGCCGGGCCCCGGCTGTGGTTCGCGTTCGCGGCCGGTCTGGTGGGGCCGGTGGCACTGCTGTGCTTCTACGAGGCGCTCGCACTGGGCCCCATGGGGGTCGTCTCGCCGCTCGCCACGCTGAGCGTGGCCGTCCCGGTCGGCGTGGGCCTCTTCCTGGGGGAGCGGCCCGGGCTGTTCCAGGTCGCCGGTATCGCGACAGCCGTCACCGGGGTCGTCCTCGCGGGCGGACCCCAGCTGGGAGGCGCCGCCGTGCAGCGGCGGGCGATCGTGCTGACGCTGGTCTCGGCGCTCGGGTTCGGTACGGTCTACGCCCTGATCGCGGAGGCGTCGACGACCGTCACCGGACTGTTCCTCGGCCTGTTCGTGCAGCGCCTGACCAGCGTGGTGGTGGGCGGCGCCGTGCTGTTCGTGTCCGTGCGGCGCGGTACCCCGGCGCTGCCCGCGGGCGGCTTCCCGTGGGGTTCGCTCCCGGCGCTCGCCTTCGTGGGCATCGCCGACGCGGCGGCCAACGGCACGTACTCCTTCGCCGCACAGCGCGGCCCGGTGACCGTCGTCGCCGTCCTCGCCTCCCTCTACCCGGTCGTCACCGCGCTGGCCGCCCGCGGTGTGCTGCGCGAACGGCTGCGCGCGATCCAGGCGGCGGGCGCGGGACTCGCGCTGGTGGGCACGCTCCTGCTCGCCACCGGGTAGACCCGACGACCGATCAGGTCTCCGTCGCGCCCTCGGGGTCCAGTTCCGCGAGCCGGGCCGCGGCCGCCTCGCTGACCCCGGCCAGCGCCCGCAGCTGCTCGGGGGTGACGCCCTCCGGTATCGGCACCGGCGGCGGGGTCCGCAGCGGCGGCTGCCAGCCCTCCGCCGGGTCCCAGCGCCGTACGACCCGGGCGGGGGCGCCCGCCACCACCGCGTGGTCGGGGACCTCGCCGCGCACGACCGCGCCCGCGGCCACCACCACGTTCCGGCCGATCCGCGCGCCCGGCAGGATCACCGCGCCCGTGCCGATCCAGCAGCCGGGGCCGATCGTCACCGGCTCCATCCGCGGCCACTGCTTGCCGATGGGTTCGTGCGGATCGTCGTACGAATGGTTCGTCGACGTCACGTAGACGTAGGGGCCGAAGTAGCAGTCGCGGTCGATGGTGACCGTCGTGTCGGCGATGACATGGCTGCCGCGGCCGAGGACGACGCCGTCGCCGATGCGTAGGATCGGCTCCGGGCCGAGGTCCAGGTCCGGCATCAACCCGGCGGTGAGCGTGACCTGTTCGCCGATCACGCAGTGCGCGCCGAGGTGGATCCACGGCTCGCCGAAGACCGTGCCGAGCGGGAAGGCTAGCCGGGTGCCGGGGCCGAACGAGCCGAACCGGAAACGCCCGGGCGCGTCCGCGGTCACCGAACCCTTGCGCTGCACCCAGGCCCAGCCCGCATGAACGGCGCGCTGCACGAGGCGGCGCTGCCACGACGGGAACGGAAACTGGGCCCTGGGCACCCGCTCACCGTACTCAGCGCCACTGACACCCATGGGTCCGGGCTGCTGTGATCTTCACCCCACCGGCCGGGACCCGCCCCGGCGTGCCCTACGGTGCCGGTGGACCCCCGACGGGAAGCACGAGGAGACGGTGATGGCGGACAAGGCGTTGATCGCGGGCATCGGCGGCAAGGAGCCGAAGGTGGACCCGGAGGCGTTCACCGCGCCCGGGGCCGTGGTGATCGGCGACGTGACGGTGCACGCGGGGGCGAGCGTCTGGTACGGGGCGGTGCTGCGCGGCGACTGCGAGCGGATCGCGCTGGGCGCCGACAGCAACGTGCAGGACAACTGCACCCTGCACGCCGACCCGGGGTTCCCGGTGAGCATCGGCGAGCGGGTGTCCATCGGGCACAACGCGGTCGTGCACGGGGCGGTCGTCGAGGACGACTGTCTGATCGGGATGGGCGCGACGGTGCTCAACGGGGCGGTGATCGGGGCGGGTTCACTGGTCGCCGCGCAGGCGCTGGTCCCGCAGGGGATGACCGTGCCGCCGGGGTCGCTGGTGGCCGGGGTGCCGGCCAAGGTGAAGCGGGAGCTGACCGAGGAGGAGCGGACGGTGGTCTCGCTCAACGGCACGCATTATGTGGAGTTGGCGCGGAAGCATCGGGGTGTGCACGGGGGTTAGCAGGCTGGACGGGTGCGGGCCGGTCGAGGGGGGCGGGCCGTTCGCGCCTGCCCAGTGCCGATGTCGGTCTCGGTGCCTGTGTCGATCTCGGTGCCGGTGTCGGTGTCCTTGCCGGTGCCGGTCTCGGTGCCGGTGAGGCAGTACGACGTCACGGCCCCGTGCCCGCCCGGTGGGGCCGCACGACCGCCGGGGCTACTCGGCGGCGGCCACCGGCTCCGCCGCCTGCTCCGCTTCCCGCTCCCGCTCCGCCGTCTCCGTGTCCTTCTCCCCCGCGATCTTCTTCGCCCGCCGCTTGACGACCCACATCGACGTCAGGCCGAACAGGACCGCCGCCGCCAGGCCCAGGTACGAGAACCGCTTCAGCCAGTCCTCGGCGACCATGCCGACGTAGTAGACGATCGCCGTGGTGCCGCCCGCCCAGATGACACCGCCGAGGACGTTGGCGATCAGGAACTTCCAGTAGGGCATCCGCAGCACCCCCGCGAGGGGACCGGCGAAGATGCGCAGCAGGGCGATGAAGCGGCCGAAGAAGACCGCCCACATGCCCCACTTCTCGAAGGACCGTTCGGCGGTGGCGACATGGGCCTCGCCGAAGTGCTTGGGGAACTTGGCGCCGAGCCAGGCCAGCAGCGGCCGTCCGCCCTTGCGGCCGATGGCGTAGCCGATGGAGTCGCCGACGACCGCGCCGACGGTGGCGCAGGCGCCGAGGATCACCGGGTTGATGCCGCCGTGCTGGGAGGACAGCAGCGCCGCCGAGACCAGCACGATCTCGCCGGGCAGCGGGATGCCCAGGCTCTCCAGGCCGATGACCAGGGCCACCAGCGCGTAGATGCTGACCGCGGGCACCGTCTCCAGCCACTCCTGGACGTGCAACGCCGGTTCCTCCCGTTTCGCCGTGCGTGAGAGCCGCGCTGCGCGCAGGCCGTCCGGGAAGCCTACCGGCTCGGCCGGACGAAGGACCGTGAACGGTCGGGGCGCCCTACGCCGGAGGGCCCACGGGGGTTCCGGGTCACAGGGGTTCCCGGCGGGCAACGGCCGGACTTAGTGTTCTCGCCGGAGAGAACAACATTCTCGCTTCGCCGTGCCCGTGCCAGTGAACACGAACGAGGTGGACATGAGTCTTCGAGTCGTCCAGTGGGCCACGGGCAACATCGGCACCCGGTCGCTGCGTTCCGTCCTGGAGCACCCGAACCTGACGCTGGCGGGCGTGTACGTCCACTCGCCGGACAAGGCCGGGCGGGACGCGGGCGAGTTGTGCGGCCTCGACGCCACCGGGGTCACCGCCACGCACGACATCGACGAGATCCTGTCCCTCGGCGCCGACTGCGTGCTCTACATGCCGCGCGCGTGCGACGTCGACGAGGTGTGCCAACTGCTCGGCGCGGGCGCCAACATCGTGACCACGCGCGGCGAGTTCCACCATCCGGCGAGCATGGACCCGGCCGTACGGGACCGGGTCGAGGCCGCCTGCAAGCAGGGTGGCACCTCGGTGCACAGCACGGGCAGCAGCCCGGGGTTCATCGCCGAGGCGGTCCCCCTCATACTGGCCTCGATCCAGCGGCACTTGGACCTGCTGACCATCGACGAGTACGCCGACCTCTCCCAACGCGCCTCGCCGGGGCTGCTGTTCGACGTGATGGGGTTCGGCCGGGCGCCGGGCGGATTCGACGACATCCGGCTCTCCCACGTGCGGGACAGCTTCGGACCCTCGCTGCGGCTGCTCGCCGAGGGCCTGTCGCTGCCGCTCGACTCCGTTGAGGCGAGCGGGGAGTTGGCCACCGCACGGCATACGACGACCATCGCCGCGGGCACGCTGGAAGCGGGCACCGTGGCCGCGCAGCGGATGACCGTGACGGGACTGCGCGACGGGCGCCCGCTGCTCCGGTTCCGGGCGACCTGGTACTGCACCACCGACGTCGAGCCCGAGTGGGACGTCCGGGACACCGGCTGGCACCTGGCGGTGGACGGCGACGCCCCGCTCGACATCGACATCCGCTTCGCGGTGCCCCTCGAACGGATGGGCGCGGTCTCCCCCGGCTACACCGCCCACCGCGCCGTCAACGCCGTCCCGTACGTCTGCGCGGCGGCCCCGGGCATCCGTACCTCGCTGGACCTGCCCGTCTTCACCGCCGACCTGTCCTGACGCCTGCGCCCCGGGCACGTCGGCGGCAGCGGTGTACGGCACAAGAACCGAACTCCCGACAGTCGGCCGGACAAAAACGGTGCATGCTGCATTCGGGCCAAGGTGAACCCAAAATCCTTGTTTTCAAATTCCCGATTTCGCCGCCGACCGGCCCACCGTCACGCCTCCGGCCCGGCCGAAATACACGGCCGAGACAGGCCGGATCGCCATTTCCCGCACACAGTTGATTGTTGAATGGCTACGCTGCAATACTCCGCTTCCAACCCAGCCGCCATCCCGGGCAGGGGCCGCTTCGACGCCCGGGATCAGCCCCGACCAAGGGCATCACGAACCCCCCACAAAGTCCGCACAATTATCCGGTCGACATATGCGAATGGCGTTCACGATCCGTCCCCGGCGGAAAGCTGATCACCGCTCACATCTTTCCGCGTAGAAACGGAATGCCGCACTCATCGCAGCGACCGGGCGTGCGGTCCAAAGCAGCACAAAGAAGGTGCGCCCGTGTTCAGACACTTCACTCCCCAGGACAGCTCGTACTCGGACGGCACGTACCCGGACAGCGCATACCCGGACGCCCGGACCGCGGCCTCCCGGCCCCCGGACGTCTTCCGCCCGTACCGGGAGCAGCAGGCGGAGCCGCCCTCGCCCGACGCGGTGTGGCGCGCGACGGCACGGTCGATCCGCACCGACCCCGAGTTCGCCGCCCTGCGGTCCGCCCAGAGGTCGTTCGGGGCCCGGGTCGCGGTCCTGGCCGTCGGCGGCTTCCTGGCCTACGTCCTGCTGTCGAGCTTCGCCGCGGAGGTCATGAACCACCGGCTGGCCGGCCGCATGACGCTCGGTCTGGCGCTCGGGCTCGCGCAGTTCGCCGTCATGGCGCTGGTCGCCTGGCGGCACGGCCGGCACATGCGCCGCCGGGTCGACCCGGTCGCACACCGCCTGCGCACCCGCTTCGAGGAGCCGGACCGGAAGACGTCCCCGAGGCCGCCCCGGCCGATTCTGCGCACGAACCCGGGCCACGGCCGCACGCAGCAGCCAAGGCGGTACCGCTCATGGTGACGACAGCCTCCGCGACCCCCCGCGTCATCGACACCGCAGCACCCGGCGGCGCCCCCCGCGCACTCGCCGACGGCGTCATCGACACCTTCTCCCTCCAACTCACTTTCGTGCTCTTCCTGTCGGTGGTCGTCGTCACCCTGTTCGCCGCGCTCCTGACGGCCCCGCACCGCGACGAACTGAGCGAGTTCTACCTCGGCAACCGGGACATGTCGCCGCTGCGCAACGGCCTGGCGATGTGCGGCGACTACCTGTCGGCGGCAACCCTCCTGGGCAGTACGGGACTTGTGGCGCTCACCGGCTACGACGGCCTGCTCTACCTGGGCGGCACGGCCGTGGCCTGGCTGATGGTGATCCTCGTGATCGCCGAACCCCTGCGCAACTCGGGCTCGTTCACGCTCGGCGACACGCTCGCGCTGCGGCTGCCCCGGCAGGCGCGCCCCGTGCGCCTCGCGCTCTCCGTGTGCGTCCTGGCCGTCACCACGCTCTACCTGGTGGCCCAACTCATCGGCAGCGTCGCCCTGTTGACGCAGTTCATCGGAGAGCCCAGCACCGCCACCCGGACGATGTGCGTCGTCGTCATCGGTGTGATCGTCGTGATGTACGCCTCGCTGGGCGGGATGCCCGGCGCGACCTTCGTCCAGATCGCGAAGGCCGTGATGCTGGTGGCGGGCGTGGCGATCACCGCCGTGATGGTCCTGCACCACTTCGACTGGAACGTCAACGCCCTGCTGACCGCCGCCGCCGACAACAGCGGAGTCGGACAGCGGTTCCTGGAGTCGGGCCTGCGCTACGGCGGCGGCACCACCAGCAAGCTGGACTTCTTCAGCCTCCAACTGGCCATCGTGCTCGGCCTCGCGGCCCTCCCCCACGTGGCGATGCGGCTGCTCGCCCCGCGCCGGACCAGGGTCCTGCGCGCCTCCGTCGTCTGGTCCGTCGGCCTGGTCGGCTTCGTCTGCCTGGCCGCGGGCATCCTCGGCCTCGGCGCCACCGCCATCCTCGGCCGCGGCGCCATCACCTCGGTCGACCCCAAGGGCGACGCGGCCGTCCTGTTGCTCGCCCGGTCGCTGGGCGGTGGCATCCTCACCGCCCTCATCTCCAGCCTGGCCTTCGTCACCCTGCTGGCGGTCGCGGCCGGCCTCACCCTCGCCGCGGCCTCCTCGCTCGCGCACGACCTCTACGGGCAGGTCCTGCGCAAGGGCCGCGCGAGCCAGTCGGAGGAACTGGTCGTGGCGCGCCTCGGCGGGGTCGTCATCGGCGTCCTCGGCATGGCGCTCTCCCTGCTGTCCTGGGAGATCAGCACCGCCACCCTCGCGTTCCTGGCCTTCGCCATCGCCGCCTCCGCGATCCTGCCCGCGCTGCTCTACAGCCTGTTCTGGCGGCGCTTCACCGCCCGGGGCGCGCTGTTCGGCCTCTACGGCGGGCTGCTGTGCTCCGTCCTCCTGGTCGTGTTCTCCCCGGTGGTGTCCTCGACGCCCACCTCGATCTACCCCGACGCGGACTTCGCGTGGTTCCCGCTGCAGAACCCCGGCATCGTCTCCATCCCGGCGGGCTTCTTGTTCGGCTGGCTGGGCAGTGTGCTGAGCGGGCGTCAGGACGACGCCGCCTACGAGGAGTTCGAGGTACGCACGTTGATCGGAGCCGGACGGGAGTGACCGCCGCAAGCCCTCGGGAAGGGACCCGACCCCCCATGCACAGGCGCACGTCGAGGAAGTGGCCGCGGGTGGTGGCCGCCGGAGTGACGGCCACGGCCGCACTGGCCCTCTTCGGCTCCACGGGCCACGCCGTGCCCGCCCCCACGGACCGCCCGCCCACGGTCACCGTCGTCAACCCCGCGTCCGCGTCCCCGGCCGACACCCCGGAAGGCGCTCCCGGGTCGACGTCGGTGACGTCCGTCACCGTCATCGACCCCGCGGACTACCCCTGGAAGAACGCCACGGACATCCACACCTCCGACGGCCACGGGTACTACAAACGCTCGTGCGCGTCCTTCGCGGCGTGGGCGCTCCGCGCGGGCGGGCGGGTCACCGCGAAGTCCGCCGACTTCCTCGGCGATGCGGGACGCTGGCACGGGACCGCCTCCAGCACGGTGCCGCACGTCGGGGACATCGCGCAGTGGGATCCCTGGACGGGGGGTGCGGGGGCGTTGGGGCATGTGGCGTACGTGGCGGAGGTGCGGGGGGAGCGGGTGACCGTGTACGAGTACAACTTCCGCAGTGCGTTCAACGGGAACCGGGGGGAGAGGCTGGGGGTTCGGACGGTGAACGCGGCTGCCGTCAGTCGGTATCTGCGGTTCTGAGGGGCGGTTCTTCGGCTGCGGGTGCGTGGGGGTTGTTCGCGCCCACGCGGCGAAGCCGCACGATCTCGCGGCCCCGCGCCCCGAAGAACCGACGGGCGGGCCCGGTTCCGGTGGGCCCGCTCACCCCCTGGCGAGAACGGGCCCCAGCGGTCCCACGACCTCGTTCAGCCGCTCGGCCGCAGAGTCCACACCACCGTCATCTCCGCCGTCACCGCGCCGTCCGCCCGGCTGATGGCGACGGAGACCGGGAACTCGGGGCGGGTGCCCGCGTCGAGTTCGGTGATGACCTCGGCGACCGGGCGGCCCAGCGTGGCCGTGGCGGTGACCGTGCCCTTGGCGAGCTTCTTGTAGGCGATCTCGGCATTCACCGCGAGGGGCACCGCACGCGAGAGCTGCTCTCCGAAGGCGGCCAGGACGACGGCGCCGCTCGCCGACTCCCCCAGGGAGAACAGCGCGCCGGCGTGCGGGCCGCCGACGTGGTTGTGGAACTCGCCCTGGTCCGGCAGGGTCACCACGGCCCGCTCCGGCGAGGTCTCCAGGAACTCCAGGTTGAGGGTCCTGGTCATCGGCACGGTCGCGACGAGCATCTCGCCGATCGACTTCTGGTCTGCGCTCATGCGGGCATGTTACCCACGAGTAGCGATTCCTGGCCAGACTCAGCCGATCCCGAAGGCCCCCGAGGGCGGCACGGGCGACGGCACGGCGTCCTCGTCCCGTACGGGCCGGGCGTCGCCGATGAACTTCCGCAGCGCGGCCCCGTGTTCGACCCGGGCGGGAAACGCGTCCGCGGCCGTACGGCGGGCCAGGGCGGCGGTGTCCAGCGGGCGGTGCGCGGCGAGCAGGACGGCGTTGCCGAAGCGGCGTCCGCGCAGGACGCCCGGTTCGGCGATCAGCGCCAGCTCCTCGAACACCGTGGCGAAGGTGGCCAGTTGGGACCGTACGAAGGCGAAGGGCGCGGAGTCCGCGAGGTTGGCGAGGTAGACGCCGTCGGCGCGCAGCACGCGTTCGGCGGCCCGCGCGTACGCCACCGTCGTGAGGTGGGCGGGGATGCGGGAGCCACCGAACACGTCGGCGATCAGTACGTCGGGGGAGTCGGGGGCGGCGGCGTCCAGCCAGACGCGGGCATCGGCCGGGTGCAGCGCGATGCCCGCGTCGGCGGGCACGGGAAGGTGCTCCGCGACCAGGTCGAGGAGGCCGTGGTCGACGTCGACCACGGCCTGCCGCGAACCGGGCCGGGTGGCGGCGGCGTACCGGGGCAGCGTGAGCGCGCCCCCGCCCAGGTGCACGAGGTCCAGCGCCCGCCCCGGTGCCACGACGGCGTCCAGCACGTGCCCGAGCCGGCGCACGTACTCGAACTCCAGATGCGTCGGCGCGTCGAGGTCGACGTACGACTGCGGCGCCCCGTCGACGGTCAGCAGCCAGGCCCGCTCCCGGTCGACATCGGGCATGAGCTTGGCGGTCCCGTGATCAACGGACCGGGTAACGGGGATGGCTTCGTTCACGCCACCATTCTGCCGACCCCAAAAAACAGCGCCTAGTAAGGGCAGGAGAACAACGCCCCCTGCAAGGGGCGCGGGGAACTGCGCGACCAGCCACACACGGCCCGCAGTCCCCCACCCCCAGAAACCGTCACCCCACAGAGGTAACCGTCCCCGCCCCAACCGTCCGCCCACCCTCACGAATGGCGAACCCCAACCCCGCCTCCAACGGAACATCCCGCCCCAGTTCCACAGTCATGTCGACCGTGTCCCCGGGCCGAACCACGCCCGTCTCCCCGAGGTCGACATCCCCCACCACATCCGCCGTACGGATGTAGAACTGCGGCCGGTACCCGGTGGCCACCGCCGTCGTACGCCCGCCCTCACGCGCGGACAGCACGTACACCCGCGCCGTGAACCGCCGGCTGGGCACCACGCTCCCGGGCGCCGCGACGACGTGCCCGCGCCGCACCGCGTCGCGTGGCACGCCCCGCAGCAGGAGCGCCACGTTGTCCCCGGCCTGCGCCTCGTCCATCGGCTTGCCGAAGGTCTCCAGGCCGGTGACGACGGTCTCGACGCCGGCGCCGAGCACGTCGACACGGTCGCCGACGTGCACGGTGCCGCGCTCGACCGCGCCCGTGACGACCGTGCCGCGGCCGGTGATGGTGAGCACGTTCTCCACCGGCAGCAGGAACGGCGCGTCCACGTACCGCTCGGGCATGGGCACGTACGTGTCCACCGCGTCGAGCAGCGCGCCGATCGCCTCCGTCCACCGCGGGTCGCCCTCCAGCGCCTTGAGCCCGGACACCCGTACGACCGGTACGGCGTCGCCCGGATACCCCTGCGCGGTGAGCAGTTCGCGGATCTCCAGCTCGACGAGGTCCGTCAGCACAGCGTCCTCGCCGTCGTCGACGGCGTCGGCCTTGTTCAGCGCGACGACGATGTGGTTCACGCCGACCTGCCGGGCGAGCAGCACGTGCTCGGCGGTCTGCGGCATGATCCCGTCGAGCGCGGAGACGACGAGGATCGCCCCGTCGAGCTGCGCGGCCCCGGTGACCATGTTCTTGACGTAGTCGGCGTGGCCCGGCATGTCCACGTGCGCGTAGTGCCGGGTGTCGGTCTCGTACTCGACGTGCGCGATGTTGATGGTGATGCCGCGCGCGGCCTCCTCCGGGGCGCGGTCGATACGGTCGAACGAAACGTATTCGGTGGTGCTGCCGCTGCCGCGCTCGGCGAGGACCTTGGTGATGGCGGCGGTCAGGGTGGTCTTGCCGTGGTCGACGTGGCCCATGGTGCCGATGTTCAGGTGCGGCTTGGTGCGCACGTATGCCGTCTTGGGCATGGCTGTACCTCGAAGCCTCTCCGTACCGTTTGGTCAGTACGTCCGAGAAATGGCCCCGGCTCCAGGAGATTTCCGGCCGGGACGGGGACCCCGAGGACTTCCCGACCCTCCCCCTGCGGGGTCCGCCGGACAATCCGGGAAGGGTCAGCTTCGGGCGCCGTCGGCAGCGGCCAGGAACACCGGCACGGCAGCCTTCGGAGCATCCGCGACTGCGGATGCGGCGAGGGCGAATGCGTACCGGAACATGTCGTCGATCATCGCCGATGCACCGGCCCGCGTCGAATGGTTTTCCGCCGGTCGCCCGTGTGGGCGCACACGCGCGTGGACCACGCGCGATTCCGGGGTGATCCACAGGTTCCGTAACCCGGGTGAGACGAACCATACGGCGATCACACACCCCGGTCGGCTACTGTCGCCGGATGCTCGATGCCACCACCCGCTCTGGGGGCACCGCCACGGCCTCTCCCCGGGCCACCGCCACTGAGCTGGGTCCCACGACGGTCACCGTCGGCGCCCTCGGCTTCTCGGCGGCCCTGGACGGACCCGCCGCCCTCGCCGCCGCACCGGCCGGTCTCACCTCCCGGTGCACGAGAGTGCTGCTCTCGCCCTGGTCCCGGCTGGCGCTGCTGGTCGCGCTGCTCGTCGCCGCGGCGGGCTGCGTGCTCGCGTTCCAGCCACAGCGGCTGCTCGCCGACGGCTGGCCACCCCAGCTCGGGGGCGCCGCCGCGGCGGTGGCCTTCGCGGCGGCGTACGGGCTGTGCACGGTCGCGTTCGTGCCGCGCCCCCTGCTGAACCTGGCCGCGGGCGCCCTCTTCGGCTCGCAGCTGGGCACGGGGGCCGCGCTCGGGGGTACGGTCCTGGGCGCCGGCATCGCGTTCGGGCTCGGCCGGGTGCTGGGCCAGGACGCGCTGCGCCCGCTGCTGCGCGGTCGCTGGCTGAAGGCGGCGGACGGCCAGCTCAGCCGCCACGCCTTCCGCTCGATGATGGCGGCCCGGCTCTTCCCCGGGGTGCCGTTCTGGGCGGCCAACTACTGCGCGGCCGTCTCCCGGATGCGCTGGACGCCCTTCCTCCTGGCGACGGCGCTCGGTTCGGTCCCGAACACCGCCGCGTACGTCGTCGCGGGCGCCCGCGCCTCGTCACCGACCTCGCCCGCGTTCCTGATCGCCATGGCCTTCATCGCCGTCCCGGCCCTGCTGGGCACGGTGGTGGCGTGGCGCAAGCGGCACCGGCTGCGCGGCCACTGAGCCGCCGGCAGTCCGGGAGGGGGGCCTCGGCCGTCAGAGAGCCTCCACGATCATCGCGTTGGCGAGGCCGCCCGCCTCGCACATCGTCTGAAGCCCGAATCGGGCGCCACGCGCGCGTAGGGCGTGCACGAGGGTGGTCGTGAGCCGGGTGCCGCTCGCGCCGAGCGGATGGCCGATCGCGACGGCGCCGCCGTGCACGTTGACCTTGGCGAGATCTGCGCCGGTCTCCTGCTGCCAGGCGAGGACCACGGCGGCGAACGCCTCGTTGATCTCGAACAGGTCGATGTCGTCGAGGGTGAGCCCCGCCCGGCGCAACACCTTCTCGGTGGCCGGGACGACGCCCATGAGCATCAGCAGCGGATCGGACCCGGTGACCGCGAAGCTGTGCAGCCGGGCCAGCGGACGCAGGCCGAGCCGGGCCGCGGTCTCGGCCGCCATGACGAGCACGGCCGAGGCGCCGTCGTTGATCGGGCTCGCGTTCCCGGCGGTGACCTGCCACTCGATCTGCGGGAACCGCTCGGCGTAACCGGGGTCGTAGTAGGCGGACTTGAGCCCGGCGAGGATCTCGGGCGTGCTGCCGGGCCGGACGCACTCGTCGCGGGCGAGCCCCGCCAGCGGTGCCGTCTCGGCGTCGAACAGGCCGCCCTCCCAGGCCGCGGCGGCCCGGCGGTGCGAGGTCACCGCGTAGGCGTCCATCTCCTCGCGCGTCAACGACCACTTGGCGGCGATGAGTTCGGCGCTGATGCCCTGCGGTATCAGCCCCTCCGGGTAGCGCGCGGCGACCCCGGGCCCGAAGGGGTCGCTGCCGGGCAGCACGGCCGACCCCATGGGCACCCGCCCCATGGACTCCACCCCGCAGGCGATGGCGATGTCGTACGCCCCGGAGATCACCCCCTGCGCGGCGAAGTGCACGGCCTGCTGCGAGGAGCCGCACTGCCGGTCCACCGTGGTCGCGGGCACCGCCTCGGGGAAACCCGCCGACAGCACGGCCTGCCGGGTGATGTTCACGGCCTGCTCACCGACCTGGGTGACGGTGCCGCCGATGACGTCGTCCACGAGCGCGGGATCGATACCGGACCGCTCGACGAGGGCACGCAGGGTGTGCGCGAGCAGTTCGACGGGATGGACGTGGGCCAGGGCGCCGCTCGGCTTCCCCTTGCCGACGGGCGTGCGTACGGCTTCGACGATCACGGCGTCACGCATGGTGCGGGCCTCCTTGCCCTACGGGGCGGATACCAGTGAGTAGGAAATCCAAACTCACCATAGCCAGGTGAGTTGGAAAATCAAACCCTCCCCTAGACTTGCCCCATGGCCACCACGGACCCCCGCCCCTGCTCGATCGCCGACACCCTGGCGCTCGTGGGCGAGAAGTACTCCCTGCTCGTCCTGCGCGAGGTCTGCCTCGGCAACGGACGCTTCGACCAACTGGTCCGCAACACGGGCGCACCGAGGGACGTCCTGGCCACACGTCTGCGCCGCCTGGTGGACGCGGGCATCCTGAAGAAACGCGCCTACAGCGACCGCCCCCAGCGCTTCGAGTACCACCCGACCGAAGCGGGCCTGGAACTGGAACCGGTCCTGATGACCCTCAAGGAATGGGGCGACAAACACGTCCGCGGCGGCACCGACCTGCCGATGGCGATCGAACACACCTGCGGCAACGAACTGGTGGCCGTGGTCACCTGCACGGCCTGCGGAAAGCCGGTCCGACACGAGGACTTGACGGCACATCCGCAGGCGCCGGGTTGGACCGTCAGGGGCCCGATCACGGCTTAGCCGTCATCCACAGCAGCGCGGGTGGGCACGCTTAGAACGCAACCCGCGCCCCTAGCTTTTAGGGGCGCGGGGCTATGACATTCTGCGGCTCCGCCGCGCGGGCGCGACCAGCCACGACGCAGCCGCAGACGAAGAACACCCTCAGTAAACGTCCAGCCGCCCACACATCCCGAACTTCCCATAAGCAGCGGGCTGCTGAGCCGTCACCACAGCATCGGCAAGGTAAGACACATCCCCCCGCTCCAGCCGCGACAACTGCTCCCCCGTGGTGGCAGCCGCAGCCGCAGCCCCCCGCTCCCAGCGCTCATGCCACTCACCGAGCCGAGGCCGCACAAGAGCCGCAGCGGCCCGATGAAACGCGGCCAACGCCTCCGGCCCCTCAGCCGCGCGCAGCGCAAGATACCCCTCCAGCGCCAAATCCCGCCGACCCCGGGCAACCCGCTCCCGCTCAACCTCGGGCGCGTCCGCCGGAATCACGGTCACAGCCGCGTACGCCTCCGGGGACACCAGGTACTCCGGCGGCAGGGTCAGCACCGCGTCCCCCGCCTCGGGCAGCCCGCTGTTCTGCATGAGCACGGTGATGCGCAGATCGTCCTCGTTGACCAGCCGGTGGATCGTGCCGGGCGCGAACCAGGCGACCGTGCCGGCCGCCAGCGGCGTGACCTCGTACCCGGACGTGGTCAGCGTCTGTACCGCGCCGCGCCCGCCGGTGACGACGTACGCCTCCGAACAGGTCAGGTGCATATGGGGAGTTCCACCGCAGACGCCGTCGACGGCGGGCCAGTCGTAGACCGACAGGTGCGAGACGGCGACGCCGCCGGGCAGGCCGGTGAAGGTCGCGGCGGGGGTCACCACGGGTGCGCCTCCAGGTACTTGGCGACTTCCTCGCGCTCCCACGCCCCGTCGGCCACCACGATCCGGTAGCGGCGGGTGAGGGTATCGCCGGGCGCGAGTTCGAACTCGTCGTAGAAGGCCCAGGAGGGGGCGACGGCGGCGAAGGGTTCGTTGCGGACGAACCAGTGGGCGGGGTGGGCGCCTTGGGCGCCGGTGTGGTCGTTCTCGGGCGCGTGCTCGAAGACGAGGGTGGCCTGGCCGTCGGTGCCGTCGTGCGTGCCCGAGTAGGCGAGCCAGGGCGCCTGCCGGCCCATGAGGTCCGGCCCCTCGCTGTCGGGGCCGAGGATGCGGCCGTCCCGGAAGGCGCGCGGGCCGCGCCAGAACAGGCCCGTGTAACCGGCCAGTTCGCGCCCCGCGGTGGTCGGGCTGCCGAACACCAGTGGTTCGTCACGGCGGTTGGTGATGGCCGAAGTCCAGGTCAGCGCCCAGGACTTGGCGGCGACATCGATGTCGTGCACCTCGATGCGGCGCTCCTCGTCGGCCCACAGTTCGCCCGTGTACGGGTGCCAGGTGAGCCGTTCGGCGACGACCGCACCGTCGCCGTCCGCGCCGACCTCGTCGAAGGCGACGTGCGCCATCGACCCGACGCGCTCGGGCAGTTCGAGGTAGCCCTCGCCGTGGACGTAGCAGTTGCCGCCCCACAGGTTCTGGCCCGACAGGTGCGAGGCGGTCAGCTGGAGGCCCTTGTGCCAGCGATGGTCGTTGGGCCGGTAGTCGGTGACGACGTCACCGGCGAGGGTCCGGATCGGGTGGAGGTACGGCTTGGGCGCCTCCCACGCGGCCTCGGGGGCGTAGACGTAGGCGAACAGTTCGACGCCGGTGGCCGGTTCGGTGAACGTGATGCGGTCGCCGTGCGCGTGGGTGATCCGTACGGCCGGGCTCTTCGCGGACGCGGTCATGCCGATGCCTCCTCGCCGGTGGCGGCCGGCCGCGGTGCCCAGCCGGGGGCGCCGCCGTGCAACGCCGTGTAGTAGGGGTCCTCGGGGCCGATGTCACCGGCGTGCACGGTGGTGTCCGTGAACGCCGACTTGTACAGCGCGGTGATCAGTTCGAGGCTGGTGCGGCCGTCGGCGCCGCTGCTGCGCGGCCGTTCACCCGCGCGCATGCTGGCCACCAGTTCGCGCAGTTGCGCGAGGTGCGAGCTGGGCACGTCCGGGCCGAAGTCCCGCCAGCGGGCGGCCTCTTCGGCGGGCACACCGGGGGCCGGGGTGATGGTCCAGTTGTCGTTGCCGTGGCCGTAGAGGTGGACGAGTTCGACGGTGGCGCGCTCGCAGTCGATGCGGATGCGGCTGACCTCGTCGGGGCTGAGGACGCTGTTGACGACGGTGGCCAAGGCACCGCCCTCGAAGCGCAGGAGGGCGGTGGAGACGTCCTCGGTCTCCACGTCGTGCACCAGGCGCGCGGCCATGGCCCGCACCTCGCTCCAGGGGCCGAGGAGTTCGAGCAGCAGGTCCATCTGGTGGATGCCGTGCCCCATCGCGGGCCCGCCGCCCTCGGTCTGCCAGCGACCGCGCCACGGTACGGCGTAGTAGTCGGCGTTGCGGTACCAGGTGGTCTGGCAGTGCGCGACCAGCGGGCGGCCCAGGGCGCCCTCGGCCAGCAGCCGCTTGACGTGGCTGGTAGCCGAGCCGAAGCGGTGCTGGAAGACGATCGCCGCGTACGGGCCGCCGTCGGTGTTCTCCGCGGCCTCGACGGCGGCGTAGTCGGCGAGGGTGGGGACCGGCGGCTTCTCGCACAGCACCCAGGACCCGGCGCGCAGCGCGGCGATGGACTGCTCGCGGTGCAGGGTGGGCGGGGTGCAGACGCTGACCAGGTCGGGCCGCTGCTCCGCGAGCATCCGGTCGAGGTCGGTGTAGGCGTGCGGGATGTCGTTGTCGGCGCACAGCCGCTTGGCCGCGTCGGCGTTGATGTCGACGACGGCGACGATCTCGGTCTCGCCCTCGGCGGCGAGCCGTTGCAGCGCGGGCAGGTGGCTGTCGCTCGCGATGGCCCCGGCGCCGATGAGGGCGGCGCGGATGCGGCGGCCCTTGAGCGGGGCCGGGCGCGCGGCGGCCCCGGTGGCGGAGGTGGTGTCGGAACCCGTGGCGGACCTGGCTTCGGGACCCGTGGAGGATGTGGACATGTACGTGATCAGCACTCCATCGGACGCGGTGTCTGACGTGGGCCAACGCGTGTGACTCCGGTGCCCCCGGCGACAGCAAGCGCTTTCTCCGAGGCATCAACGTATGCGTCGTCGAAGCGGCCGGTCAACACCCCGGGCCCGGAGTCCCCCGGACGCGCGCCGGCCACGTCGGCCGCCGGCCGGGAAACCCCTGTGCCGGGGCTGTCGTTCCGGGACGCTACGCTGCCAGTCCACACATGGGCGATCACCGCGCGTACGGGTGCGTACCGCGGTCCTTGGTGTACGTCCGTCGTGCACCCGGCGCCGTACGCCGTCGTTCTCCGCCCTGTTCCCGCACCCGCCGTTGAGCGCTTGGACTCCGCATCTCCCATGACTTGGTTTGAATCCCTCATCCTCGGGCTCGTCCAGGGGCTGACCGAATTCCTCCCCGTGTCCTCCAGCGCGCACCTGCGGCTGACCGCGGCCTTCGCGGGCTGGGAGGACCCGGGGGCGGCCTTCACGGCGATCACGCAGATCGGCACGGAGTCCGCGGTACTGATCTACTTCCGCAAGGACATCGCGAACATCGTCTCGGCGTGGTTCCGCTCCCTGGTGAACAAGGAGATGCGGGGCGACCACGACGCGCGGATGGGCTGGCTGGTCATCGTCGGCTCGATCCCGATCGGACTGCTGGGGCTGACGCTCAAGGACCAGATCGAGGGGCCGTTCCGGGATCTGCGGATCACCGCGACGATGCTGATCGTGATGGGTGTGATCCTCGGCACGGCGGACCGGCTCGCGGCCCGCGACGAGACGGGCGGGCGGCACCGGGCGCCCAAGCAGCGCAAGACGCTCCAGGACCTGAACGTCAAGGACGGTCTCGTCTTCGGCGCCTGCCAGGCCATGGCCCTGATCCCGGGCGTCTCCCGCTCCGGGGCCACGATCAGCGGCGGCCTGTTCCTCGGCTACAAGCGCGAGGCGGCGGCGCGCTACTCGTTCCTGCTGGCGATTCCGGCGGTGCTGGCGTCGGGCGTGTTCGAGACGAAGGACGCGCTGGAGACCGGGCACGTGGCGTGGGGGCCGACGATCTTCGCGACGGTGATCGCGTTCCTGTCCGGCTTCGCGGTCATCACGTGGTTCATGAAGTTCATCTCCTCCAAGTCGTTCATGCCGTTCGTCTGGTACCGGATCGCGCTCGGCATCGTCATCATCGCGCTCGTCACCGCGGGCGTACTGAGCCCGCACGCGGCGGAGTCGGCGGGCTGACGACGGCGGCACCCGCACGGCGACCGTGACCAACCGCATACGGCCTGGGTAGCCGTGTGGTAGCGCGCTGTCAGTCCTTGCCCCTACGCTTGTGCGCATGTCCCCCAACTCGACCATGACCCTTGGTTCCGTGCGTTCCGCCGACGACTTGAACGACCGCATCCGCGCCCTCTGGCTGCGCGCGGGCGGCTCCTTGTCGGCCCAGGAGCGCGAGGAGTACGAGCTGTTGGTCGTGGAGTGGGCGAAGGCGATACGCGACGGGGTTGTCACGGCGGCCTGAGCGAGTCCTGCGGGGCGTTACCGAGCGCGGCGACGGGGGCAGCGCTCAACCCACCCGCGGGGCCCAGCCGTCGGCCGACATCCGCTCGAACGCGGTGGGTCGCGGCCGTCGCGCGATGAACTCCTTGACGCGCCGGGCGCATTCGGCCGGGTCCAGCCGCGCGGTGTCGACCTCCAGGTCGTACATCCCGTGCGCGTGCACCCGCTCCAACTGCCGTACGGCCAGGCCCTCGGGGCGGTCGCCGCGGGCCCGTTCGCGGCGTTCGAGTTCCGCGCGCGGGCAGTGCACGCCGACCAGGACCACGTCCCGCGGCACGAACAGCGCCAGGCAGTCCCGCAGCCGCCATTCCTCGCTCAACACGTGGTCGACGACGATGTTGTTGCCCGCGGCGGCCATGCCCGCGACCGCGCGGTGGTAACCCCGCCAGGTCCGGTGCAGCATCGCGGCGAGGTCGTCGCCGGTCGGCTCGGGCGCCGACCGCATCGCGTGGAAGGCGTCGACCGGCAGATGGAAGTACGGCTCGTCGACGATCTTCAGCAGCTCCCGCGCGATGCTCGACTTGCCGGAGCTGGTCGTGCCGTTGAGGAAGACGACGAGCCCGCCGCCGTCGGCCGGAGCGGGCTCGGGAAGCCTGCGGACCCCCGCGCCGTTGCCGAGGGGCCGGCGGCGCACCCCGTCACCGCCCACCGGCCACCCTCAGAACGGCGCCCGTCGTGTACGAGGCGTCCGGGGACAGCAGCCAGGCGATGGCGGCGGCGATCTCCTCCGCCTTGCCCGCGCGCCGCATCGGGATGGTGGGGATCATGCGTTCGGGGCGGTCGGGGTCGCCCATCGTCGTGTGCATGTCCGTGTCGACCAGCCCGGGCGCGACCGCGTTGACCCGGATGCCGTCCGGGCCGAGTTCCTTGGCGAGCCCCATGGTCAGCGTGTCGACCGCCGCCTTGCTGGCCGCGTAGTGCACGAACTCGCCCGGGCTGCCGAGCGTGGCCGCCCCGGACGACACGTTCACGATGGCGCCGCCGCCCCACGCCGACATGACCTGGGCGGCCCGGCGCGAACACAGCAGCGTGCCCACGAGGTTGACCTCGACGACTCTGCGCAGATCGGCCGGGTCGGTGTCCGCGAGCCGGCCCAGCGGCCCGGTCACCCCGGCGTTGTTCACCAGCCCGGTCACCGGCCCGAGCCGGTCCGCCGCGGTCTCGAACAGCCGGTCCACGTCCGCCTCGACGGAGCTGTCCGCGCGCACGGTCACACAGCGCGCCCCGGCCGCGCGCACCGCGGTCGCGGTCCACTCGGCGGCGGCGCCGTCGCTGACGTACCCGACGACCACGTCGTGCCCGTCGGCCGCGAGCCGCGCGCAGGTCGCGGCCCCGATCCCCCGGCTGCCGCCGGTGACAACGGTGACGGGACGAGCCATGAACGCCTCCTCGGGTGATGCTGATCGCGCGTGATCACCCTACGGCCCCCGCGCGTTCACCCCCTTCGCGCCCCCGAACGGCGATGCACGCCCCCGTCGCGACCCGTGCGCCCCGGCCCGCGACACGCCGCACACCTCTTGGCCGGACGGCCCCCGTCCCCAAGACTGACCCGATGACACAGCGCAGTGAGCACGCGTCCGTGATGGACCAGTTCGCCGTCGACGGGCTCGTGACCGAGTACGCGACGGCCGTCGACGACGGGGACTGGACGGCGTACCGGCGGCTGTTCACCGTGGACGGGCGGGCGGACTACCGTTCGGCGGGCGGGATCGAGGGGGACACCGAGCAGGTCGCCGGGTGGCTCGCGGAGAGCATGCGGCTGTTCGTGATGCGCCAGCATCTGATCGTCAACCGGCTCGTCCGCTTCGACCGCCTCGACCAGGACGTCGGCGACACCGCCCACGTCCAGGCCGACTACGTCAACCCGATGCGGTTCGCCCGGCCCGACGACTCCCCCGCCGACACCGGCACCGAACCGGACTTCGTGGCCGGCGGCCGGTACGCCTTCCGGCTGCTGCGCACGCACGACGGCTGGCGGGTGCGCGAGGTCGTCGTCCGGGAGAAGTGGCGCCGCCTGCCGAACCCGGTCTGACGGCCCCGCCCCGGCTCGCGTGGTCCGACCGGCCGAACACCCCCTGTCGTAGATCGTCTTCGGCCCGCACACTGGAGGCACGCGACACCTGGGACGGGAAGGGAAGCACCAGATGAGGACGCCCAGCGGTTGGCTCGCCGCGCGCCTGCCGGCGAGCAGGCGCGCGGCCGACGGGGACCGCGCCCGCGTGCGCGACGCCAGGTCGGCCCTGCGCCCGCCCCAGGACTGGCGGGACTCCCGCCTCTGGCGCGGCACGGCCGCGGTGCTGGCCGGGGCGCTGCCCATGCTCGCCTTTCCCGCCCCCTCCCTGTGGTGGTTCGCGTACGTCGCGCTGGTGCCGTGGCTGCTGCTGGTGCGCTCGGCGCCGACGGCGAAGCGGGCCGCGTACGACGGCTGGCTGGGCGGGTTCGGGTTCATGGTGGCCGTGCACCACTGGCTGCTGCCGAGCCTGAACGTGTTCCTGTTCGTGCTCGCCGCGCTGCTGGGCGCGCTGTGGGTGCCCTGGGGCGTGCTGGTGCGCCACTTCCTGGCCGGGGTGCCCTCGCGCGGCCGGATCGCCGCCGCGCTCGTGGTGCTGCCCTCGGGCTGGCTGATGGTCGAACTCGTGCGCTCCTGGCAGGGGTTGGGCGGGCCGTGGGGGCTGCTGGGCGCCACCCAGTGGCAGGTACAGCCCGCGCTGCGGCTGGCCTCGGTCGGCGGGACCTGGCTGCTGAGCTTCCTGGTCGTGGGCGTCAACACCGCCGTCGCCGTCCTGGTCGGCGTCCGGCAGTCGCGGGTGCCCGCGGTGGCCGGGCTGGTGGCCACGGCCGCCGCGACCGGCGCCGCGTGGGTGTGGTCGCCGCGCCCGGACGTCGAGGCAGACGTCCGCATCGCCGTCGTACAGCCCGGGGTGATCGACGGGAAGGCCGGCATCACGCGGCGCTTCGACCGCGAGGCGGCGCTGACCCGCGGGCTGGCCGGGCACCACGTGGACCTGGTGGTGTGGGGCGAGAGCAGCGTCGGGTACGACCTCACGAAGCGGCCCGACCTGACCAAACGGCTCGCCGCGCTCTCCCGGCAGGTCGGCGCGGACATCCTGGTGAACGTGGACGCCCGGCGCGCCGACCGCCCCGGCATCTACAAGAGTTCCGTCCTCGTGGGCGCCGACGGCCTGACCGGCGACCGGTACGACAAGATGCGGCTGGTGCCGTTCGGCGAGTACATACCGGCCCGTTCGCTGCTCGGCTGGGCGACCTCCGTCGGCAAGGCCGCCGGCGAGGACCGCAGGCACGGCACCGAGCAGGTCGTGATGAACGTCGGGCACGGGCTGAGGATCGGCCCGCTGATCTGCTTCGAGACCGCGTTCCCCGACATGAGCCGCCATCTGGCCGCCGACGGCGCCCAGGTTCTCGTCGGCCAGTCCTCGACGTCGAGCTTCCAGAGCAGCTGGGCCCCCGCGCAGCACGCCTCCCTGGGCGCCCTGCGCGCCGCCGAGACCGGCCGCACGATGGTCCACGCGACGCTCACCGGCGTCTCCGCGGTCTACGGCCCCGACGGCACCGCCATCGGCCCCCGGCTCGGCACCGACGCGAACACCGCGGCGGTCTACGACGTCCCGGTCGCCCACGGGGTCACCCCCTACGTGCGGTACGGCGACTGGGTGGTGCACGCGGCGGTGCTGATCCTCGCAGCGCTGGGCGCGGCCGAGGCCGTACGGGTGCTCAGGGCGCGGCGGGCGACGGCTGCCGTACCGCAGTCACCACCCGCTCGCACAGTTCGTGAGTCGCCAGTGCGTCCCGGGCGCTGAGCACCTTCCCGGCGCGGACGGCGTCGAGGAAGGCGTACACCGCCTGCTCGATGCCCCGCTGCCGGGCCACCGGCACCCAGTCGCCGCGCCGCCGCACGGTCGGCTGGCCCTTGTGGTCGACGATCTCGGCGAGGTTGACCACCTGGCGCTTGGTGTCCTGCCCGGACACCTCCAGGATCTCCTCGGCGGAACCGCTGAGCCGGTTCATGACCCCGAGCGCGGTGAAGCCGTCCCCCGCGAGCTGGAGCACGACGTGGTGCAGCAGCCCGTCGACCACCCGGGCCCGTACGGTCACGTCGTCGACCGGGCCCGGCGCCAGAAACCGCAGTGTGTCGACGACGTGGATGAAGTCGTCGAGGATCGTCGTGCGGGGGTCCTCGGGCAGCCCGACGCGGTTCTTCTGCATCAGGATCAGCTCGCGCGGATGGTCGGCGCACTGCACGTACCCGGGCGCGTAGCGCCGGTTGAAGCCGACCGCGAGGCCGACGTTCCGCTCCTCGGCGAGCCGCACCAGCCGCGCGGAGTCGGCGAGTTCGTAGGCGAGCGGCTTGTCGACGTAGGTCGGCACGCCCGCGGTCAGGAGCTGTTCGACGATCCCGGGGTGCGCGGTGGTCGGGGCGTGCACGAAGGCCGCGTCGAGGTCCTGGCCGAGCAGGGCGGCGAGGTCGGTGTGGCGCTGGGCCTCGGGGAGGTGGAGGCCGTCGGCGACGCGGGCGAGCGTGGCGGGGGTGCGGGTGTGCAGGTGGAGTTCGAGCCCGGGCCGTGTACCGAGCACCGGCAGATACGCCTTCTCCGCGATGTCACCGAGCCCGATGCAGCCGACTTTCACGGGGGTCTCCTTGAGGTTGCCGGGGTGCCGGGGCGTGCCTGGTCGGAAGCATACGGAGCGGCGGGGGCGGGCGCGGGGAGCCGGCCCGCGTAATGCGTTGGTGGGCGGCCCTCTCCTTGGGCGAGGATGCCGGTCATGACGACAACGAAGCGCACCGAACCGGCCGTGGACGCGGGCGAACGCGACATGCTGGAGGGCTGGCTCGACTACCACCGCGAGACCCTGGCCGTGAAATGCGAGGGCCTGGACGAGGCCCAGCTCAGGACCGCGTCGGTGGCGCCGTCCGACCTGTCCCTGCTGGGGCTGGTGCGGCACATGGCGGAGGTGGAGCGGGGCTGGTTCCGCAAGGTCCTGGCCGGTGAGGACGTCGGAGCGATCTACTGCACCGACGAGGACGGGGACGGCGACTTCCATCCGGCCGAGTCCGACACCTTCGCGGAGGCGGAGACCACCTGGCGGGCCGAGATCGAGATCGCGCGGCGCAACGCGGCCGGATTCGGCCTCGACGACCTCTCCAAGGGGAAACACCGGCGTACCGGCGAGATCTTCAACCTGCGCTGGATCTACACCCACATGATCGAGGAGTACGCGCGCCACAACGGTCACGCCGACCTGATCCGGCAGCGGATCGACGGCGCCACCGGCGACTGAACCTGGCCCTGAAGCAACAGCCTGACGGCGTCACCGGCGACTGAACCGGACCCTGAACCGACGGCCGGGTCGGCGTCACCGGCGGCCGGGCGGACCACTCGAAGAGGTCGAGCGATCACCCGTGCGGGGCATCCTGCGCCCGTCCGCTGTTCCACCGCGGTCCGAAACCAGCAGAGTTGCGCGGGTGCATCGAACGACCACCACCGCAACGCTCCTGGTGACCGTCGCCGTATCGGCTCTCTCCGGCTGCGTGACCGTCCAGCACCCGTCCGTGCCGGGGCCCACCGCGGCGCCGCCGTCCCAGCCGTCGGCGCCGCGTCCGGACGGCAGTGCCGCGCCCCATGTCGTGCAGGCCCCGGCACGCGAGGCGCTGGAACTCGTCGGCCCGTCCCACTCCCCCGCGCCGACGGCACGCGCACCGCACCGGGCACCGGCCCCGGCGGATCCGCCCCCGGCCGGGGCGGCCCCGCCCGCCGCCCCGCACGGCGTGCCCCCGCACCC
>LJCV01000189.1 GCA_001298575.1 Actinobacteria bacterium OK074
TGTGGCGGGTGTGGTGTCGTTGGGGGATGCGGCGCGGGTGGTGGCGTTGCGGTCGCGGGAGATTGTGGGGATTGCTGGTCGGGGTGGGATGGCGTCGGTGGCGTTGCCGGTGGCTGAGGTTGAGAGCGGGCTGGTTCGGTGGTCGGGTCGGTTGTCGGTGGCTGCGGTGAATGGGCCGTCGGCGACGGTGGTTTCGGGTGACGCGGATGCGTTGGCTGAACTGTTGGAGTGGTGCCGTTCGGAGGGTGTGCGCTGCCGTCAGGTTCCTGTCGACTACGCGTCGCATTCGGCGCATGTGGAGGCGTTGGAGTCCCGGTTGTTGGAGGTGCTGGGTCCGATCGCTCCGAGCGGGGGTGAGGTGCCGTTCTTCTCGACGGTGGAGGGCGCTTACGTCGACGGCGTGGGTCTGGATGCCGGGTACTGGTACCGCAACCTGCGCCAGACCGTCCAACTGGAGTCTGCGGTAAGGGAGTTGAGCGCAGAGGGTTATGCCGCGTTCGTCGAGGTGAGTCCGCATCCGGTGTTGGTGACGGCGGTGCAGGAGACGGTCGAAGCGGCGGATGGTGCGGCGGTGGTGGTGGGTTCGCTGCGGCGGGACGAGGGTGGTCTGGAGCGGTTCTTGACCTCGGTGGCGGAGTTGTTCGTCCAGGGTGTCGAGGTGGATTGGAAGGCGGTCCTGCCTGGTGGTCGTCGGGTGGAGTTGCCGACGTATGCCTTCCAGCGGGAGCGGTTCTGGCTGGAGTCGGGCACGAGCAGCGGTGATCTGGGCGCTGTGGGGTTGGGCGGTACCGGGCATCCGTTGCTTGGTGCTGCGGTGCATCTCCCGGGCGGCGAGGTCGTGTTGACCGGGCGGTGGTCGCTGAAGTCGCATTCGTGGCTGGCGGATCACGCGGTGCACGGGACGGTACTGCTGCCGGGTACGGCGTTTGTGGAGCTGGCGGTGCGGGCCGGGGACGAGACCGGTTGTGACGTGTTGGAGGAGTTGACCCTCGAAGCGCCGCTCGTGCTGCCCGTCGACGGCGCTGTGCAGGTGCAGGTACAGGTACAGGACGGCGATCAGGACGGCACCCGCACGTTCGCCGTGCACGCGCGTCCCGACGAGACGGGCGCGCTCTGGACCCGGCACGCCAGCGGCACCCTGACGACGGGCGCCGGTACCGCCGACGTGGACCCGACCGCCTGGCCCCCGCCGGGCGCGGACGTCATCCCGACCGAGGGGCTCTACGAGCGACTGGCCGAGGCAGGCTACGAGTACGGTCCGGTCTTCCAGGGTCTGCGGGCCGCCTGGCGGCAGGGCGACGACGTATACGCCGAGGTCGCACTGCCCGAGTCCGCCGTCGCGGAGGGCGAGGCGTCCCGGTTCGTTCTGCACCCGGCGCTCCTCGACGCCGCGCTGCACGTCAACGCCCTCCAGGCCGCCACGGACCCGGCGGCGGGCAACCTGCTGCCCTTCGCCTGGACCGGCGTCTCGGTGCATGCGGCCGGCGCGTCGACGCTGCGGGTACGGCTGTCGCCGGCCCGGCCCGAGGGCGTCACCTTGCAGGTCGCCGACGGCGCCGGAAACCCGGTCGCCACGGTCGGTTCGCTGGTCTCCCGGCCGGTCGCGGCCCAGGGACTCGGGAAGAGCGGCGACCCCGACAGCCTGTTCCGCGTCGAGTGGACCCCCTTCGCGATCCCGGCTACGGACGCTGCGACCGACGGCGCCGCCTGGGCCGTACTGGGTGTGCCCGACGGCCTGACGTCGACGCTCGCGTCCTCCGTCCGCGGGTATCTCGAAGGTGTCGAATGCGCTGAATACGACGATCTGGACGACCTGCCGGCCCCGGCACCTGCCGTAGTGCTGCTCGACCGCACCGCCCCCCGCCCGGCAGCCGCCGACCTGGCCACCGCCGCCCGCCACGCCACGAACGACCTGCTGGCCCTGGTGCAACACTGGCTGGCCGACGAGCGGTTCGCCGCCTCGCGGCTGGTCGTCGTCACGCGGGGCGCGGTCGCCACCGAGTACGGGGCGGACGTCCACGATCCGGCGTACGCCGCTGCCCGTGGCCTGCTGCGGTCGGCGCAGGCCGAGCACCCCGGGCGCTTCGTCCTGGTCGACCTGGACGACCCGGAGGCCGAAGCCGTGGCCGCGCTGCCCGCCGCACTCACGACCGACGAGCCCGAACTCGCCCTGCGCGGCGCCACCGTGCTCGTACCCCGTCTGGTCAGGACAGCTCCCACGGCCCCGCTGGCCCCGCCTGTCGACACCACCGCATGGCGGGTCGAGGCGGCGGCTTCGGGAACCCTCGAAGACCTGGCCCTCGTACCGGCCCCGGAGGCGGTTGGTCCGTTGGGCGTGGGTGAGGTGCGCGTTGCGGTGCGTGCGGCGGGGGTGAATTTCCGCGATGTGTTGATGTCGTTGGGGATGTATCCGGGTGTTGGCGTGGTGGGCGGCGAGGCCGCTGGGGTTGTTCTGGAGGTCGGGTCGGAAGTAGACGGGTTGGTGCCCGGTGATCGGGTGATGGGGTTGTTTACGGGGGCGTTTGGTCCGGTGGCGGTGGCTGATCATCGGATGTTGGTGCGGGTTCCTGATGGGTGGTCGTTTGCGGCTGCTGCTTCTGTTCCTGCGGTGTTTGCGACTGCCTATTTCGCGTTGGTGGATTTGGGTGGGGTGGGGGTTGGGGATCGGGTGTTGGTGCATGCGGCGGCTGGTGGGGTGGGCATGGCTGCGGTGCAGTTGGCGCGGTATTTGGGTGCGGAGGTGTTCGCGACGGCGAGTGCGCCGAAGTGGGATGCCGTAAGGGGTCTTGGCGTTTCGGCTGAGCGGATCGCGTCGTCGCGTGATGTGGGTTTCGAGGCTGCGTTCGGGCGGGTTGATGTGGTGCTGAACTCGCTCGCGGGTGAGTTCGTGGACGCGTCGCTGCGGCTGGTGGCTGAGGGCGGCCGGTTCGTGGAGATGGGCAAGACGGATGTGCGTGATGCCGGCTTGCTGGCGGAGCGGGGGATCGCTTACCGGGCTTTCGATTTGGCGGAGGCGGGGCCGGATCGTATTCAGGAGATGTTGCGGGAGATCGTCCGGCTGCTTGAGTCAGGTCAGTTGGTGCCGCTTCCGGTGCGGGTGTGGGATGTGCGGCGGGTGCGGGAGGCGTTCCGGTTCGTCAGCCAGGCCCGGCATGTGGGCAAGGTGGTGTTGACCGTTCCGTCCTCGGAGTTGGGCGACGGGACGGTGCTGATCACGGGCGGTACAGGGGTGTTGGGCCGGTTGGTGGCCCGGCATGTGGTGGCCGAGCGGGGTGTGCGGGATCTGCTGTTGGTGAGCCGGAGCGGGGAAACGGCGGTCGGTGCACGGGAGTTGGTTGCCGAATTCGCGGAGCTGGGGGCGCGGGTGCGGTTCGCGGCCTGTGACGCCGCGGACCGGGGTGCGTTGGCCGGTGTGTTGGAGGGGGTGCGGTTGTCGGGGGTCGTCCATGCGGCGGGTGTGCTGGACGACGCCACCGTCGAGTCTCTGACCGCGGACCAGGTCGATCGGGTTCTGCGGGCGAAGGTGGACGCGGCCGTGAATCTGGATGAGTTGACGCGGGGTCAGGATCTGGCGGCGTTTGTGGTGTTCTCGTCGTTGGCTGGTGTGTTGGGTGGGGCGGGGCAGGGGAATTATGCGGCGGCGAACGCGTTTTTGGATGCTTTGGCTCAGCGTCGTCGGGCTGTTGGGCTGCCGGCGGG
>LJCV01000190.1 GCA_001298575.1 Actinobacteria bacterium OK074
AGGCTCCCCTCCCCCCCCCCCCCCCCCCTTGACCTCAACCAAACTTCAGGTCCCAGAGTGGACAGCGGCCCGCCTCACCGCTGCCCCCACCACCGTCGTCACCATCGCCGCCACGCCCCGGGAGACACCCATGCACGCCATCCGCCTGCACGCCTTCGGCCCCGCCGAGAACCTCGCCTACGAGAAGGTCGACGACCCCGAGCCCGGCCCCGGCCAGGTCCGGATCGCCGTCGCCGCCGCCGGTGTGCACCTGCTGGACACGGCCCTCCGGGCGGGTTTCCAGGGCCCTGTGCACAAGCCCCCGACCCTGCCCACGATCCCCGGCCGCGAGGTCGCAGGCACCGTCGAGTCGCTCGGCGAGGGCGTCCCCGGCAGCTGGCTCGGCAAGCGGGTCGTCACCCACCTCGGCATGGCCCCCGGCGGCTACGCCGAACTCGCCGCCGCCGACGTCACCCGCCTGCACGAAATCCCCGAGATCTCCGAGATCCCCGACGCCCCAGGCGCTCCGAACCGGACCCTCGACCCCGCCCAAGCCGTAGCCATGATCGGCACCGGACGCACCGCGCTCGGCATCCTCCAGTTCGCGGACCTGACGCCCGCCTCCGTCGTGCTCGTCCCGGCCGCCGCGGGCGGGATCGGCACCCTGGTCGTGCAGTACGCCAAGAACGCGGGCGCCGTCGTCATCGGGCTCGCCGGGGGCCCGGAGAAGGTCGCCCGGGTCCGGGCGAACGGCGCCGATCTCGTCCTCGACTACACCGACCCCGGCTGGGCCGACCGGCTCGGCGGCTACCGCGGCCGGGTGAACGTGGTCTTCGACGGCGTCGGCGGCGACGTCGCGCGCGACGCCCTCGGTCTGCTCGCGCCCGGCGGCCGGCACCTGGTCTTCGGCTGGTCCGCCGACGGCATCGGCTCCGACGCCCGGCCCCACCTCGTAGAGGGCGTGTCCCAGCAGGTCCTCGGCCCCGTGATGCTGGAGAAGGCCGGTGGCCCCGACCCCCTCCGCACCCTCGAACTGCGCGCCCTCGCCGAGGCCGCCGCGGGCCGCCTCACCCCGGCCGTCACCCGCTTCCCCCTCGCCGAGGCCGCCGCCGCCCACCGCGCCCTGGAGAACCGGGGCACCGTCGGCAAGGTGGTCCTGGAGCCGTAGGCCCACACGGCGGCGCCCCCGCGTACTACGCCGCCGACCGCACGAACCGCAGCGACGCCGTCACCGTCGTAAGGCCCCGCATCATGCCCATCTGGTTCCAGGTCATGCCGAACTCGGTCCGGTCCGCGGTGAACTGGACGGTGAGGGTGACGGCGTCGGCGGCCGACTCGGTGAGCTCGGCGGTGAGGGTCTGCGGGCGGCTGATGCCCCGCACGGTCAGCTGGCCGACGACCTTGACCGTCTTGCCGGCCTCCAGCTTGGCGCTGCGTACGGCGAAGGTGATCTCGGGGTGCCGCTCCACGTCGAAGAAGTCGGCGGAGCGCAGGTGGATGTCGCGCTTGGTGTGACCGGTGTCCAGGGAGGCGGCTTCGAGGGTGATCGAACCGTTGGCGGAACCGTCGGCTCCGACCTCGCCCCCGCCCGCGACACCGGCGAAGGTGCCCTTCACCAGCACCAGACCCCACACCGACCGGGCCTGGAAGGCGACGGTGGAACGGGTCGCGTCGAGCTGCCACGTACCTGCTTCGACTGCCGTGGACATGTTGGGCCTCCTGATGGTCGCGCTCAAAGCAATCGTCCAAATTTGGATAACAACAGGCTAGTCGATGCTCCAAATTTGGACAACCAGTACACTGGACACACGATGGCCGACTCCCTCACGCCCCCCGACGCGCCCGAACGCGACGACGCGTTCGGCATGCCCGGAACCGGTACGGCCACCGGCACGGGCATCGGCACGGGCATCGGTACAGCCACCGGTACGGGCATCGGGACCACGGCAGAGGCCGCAGCGGCCACGACGGAGTCCACCGAGGCCACGGAGTCGGCACAGCCCGCGGACGCGGAACCCTCCCTCCTGCCGCCCCAACTCCGCGCCTGGATGGGCCTGCTGGCCGCCGCGGGCGCGATCGAACAGCAGCTGCGCACGCGCGTGAAGGAGACCATCGGGATCTCGCACGACGAGTTCCTCGTGCTCTGCCTCCTCGCCGACGGCCCCGGTTGCGGCATGCGCATGACACAGATCGCCGAACGGCTCGGCCGTCCCAAGACCCGGCTCACCTACCAGGTGGCCTGCCTCCAGCACGCCGGACTGATCACCCGCACCGCCGCCCCCGGCGACCGCCGCGGCATCCAGGTGGCCCTCACCGCCAAGGCCCGCAGCCGCCTCCGCGAAGCCTCCGCGCTGCTCGCCGCCGCGGTCACCGACGCCGTAAAAGACCTGGAGGACGGGGGCGACTGCTCAGTGATGAGCAGCCTGCTGACCCCGTCCCCCACGGCCGGAAACGCCGCCGCCGACCGCAACGGCTGACCCCACCCGGGCCGGCAACCGGCCGAAGCCGCAGCAACCGGCAACCCGGCGTCATCCCACCCGCTCCCCACCCCGCCGCCGCGCCGACCCCAGCCTCTTCAGCGCCCCGTCCGTCAGCCGGTACACCGTCCACTCGTCCTGCGGCCGGGCGCCCAACGCCTCGTAGAACTCGATCGCCGACCGGTTCCAGTCCAGGACGGACCACTCCAGCCGCTCGTACCCGCGTTCGACGCAGATCCGGGCCAGCTCGGCCAGCAGGGCCCGCCCGTAACCGCCACCGCGCGCGTGCGGGCGTACGTACAGGTCCTCCATGTAGATGCCGTGCACCCCGCGCCACGTCGAGAAGTTGAGGAACCACATCGTGAACCCGACGACCTCGCCGTCCTCGGGACCGTCCCCCGGCCCCTCCCCCCCCGCCTCCCCCTCAGCCACCCCCACATGCGCGAACACCGCCCGTTCCGGCCCGAACAGCCCCTCCGCCAGTTGTT
>LJCV01000191.1 GCA_001298575.1 Actinobacteria bacterium OK074
CGTTGGCTGCGGGGGAGTTTGTGGCGGGTGTCGTGAGTGGTGTGGCTGGTGTTGGTGGTGGGGTGGTGTTTGTGTTTCCGGGGCAGGGGGCGCAGTGGGTGGGGATGGCGGCTGAACTGCTGGAGTCTTCGCCGGTGTTTGCGGCGCGGATGGGGGAGTGTGGGGCGGCGTTGGCGTCTCACGTCGAGTGGTCGTTGCTGGACGTGCTGGGCGATCCGGTGGTGTTGGAGCGGGTGGATGTGATTCAGCCGGTGTTGTGGGCGGTGATGGTGTCGTTGGCTGCGGTGTGGCGGTCGGTGGGGGGGGTGCCGTCGGGGGGGGGGGGGCGGTGGTGGTGGGGCATTCGCAGGGGGAGATTGCGGCTGCGTGTGTGGCGGGTGGGTTGTCGTTGGGAGATGCGGCGCGGGTGGTGGCGTTGCGGTCGCGGGAGATTGTGGGGATTGCTGGTCGGGGTGGGATGGCGTCGGTTGCGTTGCCGGTGGCTGAGGTTGAGAGCGGGCTGGTTCGGTGGTCGGGTCGGTTGTCGGTGGCGGCGGTGAACGGGCCGTCGGCGACGGTGGTGTCCGGTGACGCGGATGCGTTGGCTGAATTGCTGGAGTGGTGCCGTTCGGAGGGCGTGCGCTGCCGTCAGGTTCCGGTGGACTACGCGTCGCATTCGGCGCACGTGGAGGCGTTGGAGTCCCGGTTGTTGGAGGTGCTGGGTCCGATCGCTCCGAGCGAGGGTGAGGTGCCCTTCTTCTCGACCGTGGAGGGTGCTTACGTCGACGGTAGGGGTCTGGATGCCGGTTACTGGTACCGCAATCTGCGTCAGACGGTTCAACTGGAGTCTGCGGTACGGGAGTTGAACGCCGAGGGTTATGGCGCGTTCGTCGAGGTGAGTCCGCATCCGGTGTTGGTGACCGCGGTGCAGGAGACGGTCGAAGCGGCTGACGGCACAGCGGTGGTCGCGGGTTCGCTGCGGCGGGACGAGGGTGGTCTGGAGCGGTTCCTGACCTCGGCGGCCGAACTGTTCGTACGTGGTGTACCCGTCGACTGGAAGGCGGTCCTGCCCGCAGGTCCTCCGGTGGAGTTGCCGACGTATGCCTTCCAACGGCAGCGGTTCTGGCTGGAGCCGGGAGGCAGCACCGGCGATCTGGGCGCCGTGGGCCTGGGCGGTACCGGGCACCCGTTGCTCGGTGCGGCGGTGCATCTCCCGGGCGGCGGAGCTGTGTTGACCGGCCGGCTCTCGCTGAAGTCGCACCCCTGGCTGGCGGATCACGCGGTGCACGGGGCGGTCTTGTTGCCGGGTACGGCGTTCGTGGAACTGGCGGTGCGGGCCGGGGACGAGACCGGCTGTGACGTACTGGAGGAGTTGACCCTCGAAGCCCCACTCGTGCTGCCCGTCGACGGCGCTGTGCAGGTGCAGGTCGCGGTCGAGGTCGCCGAGGAGGCCGGGCACCGGACGCTGTCCATTCACTCCCGTCCCGGCGACGCGGTCACCGACGAGCCCTGGACCCGGCACGCGACGGGTGCGCTCACCGCCGTGACCAGCGGTCCTGCCGGCTCCGAATCCGGCTCCGAACCCGGCTTCGGGCTCGGGGCCTGGCCGCCGCCCGAGGCGACCCCGCTCACCGTCGACGGCCTGTACGACCGGCTCGACGCGGACGGCCTGGCGTACGGTCCCGCATTTCGTGGCCTGCGGGCCGCCTGGCGGCGCGGTGACGAGGTCTTCGCCGAGGTGGCCGTACCGGACGGACTGGAGACCGGCGGCTTCGGCCTGCATCCTGCCCTGCTGGACGCCGCTCTGCACGCGCTCGGCCTCGGCGGACTGGTCGAGGACACCGGTGCCGTGCTGCTTCCCTTCGCCTGGAACGGCGTCCGGCTGCTCGCCGACGGCGCCTCCGGCCTGCGGGTACGGCTGACCAGGACGGCGGGTACGGACGCGATCACGCTGCTTGCGGTGGACGGCGCGGGCGCACCGGTCGTCGCCGTGGACTCCCTCGTCCTGCGACCCGCCTCCCGCGAACGACTCGATGCGGGCGACCACGTCCTCGACTCCCTTTACCGACTGGACTGGACGCCCGTCGCACAGCCCGTGGCCGGGGAGCACGAGAACGACGGTGGGCACGCGTACGTGGTCGTCGGCGACGTTTCGGGGCTTGGTCTCGGCTCGCCGGTGCCGGCGTACGCGGACTTCGACGCGCTCGCGGGGGCGGCGGAAGGATCGCTGCCGGACACGGTGGTCATGGCGCTGCCGTCGGGCGACGCCGAAGGCACCGCCGACGCCGTGCGCGCGACCACGCACCGCACGCTCGCGCTGCTCCAACAGTGGCTGGCCGACGCGCACTTCGCCGACGTACGCCTGGTCCTGGTCGGCAGCGGAGCCGTGCCGGTCGGAGAGGGCCGGGCGGTGCCGGATCCGGCACAGGCCGCCGCATGGGGACTCGTACGGTCGGCGCAGGCCGAGCACCCGGGGCGGTTCGTCCTGGTCGACCTCGACCGCCCGGAGGCCGCTGATCTCCTGCTTCCGGCCCTGGCCTGCAACCCGGACGAACCTCAACTCGCCCTCCACGAAGGCAAGGTGCTGACCCCTCGGCTGGCACCCGCGACGAGCGGCGACGGGCTGCTCCTACCCGCCGGTTCCGCCGCCTGGCGGGTGGAGGCGGGCACCGAGGGCTCACTCGACGGGCTCCACATCGTCTCCGCGCCGGAGGCGGTTGGTCCGTTGGGCGTGGGTGAGGTGCGGGTTGGGGTGCGTGCGGCGGGGGTGAATTTCCGTGATGTGTTGATGTCTTTGGGGATGTATCCGGGTGTTGGCGTGGTGGGCGGCGAGGCCGCTGGGGTTGTTCTGGAGGTTGGTTCAGAGGTAGAGGGGTTGGTACCGGGTGATCGGGTGATGGGGTTGTTTGCGGGGGCGTTTGGTCCGGTGGCGGTGGCTGATCATCGGATGTTGGTGCGGGTTCCTGATGGGTGGTCGTTTGCGGCTGCTGCTTCTGTTCCTGCGGTGTTTGCGACTGCCTTTTTCGCGTTGGTGGATTTGGGTGGGGTGGGG
>LJCV01000192.1 GCA_001298575.1 Actinobacteria bacterium OK074
GAAGGCCCCGCAGGAACCCCCCTCCCCGCCACCCACGGCAGCCTCGCCCGAGGCGCCTCCGCCCCCGACTCCGGCTCCGGCACGGTCTTCGTACTCGCGCTGACCGGTGGCATGCGGCTCGGCCCCGGCGAGGGCCGCGAGGTGCTCTTCGGCCGCAACCGGCCCGAGGTGCACGTCTGTCTGGGCGAGGACGACCCCCGGGTCAGCCGCCACCAGGGCACTCTCACCCACCACGACGAACGCTGGTGGCTGCACAACACCGGCCGCCTGCCCATCCGTTGCCCCAACGCCCGGCTGCTGTTCCGCGACGAGGAGCCGCTGCCGCTCGAAGTCGGCTACACCCCGCTGTTCGCGAGCGGGTCACGTGGCCGCGAACACCTCCTGGAGGTCTTCGTCACCGGCCCGGAGGTGGTCCGCCCGACCCCGCGGCACGGAGACGTCACCTACGACCCCAAGGTCTGGAAACTCACCCCGTCCGAACGGCTGGCGCTGGTGGTTCTGGGCCGCCGCTACCTGCTCCACGAACCGCGCCCCCAGCCGCTCACATGGCGCGAAACGGCGTCGCAGCTCGCGGAGTTGGAGCCGGCCGCAGGCTGGACGGAACGACGCGTGGAGCACCTGATCACCGACGTACGCCAGCGACTGTCCCGCGACGGCGTCCCCTGGCTGACCCGCGAGGAACACGGCGAACCGATCGGCAACGCCCTCAACGACCACCTGATCAGGGCCTTGTTGGCGTCGACGACCTTGGTCCCGATGGACCTGTCCCTGATAGACGCGGCCTGACGCCCACAAAGACAGGGGCGGCGGGCCTCAGATCCCGACGGTGAACCCGTTGGACCACACCTGAACGGCCTGGATCATGCTGTCCCAGGCCCCCGTGAGCAGCATCAGCCCGGTGGCGATCATCATGACCCCGCCGATCCGCATGACCCACACGTACCGCTTCTTGATCCAGGCGAACGCGCCGAGCGCCTTGCGGAAGGCGACCGCGGCGAGGACGAACGGCACGCCGAGCCCGAAGCAGTACGCGACGGTCAGCAGCGCCCCGCGTCCGGCGCTGCCCTCGTTGGTGGCGAGGATGGTCACGGAGGAGAGGGTGGGGCCCAGGCAGGGCGTCCACCCTATGCCGAACAGCGCGCCGAGCAGCGGGGCGCCGAGCAGCCCGGACACCGGCCGCTTGTGGAGGCGGAACTCGCGCATGGTGAGCCAGGGCATGAGCCCCATGAAGAAGATGCCCATGAGGATCATGAGCACGCCGAGGATCTTGCTCAGCACCCCGCGGTATTCCTGAAGCGTGGAGCCGAAGAAGCCGAAGAGCGCACCGCCGGACACGAACACGGCGGTGAACCCGAGCACGAAGAGCGAGGCCCCGGCGACCATCCGCCCCCGCCGGGCGGCGGCCAGATCGCTGCCGGTGATTCCGGTGACGTAGGACAGATAGCCGGGCACCAGCGGCAGCACGCACGGCGAGAAGAAGGAGACCAGCCCGGCCAGCACGCAGAGCGGCAGAGCGAGCAGCAGGGCCCCACCCATGACCGTGGCGTTCACCCCGGGGTCTGCGGCAAGGACATCCACCGGATCACTTCTCCAGGACGACGGTCTACGGGCCGGTGACGATCAGCGGCCCGACCATCACCCGAAAAAGTCTCGCACGACCCATACGACGACGTTCGCGCGCCCTCGCGGATGCCTGATAGGCGAGTTTTGCCCGTTTGGAGAGCGGGTGGGGGTCAGGCGGAAGAGTGCCCCCACCCACTCCAGGAGACGAAGAACGCGGTCACTCCGGCGGCGATCATGGCGACACAGGCGCCGGCGACGTAGGGATTCATGAGGGTGGTACGACCTTCCTGAACAGCCGGGACGGCGACGTCGGACATGACGGAAGCTCCAGTGGAAGTAGTGGAAGTAGTGGAAGCAGTGGAATCAGGGGCCGGGATGTACAGAGCAGGGCGGAAGCAGGGCCGGGATCAGGCGCGCTGCTGGTACTCCCGCTCCCGCTCCTGCTCCCGGTCGCGGAAGAGGGCGATGGCCGCGCCGAGCGAGACGACCGCCATGCCGACGCTGGTCGCGACGCCCTGGGCACCGTCGAGGGCGAGCCCGGTGACGAGGGCGGCGAGGAGGTTGAAGAGGAACAGGAATCGCAGAACGGGCCGGGAGGGGCGCAGCGCCTTCACGGGAGTCTTCCTTTCGGGAGAACCGCGGCGTTCCCGGACGGGAAGCCGTTGACCTTGTGAGACCAACTCTTCCGTGTCCACCGGCTCACCACGAGGGAGCACCCTGCCCAACCGGGGGTGTAGCCCACTCCACCTACCGACGCCGACGATGCCGTCGGCGCCGTAGAACCGTGACCCCCCGCCCAGCGCCCTCACCCCCGCTACCCTAGTTGCATGGATGCGCAAGAACAGGGGTGGGACGAAGAGGCCGCGGGTCGGGCCGTGGCCGTGCTGAAGGCGGTGGCCGACGCCTCGCGCTACCGGCTGCTGTGGGCGCTGAGCGGCCGGGAGTTGCCGGTCAGCGAGCTGGCCACGATCCTCGGCGCGCATGTGGCCGCGACCTCGCAGCACCTGGCGAAGCTGCGGGCGGCCGGGCTGGTGACCACGCGGCGCGAGGGCACCCGGATCTACTACCGGGCGGCGGACGTGCGCGGGCTGCTGGCGGCGGCCCAGCTCGCGGCCCGCGCCGGTGACGACGGTCCCGGTCCCGGCGGGGGCGCCGACGGCGAGGCGGTGGTGGCGGCCGTGCGGGAGACCTCCGCCGCGGCACGGCCCGCGCTGGTACGGCGGCGTCCGGCACTGGGGTAGGGGCAGGGGGGGCAGGGGTGGAGGCGGTAGCGGAGGGTGATCGCGTCAGGGGGGAGGGAGGGACGGGCGCGGGCTGGGGTAAAGGGTGGGAGCGGGGCGGGGGGGGCGGGGCGTGTGGGGATGGTGCGCGATCGGCCGCTG
>LJCV01000193.1 GCA_001298575.1 Actinobacteria bacterium OK074
CCCGCCCAGGGCGTCCCCCCCGAAGCACCCCCCGACCCCGCACCCGCACCCGAAGCAACCCCGGCCCCAGCCCCACCCCCAGCCCCAGCGGCAGCGCCCTGCACACCCAACCGATCCGCCGCCTCCTGCAACCACCCCGGCGGAGTCAGCAGGAACGACGTCTGGTTCAGGTCCACCCGCGCCTCGGCCGCCGCCGGCGGCAACGGCTCGGCGCCGCCGTCGGGCCCGCCGTACTCCTCCTCGTAGCGCCGGACGACCTCCCCCACCGGCAGCCCGGGCCACAGCGTGGCCTCGCCGCTGTCGCGGGCGAGTACCAGCCGCTGCGCGCCGCCCTCGACGCGCGGGCCGTCGGCCCGGTCCTCCGCCCACACCACGAAACCCAGCTCGAACTCCCGCACCCGCACCTCGCGGTGCTGGTACGCGGGCACATCCCCGTTGATCCACTCCTCGGCGCGCTCCTGCGCCTGCGCGAACGTCACCATCGTTCAGCCCACCCCTCCACCGGAGCCGGACGACCCCACAGACCCCGCCGACCCCGCCCACCCCGCGGCAGCGGTCGGCACCGACCGCGCGAACCCGCCGTCCACCATCAAGTTCGCCACCGTCTCCAACTCCGGCGGATTTCCCGCCAGTCGGGACAGGAACACGTCGAAGTCCTCACCGCACGGCAGCAACAGCCGCTCCACACGCTCTGCTTGGGGCATCGAGGGGTCGACGTCGCGGGCGTCGTCGTAGGCGCAGAACCACACCGAACCGGCCCGCTCGCCCCGGACCTTCACCGCCAGCAGGCCGCCCTGGACGAAGCCAACTCCCAAGTAGTCCTTGGTGAGATGGTCGCGCAGGCACTTGTTGACGTAGACGAGGTCGTTGACCGCCGCCTCCTCCCGGACCGTGAAGAACGGCTGGTCGAGGAGGAGGCCCAGATCGGCGTCGAGCGCGGTGCCGACCGGGGCGCAGCCGCCCGCCGCCTTCAGGAAGGAACGGAACGCCCCGGGCAGCCGGTAGCCCAGTTCCTCCTCGACGCCCTGTACGTCCAACTCCCCCACCGCCACACCGGACTTGGGCAGCCCGAAGTGTGCCGGACGGGTCTCCTGCAACGGCCGCGTGCCGCGCTTGGTCTGGTCGACCCGGGAGGTCGCGAGCCCGCCGTGGTGCCGCAGCAGCGCCTTCACCTCGACCGGCACCAGCTCCAGCCGCCGCGTCCCGCGCACGTGGTGCCAGGTCCAGCCGTGCGGGGTGGCCACCGGGCCCACCGTGTCCCACAGTTCGTGCCCGGACGCCGCCAGTGCCGCGTTCGCCGACACGTAGTCCGTCAGCCGCAGTTCGTCCACGCCGAAGCCGTCCGGCGGCTCCGACACCTCCGCCGCGGCGCGCGCGTACGGCGAGAAGTCCGGGTAGCCGCCCTCGTCGACGCGCACCCCGCGCGGATGCCGGGCGGCCCGGACCGGATCCGGGAAGTACACGATCTGCCCGGCGTAGGCAGCGTTCGGCGGCGCGGTCTGTCCCGCGGCCTGACGGCCGGGAGGTACCCCCAGCCCGAGCCGACCTGTCGTCATGGCGGTAGCCCCCTACGGCGTTCGTAAGGCCGATCGCATCGGCCGATCGCGTCGGCCGACCACATCGATCGAACGAACTAGACGGATCTGACGTATATGACGTACGTGGCGTACTTCATGTCTATGTGGCCGAACTCGCGGACGCGCTCACGCACGTCTCCGCTCCTCCACCCACTCACACACCCGTTGACGACGGACGCGGGCCGACGGTTCACGGACGCCCAACAGCCTATGCGGTACGACGACACCGGTCACCGGGCCGCCGGTGCCACACCGGGGGCACCCGTCGTTTCCCGGCCGGGCAGACCCCCGGCGGCCGTGACCAGGCGTCACCTCGCCGTGACCCTGCGGCGAAGAACACGCATGTCACACCGCCCCAGCTTCCGCACCAGCCCCACAGTTTGGCAATCTGTGCCCCACCGGGGGATGCACGGGGGGATGCACGGGAGGGGATTGCGATCATGAACGCGACACAGACGGAGGCCAAACCGGACCCGCGGCCGCAGCCGGGGCCGACCGCTGCCCCGCACCAGGCCGACCCGCGCTCCGGCGACCCCCGCGTCGGCTGGAGCCACGCCGACACCCCGCACGCACCCGCCCTCCGGCACCGTCGCGACGGCATACTCCCCACCGTCGCCGCCGCCCTCTCCGTCCGCGGCGCCACCCTCACCGGCACCGCCGCCCGTGGTGACCAGCCTCCCGAACTCCACCCGCTCGTCCAGGACTTCCTCGACACCCTCACCAGTGGTCAACGGGACCGTTACACCGGCCGCTGCGCCGAAGTGATCCTCATCTCACGGCACCTCGCCACCGCCGACGCCGCCCGCAGCAGACGCGCCGCCCGCAAACCCATGAGCAACGGCGAAGCCCGCCGCGCCCTCAAACAGGCCAAGCTCACCGCCCGCCGGATCCGCGAGGACGGCGACCCCCTCCACGGCACCTTCGCCGCCCCCTGCCGCGCCTGCACCGCCCTCAGCGCCCACTTCGGCGTCCGCATCGTCGACCCGGCGGCCGAGAACTGACCCCCGCGCCATGACCGACACCCCGCCCCCGACCGGCCCCGGCCCCGCGAGGCCCCGGTCGCCGCTGGGCTCGGGGCCGGGCGGGGTGGGGAGGGTCGCCCGCCCCACCTCCGAGGACGTTGAGGCTGTAGCCGAAGGCATCCGGGGCCTGTGGGATAGCGCGGTCTCCGCCCC
>LJCV01000194.1 GCA_001298575.1 Actinobacteria bacterium OK074
TCTCCAACGGCGCCTCTCGGGCCCGGTGACACCACCCCCCAGGTCATCGGTTCGACAGGGGGGAACAGCCATGCCGGGCCCGGAGGCCAGCGGCCCTCTTGCAGGACCGCAGAAAACATAACGGGGGCGGGTCGGTGGGGGCTTGTCGCGCCCACGCGGCGGAGCCGCACAGGTATACAGCCCCGCGCCCCTATTGGGGCGCTGGTCGCACCGGACAGTTACGAGGCACCGTCGCCCGCAGCATTAACCCTGCATCGTCAGCGTTTTCTGGTCGCTTTCTTCTTTCTCTCGCCGAAGCCTGCTGCCAAGGGCATGCGCAGGCCCAGGGGCGGGGGTGCTGCCAGTGCGTCTTCCACTGGGCGGGCGAAGCGGTGGCCGAAGAGGGTGCCGAGGGTGAAGTCTTCGGCCAGGGCGTGGACTTCGGCGCGGTGGGAGTGGAGGGTGTGGCCGGCCGAGTGGACCTCGAAGCGGCAGACGTCACGGTTGGCCTTCTTCGCCCGTGCGGCCAGACGGAAGGACAACTCGGGGTCGGTGCGCTGGTCGTTGGTGCCGTGCACGATCAGGACCTGGCGGCCGGCGAGTTGTTTCACCGGTTCGGGTTCGGCCGCCATGTCCTCCTCCGGCAGCCAGGGGGCAAGCGCCAGCACCGAGTTGACGGCCTCGTGGCCGCCCGCGTGCAGTGCGGCCCGGCCGCCCATGTCGACTCCGGCCAGGCAGACCGGCACGTCGCCGTAGCGCCGTACGACCTCGTCCGCGGCCCAGAGCGCGTCGTGGAAGGGGAGGGCCGCGCTGCCGTTCCAGCCGCGGCAGCGGTAGTGCACCACGTGCACGGCCAGGCCCTCACTCTGGCCCGCGCGGGCCAGGCGCCGCCCGAGGGTGCGCAGGGACGTGGTCGTGCGTAGCGGGGAGGGGCGGCGGGACGAGGTCTCCTCGCCGCCCGGCAGCAGCAGTACCACCCCGCTCACCGCTGTCGGTTCCGGACCGAACGCCCGCCCCAGCCGGGCCCTGCGAAGCGATGTCGAATGCTCTGCCATGGCAGAACAGTGTCAGAAGTGACGGGGAACTCCATCCGTCAGGGGGGTCACCTTTGGATATCGACGGACCTCCCCGCACGGCGATCTACGCGCGTAGGGTTTATGGTTCACAGATGACGAGCGAGTCGGCCCAGCTGCCCCAGAACACCCCCCTGAACTCCTCCCGGCCCACGGCCGGGAAAGCCGCGGACCTGCCGAGCGCGGACCAGATCCGCCGTGCGCCCAAGGTCCTGCTGCACGATCACCTCGACGGCGGCCTGCGTCCCGGCACGATCGTCGAACTCGCCCGGGAGAGTGGCTACTCCGCGCTCCCCGAGACCGACGCCGACCGGCTCGGCACCTGGTTCCGGGACGCGGCCGACTCCGGGTCCCTGGAGCGGTACCTGGAGACCTTCTCGCACACCGTCGGCGTCATGCAGACCCGTGACGCGCTCGTCCGCGTCGCCGCCGAGTGTGCCGAGGACCTCGCCGCGGACGGTGTCGTCTACGCCGAGATCCGCTACGCCCCCGAGCAGCACCTTGAGGGCGGGCTCACCCTCGAAGAGGTCGTCGAGGCCGTCAACGAGGGCTTCCGCGAAGGCGAACGGCGGGCCCGTGCGAACGGTCACCGGATCCGGGTCGGCGCCCTGCTCACCGCCATGCGGCACGCCGCCCGTGCCCTGGAGATCGCCGAACTCGCCAACCGCTACCGCGACCTCGGTGTCGTCGGCTTCGACATCGCCGGTGCCGAGGCCGGGTTCCCGCCCACCCGGCACCTCGACGCCTTCGAATACCTCAAGCGCGAGAACAACCACTTCACCATCCACGCGGGTGAAGCCTTCGGACTCCCCTCCATCTGGCAGGCCCTGCAGTGGTGCGGCGCCGACCGGCTCGGGCACGGCGTCCGCATCATCGACGACATCCAGGTCCAGGGCGACGGCTCGGTCAAGCTCGGCCGGCTCGCCTCCTACGTGCGCGACAAGCGGATCCCCCTGGAGCTGTGCCCCAGCTCCAACCTCCAGACCGGTGCCGCGCCCTCCTACGCCGAGCACCCCATCGGGCTGCTGCGGCGGCTGCACTTCCGTGCCACCGTCAACACCGACAACCGGCTTATGTCCGGCACCAGCATGAGCCGGGAATTCGAGCACCTTGTCGAGGCTTTCGGTTACACGCTCGATGACATGGCCTGGTTCTCTGTCAATGCTATGAAATCCGCGTTCATTCCTTTCGATGAACGACTGGCGATGATCAATGACGTCATCAAGCCCGGATATGCCGAGCTGAAGTCCGAATGGCTGTTCCAGCAGACGGTCTCTACCAGCGGTTCTGTGGCAACCGAGGGGTAGGTCGGCGGAATCCTCGGCGGCCGCGACGCGATGACTCGGCCGATTTCGGATGTTTGCGGAGTACGGGTATGCGTGTTTACGGTCTGGGACCGCTCCACTCCTCGTCTACGCATCCAAGGACGCATTCAACATGAAGCAGTCTGCTGCCAAGACCCTCGGTGTCGCCGCCCTCGGTGCTGCCTTCGCCGCCACGGGCGCGGGTGTCGCGAGTGCGGCGCCCGCCGTGCCGGACGCCTCCGCCGCGCTGGACACGGTCACCCATACGCTGCCCGTCGACAACGCCGCCAAGGCGCTTCCGGGTGCCGCCGAGGCCGTCGGCCAGGGACAGGCCGCGCTCGGCACGGGTGTTGCCGCCGCGCAGCCCGCCGTGGCGAAGGTGCTGGCCGAGGGGCCGACCGCGCCCGTGGCCGGGCTGCTCGGGGGGCTTCCGGTGCAGGGGCTGCCTACGCATGGGCTGCCGGTCAACGGGATTCCGCTGGGCTGAGCGGGGTTCTTGTGCGTTGGCTTGTGCGTTGACTTGTGCGTTGGCCTGGGCCGTCGTCCGGGTGACGCGGGTTGGTCGGCGTTGCTGTTCGTGTGACGTCTGCGGGGCGCCCTTCTTGTCGGGGGCGCCCCGTTGGCGTGTCGTCACGTTGGCGTGTCACCACGTGGCCGTGCGGGCCTTGTCCTCCGACGGGAACAGGATCCACAGGGCTATGTAGAGCAGGAACTGTGGGCCGGGCAGCAGGCAGGACAGTACGAAGATCACGCGCATCGTGGTTGCGGAGGTGCCGAAGCGGCGGGCCAGTGCTGCGCATACTCCGCCGATCATGCGTCCTTGGGTGGGGCGGACCAGGGCGGCCATGGGGGCTCCTTCGTGAACCGTGGGGTGGGTGTCTCTTGACGTCTTCAACGCTACGGGGACGAAAGGCGCGAAGCATCACTCTATGGAGCGATTCCGACCCTGGGAAACGTCGGGGTACGCCCCTCCGGGGACTCCTCCAGGGGGAGGGGGGCGGGGTGCCTGGACTCCGCCCGGCGGCGTAGGAAGGCGCGTGCCGCGGGGACGATCGCCATGTGGGCGAGGGCCACGCCCGCGGTGTTGAGCATCAGCGCGTCGACGTCCGCCACCTGGCCCGGGACGCCGGTCTGGAGGAGTTCGATGCCCAGGGAGATCAGGGCGCCCGCGGCTGTCGTGCGCGTCAGGGAGCCCAGGCGGGAGACGTCCAGGCGGCCCGCGGTCATGGGGAGCAGGACGCCCAGGGGGGCGAGGAGGGCCAGGCCCTTGCCGATGCGGCGGGTGGCGATGCCGGGGCCCAGGGCGAGGTCGGCGCGGATGCCGGCGAATGGGTGCAGGTTGGCTGGGCTCACCCATGGGACGTCCAGCGGGCGCAGGGCGATCCATGCGACTAGCGCCAGGTGTGCGACGAGGAGGACACCTCCTGCCACACGGATGCGGGTCGCGGTGGAGCCGCGGGAGCCGTTGCGCTGCACGATTGCCTAGACGCGGGGGGTTGGGTGGGTGGTTCCATGTGGGGCTTGCGTGGTGGAGTGGTGTGTGACACGTGTTGGGTGTGGGTGTGGGTGTGGGTGTGGGTGTGGGTGTGGGTGTGGGTGTGGGTGTGGGTGCGGGTGCGGGTGCGTGGGGGCTGGTCGCGCAGTTCCCCGCGCCCCTTGTGGGGGTGACGGTCGGTGGTTGGCTCTCGGTTGTGGGTGGGTCGCCGTGGGTGGGTGGG
>LJCV01000195.1 GCA_001298575.1 Actinobacteria bacterium OK074
TGTTGAGGGGGAGGAGGCCGGAGAAGAAGCCGTCGCCGTCGTGGTGGAGTTCGGCGTGGAGGGTGTCGCAGACGACGGTCACGGAGTGGGCGTAGGGGCGCAGGGCGCGGAAGGCGACGCCGCCGGGGACGGGGTGGGCGCCCAGGACGGCGTGGGGTGCGTGGTGCGTGCCTGCCAGCAGACGGGCACGGTCGTCGGCGTCGAGGGCGGGGGACGATACGGCGGGTTCGGGCGTATCGGCGGTCACCGTCGTATCGGGGGCGGGCTCGGACGGCGGGACCGTGGCCGCAGCCGTGACCTCCGCCGTCTCCGCCGTCTCTTCCGGCTCCGACGGTCCAGGCACCTTTGTCACCGTCCTACTCCCTTTCCCCTGCGCCGACTTGGTGGACTTCTTCTTCCCGTTCTTTCCGGACTTCTTCCCGGACTTCTTCTTCCCGGCCCCGTTCTTCCGTGTGCGGTCGTCGTCGGACGGTGGACGGGGTGTCACGGGTGGCGCCTCCTCAGCATGGAACGGACTTGGTACGGAACGGGCTTGGTACAGAACAGACTTGGTACGGAACAGAGTCGACGGCGTCGTCAGCGCGCGGCCTCCGCCGACAGTCGTCGTATCGCCGTCATCGGGACCGGCAGCCAGTCGGGGCGGTGGCGGGCCTCGTAGAGGACCTCGTAGACCGCCTTGTCGGTCTCGTAGGCCCGCAGCAGCACGGGGTCGGTGCGCGGATCGTACCCGGCGACCTCCGCGTACCCGGTGCAGTACGCGGCCCGGCACGCGGTCGCCCAGCCCGGTGCCGGGGGGCGGCCCGGCGGTGGGGCCGCGTGGGCGGCGTAGTCGAAGGAGCGCAGCATGCCCGCGATGTCCCGGGCCACCGGGTGCGGCAGGCGCCGTTCGGCCAGCGGCTTGACCGGTTCGCCCTCGAAGTCGATGAGCGACCAGTCGCCGTCCGGTATCCGCAGGCACTGCCCGAGGTGCAGGTCGCCGTGCACGCGCTGCGCGACCCACGTGTGGCCCTCCGTCGCGAGCTGGGCCAGCGCCTCGAACGCGGACCGCAGGGCGCCCTCGTACGGCCGTAGCGCGGGCACCGCCTGCGCGGTCGTCGCGAGTCGCGCGGTCATCCCGTCGACCAGCGGCCGCAGTTGGGCGTGGCCGAGGGTGACCGTCGGCAGGGCGCGGGTGAGCGCCGTGTGCACCTCGGCCGTCGCGCGCCCCAGCGCCCGCGCCTCCCGGCCGAAGTCCTCCCCCTTCGCCAGCGAGCGCAACGCCAGCTCCCACCCGTCGACCGCACCTCGCAGATACGGCTGGAGCACGCCCAGGAGGTACGACTCGGCGTCGTTCTCGGCGTCGCTCTCCTCCGGAGTCGCGCGCAGCCAGCCGACCGGTGCCGGGACCCGTGCGCAGTCCTCCCGCGCGAGCGCCAGCGGCAGTTCGAGATCGGGGTTGACGCCCGGCAGGACCCGGCGCAACAGCTTCAGGATGAACGTATCTCCATAGACGACCGAGGAGTTGGACTGCTCGGCGGTCGCCAGCCGGGGGGCCAGCTCCTCCGAGGTCTCCGGCTTCCACGGGGTGTCGTCCTGCGCCTCCCGCTCGAACCGCACTTCGCCCAGCTGGACTTGGCCCCGGATCGCCTCCAGGAGCACCGTCGTGAGCCGGGCGTCGTGCAGGGCCTCGTACACCGTGCGGCCGGCGAGCGGGCCCTCCTGCACGTGGCCGATGAGCGCGTGCGCCAGCCGGGGTGGCAGCAACTCCCGTACGCCGAGCAGGAGTTGGTAGCAGTCGCCGGGGCTCGTCGACGGGCTCGGGGCTCCGGCCGGAGGCGGTTGGTGGGCCCGGACCAGGAGGTGGAGCAGGCCCAACCGCGAGCCCAGCGGCAGCAGTTCGGTGGCGCTGACCAGGGAGAAGCCCGTGACGGGGCGGCCCTTGCCGGCGAACCAGCGCTGCCGGGGCAGCCAGCCGCGCAAGTGCGGGTCCAGGGACGCGAGGAGGCCGGGGCCGGTGGACGACGTGACGGCGGAACGGGTGACCGCTTCGGACATGGGACACGTCCTTTCCCCGGGGAGGGCGGGGTGTTACTGATGCGTGCCCCGGGCGGGGCGAGGAAAACCGGCCACCGGCCCGGAGCTGTTCGGCAGTGTGGTGCCGCGCGGTTCAGCAGTGTTGTTCCGCCGCGTCAACGCCCTTGCTGCGGAGTGCTGTTGAACGCTATTGGGTGCTTTGGATGCTATTGGGCTTCCTTGCGGAGGCGGAACCAGTAGAAGCCGTGTCCGGCGAGGGTGAGGAGGTAGGGCAGTTCGCCGATGGCGGGGAAGCGGACTCCGCCGATCAGTTCGACGGGGTGGCGTGCGTGGTAGGCCCGGAGGTCGAGTTCGGTGGGCTGGGCGAAGCGGGAGAAGTTGTGTACGCACAGGACGAGGTCGTCGCCGTACTCGCGCAGGAAGGCCAGTACGGCGGGGTTGGAGGAGGGGAGTTCGGTGTAGGAGCCCAGGCCGAAGGCGGGGTTCTGTTTGCGGATCTCGATCATCCGGCGGGTCCAGTGCAGCAGGGACGCCGGGGAGGACATCGACGCCTCGACGTTGG
>LJCV01000196.1 GCA_001298575.1 Actinobacteria bacterium OK074
AGCCCCACCCCCATCACCCAGATCCCCAAGTGAGGTCAACCCCCGTGTCCAGCACGCTCCCCACCCCCGCGCCCGCCCCCGAAACCGGCACCGCCCGCGTGAAGCGCGGCATGGCCGAGCAGCTCAAGGGCGGCGTGATCATGGACGTGGTCAACGCCGAGCAGGCGAAGATCGCCGAGGACGCCGGCGCCGTCGCCGTCATGGCCCTGGAGCGGGTGCCCGCCGACATCCGCAAGGACGGCGGCGTGGCCCGCATGTCCGACCCGGACATGATCGAGGGCATCATCGAGGCCGTGTCCATCCCGGTGATGGCCAAGTCCCGCATCGGCCACTTCGTCGAGGCCCAGGTGCTCCAGTCCCTCGGCGTCGACTACATCGACGAGTCCGAGGTCCTCACCCCGGCCGACGAGGTCAACCACTCCGACAAGTGGGCCTTCACCACCCCCTTCGTCTGCGGCGCCACCAACCTGGGCGAGGCCCTGCGCCGCATCGCCGAGGGTGCCGCGATGATCCGCTCGAAGGGCGAGGCCGGCACCGGCAACGTCGTCGAGGCCGTCCGTCACCTGCGCCAGATCAAGGGCGAGATCGCCAAGCTGCGCGGCTGCGACAACAACGAGTTGTACGCCGCCGCCAAGGAGCTGCGCGCCCCGTTCGAGCTGGTCAAGGAGGTCGCCGAACTCGGCAAGCTCCCCGTCGTGCTGTTCTCCGCCGGTGGCGTCGCCACTCCCGCCGACGCCGCTCTGATGCGCCAGCTCGGCGCCGAGGGCGTCTTCGTCGGCTCCGGCATCTTCAAGTCCGGCGACCCGGCCAAGCGCGCCGCCGCCATCGTCAAGGCGACCACCTTCTACGACGACCCGAAGATCATCGCGGACGCGTCCCGCAACCTCGGCGAGGCCATGGTCGGCATCAACTGCGACACCCTCCCCGAGGCCGAGCGCTACGCCAACCGGGGCTGGTAACCCACCGATGAACGACGACGCACCTGTCATCGGCGTCCTGGCGCTCCAGGGCGACGTACGGGAGCACCTCGTCGCCCTGGCCGCGGCCGACGCCGTGGCCAGGGCGGTCCGGCGCCCCGAGGAACTCGCCGAGGTCGACGGACTCGTCATACCCGGCGGCGAGTCCACCACCATCTCCAAGCTGGCCGTCCTCTTCGGCGTCATGGAGCCGCTGCGCGCGCGTGTGCGCGACGGCATGCCCGTCTACGGCACCTGCGCCGGCATGATCATGCTCGCCGACAAGATCCTCGACCCGCGCTCGGGCCAGGAGACGATCGGCGGCATCGACATGATCGTGCGCCGCAACGCCTTCGGACGCCAGAACGAATCCTTCGAAGCAACGGTCGACGTCCGGGGCATCGGGGGCGATCCTGTGGAGGGCGTCTTCATCCGCGCACCCTGGGTGGAGTCGGTCGGCGCCGGGGCCGAGGTGCTCGCCGAGCACGGGGGCCACATCGTCGCCGTACGCCAGGGCAACGCGCTCGCCACGTCGTTCCACCCGGAACTGACCGGCGACCACCGCGTGCACTCCCTGTTCGTCGGGATGGTGCGCGCATGGCGGGCTACGCGGGCCTTGTAGGATCTCAGGCGTTCGTACGGAGATGGGTTACGCGAAGGAGACAGGCAGATGTCCGGCCACTCTAAATGGGCCACGACGAAGCACAAGAAGGCCGTGATCGATGCCAAACGCGGCAAGCTCTTCGCGAAGCTGATCAAGAACATCGAGGTCGCGGCGCGGATGGGCGGCGTCGATCTCGAAGGCAATCCGACGCTCTACGACGCCGTTCAGAAGGCCAAGAAGCAGTCCGTTCCGAACAAGAACATCGACTCGGCGATCAAGCGCGGCGGCGGCCTTGAGGCCGGTGGCGCCAACTACGAGACGATCATGTACGAGGGCTACGGCCCCAACGGCGTCGCCGTGCTCATCGAGTGCCTCACCGACAACCGCAACCGCGCGGCCTCGGACGTGCGCGTCGCGATGACCCGCAACGGCGGCTCGATGGCCGACCCGGGTTCGGTGTCGTACCTCTTCAACCGCAAGGGCGTCGTCATCGTCCCCAAGGGCGAGCTGTCCGAGGACGACGTGCTCGGCGCGGTCCTGGAGGCGGGCGCCGAGGAGGTCAACGACCTCGGTGAGTCCTTCGAGGTGCTCAGCGAGGCCACCGACCTGGTCGCGGTCCGCACCGCCCTCCAGGAGTCGGGGATCGACTACGACTCCGCCGACGCCAACTTCGTCCCGACCATGCAGGTCGAACTGGACGAGGACGGCGCCCGGAAGATCTTCAAGCTGATCGACGCCCTCGAAGACAGCGACGACGTGCAGAACGTGTTCGCCAACTTCGACGTCAGCGACGAGGTCATGGAGAAGGTGGACGCGTAACGCTGCCGCGAGCACCGCAGACTTCGGCGGGCCGGGGGGGGACGGCCCCCCCGCCCCCCCCCGTTGGCGGGGGGCGGGGGGAGCCCGGCGCGGAGCAAAAAACACTGTTCGCGGACCGCCACCCCCCATTGAGGGAACCCCACCGGGGTGAGCCCAGCCCGC
>LJCV01000197.1 GCA_001298575.1 Actinobacteria bacterium OK074
GTGCGGGTGCGGGTGCGGGGGCCGGGGCGGGTGCGGCTGTGGCTTCGGTCGCTTCGGTTGTTCCTCGGGCGGCTGTGGTGCCGGTGGCTTCCAGTCATTGGTCTGCTTGTTGAGGGTTGGGCGCCGGTAGGTGAGCGCTGGCGGTCGGGCGCCGGTCACTCGTGGTTACGGCCCGTTGTTGAGGGCGGTGCATCGGGGGGTTTCGTGCTCGGTTCCGTGCGCGGGGCCGCGCTGTCGTGTGCGCCGTACGCGCCCTGGTTTGCGCTCTTTTCGGGTACTACAGCACCGCTACTGGGGCCACGGGTGTGCCTGTTGCGCCCGTGAACGGTTCCGGCATCGCCGACAACAGGAAGGCGTGGCGGTTTAGTTGTCCACAGGTTGTGGACAACTCTTCGAGATTCCAGTTCTGGCCCTGGAGCATCCCCATCTCGACCAGGTCGAGCGCGTGCACCGGGAGCCACAACTCCTCGATCTCCGGCGGGAAGATCTCGAAGGTCAGGGTGTCGTTGGCGACGGCGGCCACGTCGCGGGCGTGGAACCACTCCGGGGTGCGCAGGGAGAGCCCCGGGGAGGGGTAGCCGTACGCCTCCTTGTCGCCCGCCAGGTACGTACGGATCTGGCCGGTCCGGACGAGGACGATGTCGCCGGCGCGGACCCGTGTGCCCGCCAACTCCTCGGCCGCTTCCAGGTCTTCGGGGGTGACCGCGTGGCCGCCGTCCAGCCGGTCCACGCCCAGGGCCCGGGGGATGTCCAGCAGGACGCCGCGCGAGACGATGTGCCTCGCCTTGTCGATACCGGCGAAGGCCGCGCCGCCGTGCGCGGTGATCGTGTTCGCGGGGCGGCCGTTGTAGAGCTTGCCCGAGTGGGAGACGTGGGTGAGCGCGTCCCAGTGCGTTGCCGCCTGGAGGCCCATCGTCACGGCGTCGTCGTTGCACGCGACCGTGCCCGGGCCGAAGATCTCCTGGTTCAACTGGACCATTGTGTGCAGGGGGTTGACCCTGCCCGGCATCAACCCTGTTTGTACGCCGTCCTGTTGGAGGGGGAGGGCGAGGGGGATGCGGTGGCCTGTGCGGATGGTGGCCGCGGCCTCGCGGACCACGTCGTCGGTGATCAGGTTGAGGGTGCCGATCTCGTCGTCGGGGCCCCAACGGCCCCAGTTGTTCACGCGTTTGGCTATGGCTTGGAACTCGGGGGGCATGGGGGGGGCCGGGGGCTGCGTCGGGGGCTGGGGGGGCGTTGGCATCCGGGGCTCCTTGGGGGTGTCTCTTCTTGTCTGACGGGTCGTAGAATCCGAGGAGTTCGAATCTAACGGTCCGTCAGAAACCGCGGGAAGGGGTTGGGGACGTGGGGAACTTCCTGGCAGGGAAGGTTGTCGCCGTGACCGGTGCCGGGCGGGGGATCGGGCGGGCGGTGGCGTTGGGGGCCGCGGCGGCGGGGGCGCGGGTTGTCGTGAACGACTACGGGGTTGCCGTGGACGGGGCTTCGCCGAGCAGCGCGGTGGCCGAAGGTGTCGTCAAGGAGATCGTGGCGGGGGGGGGGGAGGCCGTTGCCGTCGCGGACGACGTGTCCACCATGGCTGGGGGGCAGCGGGTGGTGGATGTCGCGGTGGAGGCGTACGGGCGGTTGGACGGGGTGGTGTGTGTCGCGGGGATTCTGCGTGAGCGGATGTTGTTCAACATGACCGAGGAGGAGTGGGATCCGGTGATCGCCACTCATCTCAAGGGGACGTTCACGGTGTTCCGGGCGGCGTCCGTGGTGATGCGGCGGCAGCGGTCGGGGACGCTGATCGGGTTCACGAGCGGGAACCATCAGGGGTCGGTTTCGCAGGCGAACTACAGCGCTGCGAAAGGGGGGATCATCTCGTTGGTGCGGAGCGCTGCGCTGGGCTTGGACAAGTACGGGGTGACCGCGAACGCGGTGGCGCCGGTCGCCCGGACTCGGATGTCGGCGGCGGTGCCTGGGGGGTTGGTGGAGATCGGGGAGCCGGAGGATGTGGCGGCGGTGGTGGTGTATTTGCTCTCCGAGCGGGCTCGGGGGGATGGGGTTACGGGGCAGGTTTATACGGTTGCGGGGCGGAAGTTGGCGGTTTGGGGGCAGCCGCGGGAGGTTCGGGCGGTGTATTTGGATCGGGAGGTGGGGGGTGGGGCGGTGTGGACGCCTGAGCGGGTGGCGGAGGTGTTGCCGGGGGAGTTGGGGGTGGAGGTTATGCCGTTGTTGGGGGTGGTGCGGGGGAGGGGGGTGTGAGTTTTTGGGTGCGGGTGTGTTTGTGGCTGGTCGCGCCGTTCCCCGCGCCCCTTGGGTGGGTTGGGGGTCGGGGCCGCCACGGGGGTATCCGTCCTCGGTCTGGCGCGGAGTCGGTGGGGTGGTGGAGGTGCTGTTCTTTGACGCGCCAGCCGCTGCGGGCGGACACCCCCGTACCGTCCCCTTGCCGCCGTGGGTGGCTGCGGGTTCGCGGGGGCGGGCGTCAATGCCCCCTACGGGCGGCTGTGCGGCGGGGGGGGCGGCCGATC
>LJCV01000209.1 GCA_001298575.1 Actinobacteria bacterium OK074
GCCGGACCGCGGCGCCAACACCGCCGCGGCCGCCGTCCGGCGCGGCGAGCCCCGCCGCCTCCAGCCGGTCCGCGAGCGCGGTGACCGCCTCCGCGGCGGCGGCCCGGCGGCGTACCGGCGCGATCCGGGACTGCCCCTCGGGGCCGATCGCGCCGAGCACCGAACGCTCCATCTCGTCCCGCCCGTTGGGGTCCACGACGGTGGCCCAGCCGGTGTGCGCGAGCAGCAGCCGGCGGCGGCGGGCCATCGACACGAGCGTCAGGTCCGCGACCCGGGCCGGGCCGCCGGAGAGGAACGCCGCCTCGTACAGCGTCAGGTCGTACCCGTGCGCCGCGTCCGTGCCGACGGCCGCCGCGCGGACCGCGGCCAGACACAGCCGCAGACAGGCCGGCACGGCGGCGGCCCAGGCCAGGAGGAGAAGGAGCACCCAGAACATGGCGTTTTTCTACGCGAACGGGACCTCGAACGCCACGGGGTTTCACCGTGCACACAGGGAGTGTTGTGGTGATGTGACCTTTTGGGGCGCCCGGTTCGAAGCTTTCCGTAGTGCCTTCCGCGGCGTTCGCTACGGCGTCGGGCCGGACGCCGTAGCGGGCGGTGAGGCGACCGGTGTCGGTGTGACCGGGACGGGGGTACCGGGGTCGGCGGTCGGGCCCGGTGGGTCGGGAGGGCTGGTCAGCGGGGCCGGGGTCGAGGTGGCCGCGTCCTGGGCCAGCGCGTCGAAGTCGACGAAGCCGGTGGCCTCCAGGACCTTGATGTGGTCCAGGACGGTGGTGTTGGCGTCGTCGGCGAGGTCGCGCACCAGCGAGTTGCGGGTGGTGGCGCGCACCTGGGCGACGAGCGTGAACACCCGGCCGTGCGCCTGGCGCAGCAGGTTGGCGAAATCGCGGTCGTAGGTCTCGCCCTGCGCGGTGTCCAGGGTGGTGAGCCACCCCCGCTGCTGCGCGGTCGGCTGGTTGGGCAGCGCGAGGCCGAGCCGGGCGGCGACGTCACGGACCCGGGCGTCCAGGTAGGTGTGGCCGTCGACGAGGTGCTCGCCCGCGACCCGTACGGCCTCGGTGGTGCCCTTCTGCTCGGCCTGCTGGCCTGCGGGCAGCTCCCACAGCCCAGCCAGCCGGACCTTGGTGACGAATTCCCGGTCCAGCGCGGACAGCGGCCCGAACTGGGTCGACACGGTCTGCGCGTTGAGCGTGGCCAGGCCGGTCCCGGCGCGGTCCGAGTACGACCAGACAGGGAAGACGAGCGCGGCCAGGGTCGCCGCGAGCCCCGTGATGATGAGGCCGGTGCCGCTGAACGGTCCACGGCCCCGGACGGTTCTGGATCGCATGGCCCCCTCCTGCCTGCCGCCCCCTGCACACCGGTCGCATCGCGCGCAACCGTACGCACGTGCGCATCGTGTGTGCGTTGGCATGCTACTGCGCCCGCCTACCCAACTGCCGTACGCGGAGGAAGAGTTGGAAAGCGGGGCATAGCGTGCGGAGGGAGGTGTCCGCGGAGTGGTTCATTCCGTCAGATATGCGGGCCAATGCGCCACTGTGCGGGGTAGGTGCCGCCGCTGTGTTACTCGCGGCACACTCAGCGCACGCGGCTGTCGTCGTGCGCCGCGTGCGGGTGGCGCAACACCCGGCGCGTGGCGCGCGCGAGGCGGGCGGCGGGGCGGTGGAAGCGCGGCGTCGGACCGGACCGCTCCCGCCACCACGCGTGCAGCCGGCGCCGGGTGGCCGCGTCCGCGGGGCCGCCGGTGTGCAGCAGGTGTTCGGCGAAGCCGAGGGCGTCGCGCCGGTAGCCGCCGGTCATCGGGTGACCACCGGCGTACGCGAGGAAGGCGGGACGGTACGACTGCCCGAGGATCACCGGGAGTTCGGGGGCCACCTTCGCCACCACGTCGGCCCGCTTCGCGGCGAGCGCCCGCGCCTGCACGCCGAGCCGGACCCGGTCGAAGCCCTCGGGGGCGGGAGTCGCGGCCACGAGCGCGGAGAGCAGGGCGGCCTGCGCGAGGGCGAGGCGCTGGCGGGCCGGTGCGGGCGAACCCGGGGCCGGGGCCGCCGACTTGACCGGCGTCGCCTGGACCGCGGTCCCCTTCGCCGCACCCCTCCTGGTCGCGGTCCCCTTGACCACGGCCTTCCGCATCGCCGTCAACTCCCGTTCCAGTTCGGCCGGTTCGGGGAAGTTCTCGTCGCGTTCGAGGAGGACGCCCGGCGGGGTCGTACGGGAGGCGAGGTCGGTGAGGATGTCGAGGACCGGGCGCGGGACGGGGTGGGCGTGGCTGTCGTGCCAGACGCCGTCGCGTTCGAAGCCACCGGCGACATGGACGTACGCGATGGCCTCGACGGGGAGTTCGTCGAGCGAACGGGACGGATCCTGGCCGAGGTTGACGTGGTTGGTGTGCAGGTTGGCCACGTCGATCAGCAGCCGGACGCCGGTCCGGTCGGCCAGCTCGTACAGGAACTGACCCTCCGTCAACTCCTCGTCGGGCCAGGTGAACAGGGCCGCGATGTTCTCCACCGCGAGCGGGACCGGCAGTTCGGCCTGGGCGATGCGGACGTTCTCGCACAGCACGTCGAGCGCGTCGCGGGTGCGGGGGACGGGCAGCAGGTGGCCCGCCTCCAGCGCCGCCGTCGCGGTGAGCTGCCCACCGGCCCGGACGAACGCGATGTGCTCGGTCACCAGCGGCGAGCCCAGCGCCTCGGCCCGCTCGGCGAGGGCGGTCAGCCGGGCCGGGTCGGGGCGGTCGGCGCCGCCGAGGCCGAGGGAGACGCCGTGCGGGACCACGGTGACGCCGCGCTCGCGCAGCCGCCGCAGCGGGTCGGGGAGATGGCCGGGGCAGACGTTCTCCGCCACGGCCTCGACCCAGTCGATGCCCGGCATGCGCTCCACGGCGTCCGCGATCTCCGGCCGCCAGCCGATGCCCGTGCCCAGTGCTCGCATGGCCGCCTCCTCCGCTGGGGTGTGCTGGGGTCCTTTTCGGTGTGAGGGGGTTCATCACCGTTGTCCGCGGCGCCGAACCCTGCCCCGGGGGCCTTCAGAGCAACATTTGAGGTTCCCCCGGGGCGGTTCTCCGGCGCGGGCGGCCGTCCACCGGAGGACTCGGTCTACTGGAGAACCCCGTCCGAGTCCACCGGGTCGGGGCGCCCGGTGTTGACCGTGCCCGGCTGGCCCGGGGACGGGCTGGACGAGGTCGACACGTCGCCGCTCGCCTCCGCGGCCGAGGCGGAGGGCGCGGTGGCGCCCACGGACGGCGGCGGGGGACCGGTCGGGCTGGCGGTGGTGCCGGAGACGGAGTCGTTGGCGATGGCGTCGAAGTTGACGCTGCCGGTCTTCTCCAGGACGGTGATGTGGTCGAGGACGGTCATGTTGGCGTCCGAGGCGAGCTGCCGGACCAGGGTGTTGCGGGTCTGGTTCCGGACGGCGCCGATGGCCGGGAAGATCTTGCCGTGCGCGGCCCGCAGCAGGTTCGCGAACTTGTACTCGTACTCCTGGCCGGTCGCGGCGGTCAACTCCGCGAGCCAGCCCTGCTGTTGCTCGTTCGGCTGGTTGGGCAGCTCGACGCCGAGCTGGGCGGCGACGATACGGACCCGCTTGTCGAGGTCGGTGTGGCCGACGATGAGGTGGTCGGCGGCCTCCTTGACGGCCGCGGTGGGGGCACGCTCCATCGCCTGCTGCCCGGCGGGCAGTTCCCACAGCCCGGCCAGCCGCACCCGGACGATCAGGTCCCGGTCGGCGGCCGTCAGCGGGCCCCACTTGGTGTTCACCGAACTGGCGGCGAGGTTGGCCTGTCCGGTGCCGGAGCGGTCGCCGTACGTCCATACGGGGAACGCGAGGGCGCCGACGGTGGTGGCGAGGGCCGCCATGAGAACGGCGGTGCCGTTGAAACGCCGCAAGTGAACCTCCCGGGGGTGACCAACGGACCATGGGGGACGGCCCGTTGGGGAAACGGTGCTGCGCCGGTGACGGGAGGTACGTGGCGGACGACGGCCGCGTTCAAGGAATCGGCAAGGTTGGTTGATTGGAAGGTAAAGTCGGGTGATCGTCCGGTAAAAGTCGCTGGTGGGTGGGGTGTTGGGTCGTCGGCGGTCAACCGGTGGGTGAGTCCGCACCGGTCGCTGTGCCGCCGCTCGAACCGGTCACCGGTGCCTGCCACAGCCCCACGATCGCGTCGATCAGGCCCGTCGCCACGTCGTGCCAGGTCGCCCGGGGGGTCGGGACGGCGTCGGCGAGGGCCCGTTCGCGCTCGACGCACATGTGCACGATCAAGTTCCGTGCCATGGCGTGGCGTTCGTCGGTGACGGCGGACGGCAGGTCGGGCATGAAGCACCGCAGCCGTTCGAGGAGCAGTCGCATGGCCGGCGAGGTGAGCGACTCCTCGACGGTGATCCGGTGCAGTGCGGGGTCCGCGAGAACCTGGGCGATGAAGCGCGCGTACCAGGTGGGGCTGCCCAGCGAGTCCAGGTGTTCCGTGGTCGGACGCACCAGGCAGGACACCCAGTCCCGCAGCTCGGTCGAGTCGCCGGTGCGGGCGATCAGCCGAGCGCGGTTCTCCTCGATGGGACCGTTGTGGCGGCGGGCGATTGCCCGCACCAGCTCGGTCTTGGTGCCGAAGTGGTAGCCGACGGCGGCGGTGTTGCCCTGGCCCGCGGCCTCACCGATCCGGCGGTTGGAGACGGAGTGCACCCCGTGCTCGGCGAACAGGCGTTCCGCGGCGGTCAGGATCGCCTCCCGGGTCGCACCGACCTGTGTCTCCCGTGTCGTCCGGCCAGCCATGGCCACCACCACCCCACCTCACCGAGACTTCCCGCACTGCGCACGGCTGGTTCCGCCAGCCGCCTCCGTAGAGCGAAAGCCTACGCAACCGCGGCCCGCGGCCGGTGCACCGAGAGCCGGAACGAGACGGTCACCCGCAGCGGTGCCGCCAACTCGCCCGTACGGCGGCGCAGTTCGGCCGGGTCGACGTGGCGCGCCGAGGGCCCCATCGCCACCAGGTGCCCGATGTCGTCGGCGGTGAGGCCGACGGCGTACTCCACGACCTGTGTGCGCCCGGCCCTGAAGTGCGCGGACAGGGTCGCGCGCAGTCGCCGTTCCTTGTCCGGGGCGATGGTCAACAGGCCGAGGCGGGACCGGAGTTCGGCCAGGTGCCGGGGGCCGGGAGTGACGACCAGGAGGGTGCCGTCGCGGCGCAGGACGCGGTGGAAACCGGGGCCGTTGCGGGGCGCGAAGACATTGAGTACGAGATCGACGGCACCGGTGGCGACGGGCAGTGGCCGCCACACGTCCCAGCCGACGGCCAGGGCGCGGGGATGGGCGCGGGCCGCCGCCCTCAGCGCGTGCGCGGAGGTGTCGAGGGCCAGGCCCCCGGCCGCGGGAAGCGCGTCGAGCACCGCCGCGAGGTGGTGGCCGGTGCCGGTCCCGGCGTCCAGGACCGTACCGTCCAACGGGCAGTGCGCGGCGGCGAGTTGGGCCAAGGCGCGGGTCAGCGGCGCGTAGTGCCCGGCTCGCAGGAACGCGGTGCGCGCCCGAACCATGGCAGCGCTGTCGCCACCGGGCGCGCGCCGCCCGGTGAGCAGACCGACGTGCCCGTGGCGCCCGACGTCGAAGGCGTGCCCGGCGGCGCAGCGCAGGGCGCCTCCGCCGGGTTCGAGCCGGGCCCGGCACACCGGGCAGACGAGCGCGGCCAGCAGCGCGGCACGCGAATCGGCAAGAGGGGAAGGGGAGTCGGCAGGCATGGTCGCTCCTCGGAGCGGCGCGCGAGGGGCCGCTCACGACGGTGGTTTACGGGATCGCCGAAGACCACGGCGACGCGCGGAAGCACCGGGAAGGCGCGGAGAGTCCACTCCGGCCCCGGTGTCAGGTCGCCGTGTTTACCGCCGCTTCAGAGGAAACGGTGAGGGATGCCCGTACATGCCATACGGCCACTTTAAGGGGAGGATCCGCCCCAGGTTTAAGGGGAGGCCCCGCCCCAGGCGGCCGTCAGTCCTGTCGTGTCAGCCCGGGATGGTCCGCCACCACCGTCGCCGACCCCGGTGCGATTTCCGTGAAACCGGCGTCGCGGACCAACGGGAGCCCGGACGACGTGAGTTGGGTCCACCGGTCCGGGGCCGCCGTCCGTACCGCCAGGGGGAAACCGGCCTCGCGCCATGCCGTGCGGTCGTCCTCGGACAGTTCCCACCAGGCGAGTTGGGCGCCGTGGCCGGCCTGGGCCATCGCCTTGCCCGCCGACATGCCGAGGTCCGGGTTGAGCCACAGGACGGGGGCCGTGCCCTCGGCGGGCCCCGGCGGTTCCGGGTCGTCCAGGTCGGTGCCGGACACCTGGAGGCGGGCCAGGTCCTTGGGCCAGCCGTCCAGCGGAACGGGCGGGAAGACGCGCACCTCGGCCGACTTCCCGGTCACCGTGATGCCGTCCAGCGCCTCGGCCCGGCGCCACTCCGCGCCCCGCGCCCGCCGCACCACCTTCCGGATCCGCGCGTCCTGCCAGTCCCGCACGGCCTGCGCCCACGGTCCGTCCCCGGCCGACCGCTCGTCGCTCAGCAGGACGAGCACGGCACGGGCCGCCGTCTCCAACGCGTCCGTACGCGCCGGGGGAGCGGCCCGCTCGATGCGCACCACGAGCGGCAGCACGAACTGTGCCGCCTCGTCCCGCGCGGTGCGCTCGGGGCGGAAGGGGCTGTCGGGAGTCGTGGGGGCCGGTGTCCCGTCGGGGCCGGGCGTCTGGGCGTCGCTGATCACGGCGTCCAGTCTGCCAGGCCCTACCCTGGAGCCATGAGCGACCACCGTGGCACGGCCCTCCCTCCGAGCACCGCCGGTGAGCCGTTCGCCGAATGCGTCCTGTGCCGGAAGCCGACGGAGTACCCGGAGTCGTACCAGGGGATCACCCTCTGCCCGGTCTGCGAGTGGCAGGAAGCGCAGCGCACGGCCTGTTCCGGTTAGCTTCCGGTCGGCGGTCGGCGGTCGGCGGTCGGCGGTCGGCGGTCGGCGGTCGGCGGTCAGCGGTCAGCGGCCGGGGGCTGCCGCCGTCCCGATCAGCTCCGACACCCGCACGAACCGGAACCCCTTCTTCCGAAGCTCCGGCACGACCGTCCGTACGGCCCGCTCGGTCGTCGGGGCCGCGCTGCGCGTGCAGTGCATGACGACCAGGGAACCCGGCCGCACCCCGTCGAGCACCTGCTGGGCCACCGCGTCCGCGTCCGTCGCGAAGGCGTCCCCGCTGACCACGTCCCACTGCACCGCCGTCACCCCGAGCGGCGCGATTGCGCGCAGCGCCCGACGGTCGTAACAGCCGCCCGGGAAACGGAAGTACGGCATCGGGTGCGGGACCCCCGCCCTGCGGATCGCGGTGTAGGCCCGCTCCACGTCCGAGCGCATCCGGTCCGCCGACACGGTCGGCAGGCCGTAGCAGTCGCCGGTGAACGCGTAGTGGCTGTAGGAGTGGTTGGCGATCTCGAAGAGCGGGTCCCGGCCGATGTCCCGTGCCTCGCGCGGGTACTCATCGGCCCACCGCCCGGTCATGAACACCGTCGCCGGCACCTTCAGTTCCCGCAGTGTGGCGATCAGCCGCGGGTTGTCGAACCGCTCGCCCGCCGCCGCCCGCGCACCCTGGTCGGCGGTCATGTCGGCGTCGAAGGTGAGCGCGACCACCTTGCCGCGCGACCTGGACCCGTTCTCGAAGACGGGGGTCAGACCGGCGGGGCCGGGGGCCAGGGTGGGCGGCGCGGCGGGCGCGGTCGCCGAGGGACGGGCGGCCGCGTGCCGGGGCGGCGCGGGCGCCTCGGCGGCCGTGCCGCAACCGGCCAGCGCGGCGCCCAGCACGCAGAGGGCGGCGAGGCGGCGGAGACGGCGGAGTTCTGATTGAGTGATCACCCGACGAACGTAACGGGATGAGTGTGATGAAACGCCCACCCTGTGTGCCGAGCGCCGACGACATCACCCGTCCTGGTCAGCCCGCCGTCGGCCCGCCTCCCGTCACCCCTCCCACAGCTCGGCCGACCGCGCCTTCACCACCCCGGCGATCCGCCCCACCACCTCCGCCGCGGGCAGCGCCGCCGGCCGTCGTCCGTCGCGCAGCCGTAGCGCGACCTCGTCGGCCGCGGCCTCCCGGCGGCCGATGACCGCCTGGTACGGGACCAGGCGGGCCGCGCGGACGCGGGCGCCCAGGGTGCCCTGGTCGGGGGTGTCGAGCCGGGCCCGCAGCCCCGCGTCCAGGCAGCGCCGTACGAAGCGGTCCGCGGCCTCGTGCTCCGCGTCCGACACCGGCAGGACCGCCACCTGGGTGGGCGCGAGCCAGGCCGGGAACGCGCCCGCGTGGGTCTCGATCAAGTGGGCCATCGCGCGTTCCAGGCTGCCGATGACGCTGCGGTGGACCATGACCGGGCGGTGTTTCGCGCCGTCCGCGCCGACGTAGCGCAGGTCGAAGCGTTCGGGCTGGTGGAAGTCGATCTGCACGGTGGACAGGGTGGACTCGCGGCCCGCCGGGTCCGCGATCTGGACGTCGATCTTCGGCCCGTAGAACGCCGCCTCGCCCTCCGCGGCCTCGTACGCCACCCCGCTCGCGTCCAGCACCTCCCGCAGCAGCGCGGACGAGCGGTCCCACAGCTCCGGGTTCGCCACGTACTTGTCGCCCGGCCCCGGCAGCGACAGGCGGTGCCGTACCGCGCGGATGCCGAGCGCCGCGTACGCCTCGTGGATCATCCGCAGCGCGGCGGCGGCCTCCGGTACCGCCTGGTCGGGGGTGCAGAAGATGTGCGCGTCGTTGAGCTGGATGGTCCGCACCCGGGTCAGACCGCCCAGCACGCCGGAGCGTTCCGCCCGGTACATGCCGCCCAACTCGGCGATCCGGAGCGGGAGTTCGCGGTAGCTGTGGGCGCGGGAACGGTAGATCAGCGCGTGGTGCGGACACAGGCTCGGGCGCGGCACGACCTGCTCGCCGCCGCCCAGGTCCATGGGCGGGAACATGTCCTCGCGGTAGTGCGCCCAGTGCCCGGACACCTCGTACAACTCCCGTTTGCCCAGCACCGGCGAGTACACGTGCCGGTAGCCGGCCCGCAGTTCGGCCTCCCGCACGTACTCCTCCAGCGCATGCCGTACGACGGCGCCGTCCGGCAGCCAGTACGGCAGTCCCGCGCCCATCAGCGGGTCGGTGTCGAACAGGCCGAGCGCGCGGCCGAGGCGGCGGTGGTCCACCAGGTTGTCGGTCATGGGGTTCTCCTCTTTACGGGAGGGGCGGCGCCCGCGCGGCCCATGACGAAGCCCCGGGGCGTTCGCCCCGGGGCTGATGACGTCAGTGCAGTGCAGTGGTCAGCGCGCCGGGACACTCTCCGGCGTCGTCGTGTTCATGGCGCTGGGCGCGCCCACGGCTGCGTACTGCAAGATCTGCATGCGGCGACGGTAGCGCGGACGCCCGCGGAGCGCCGCTGATTTACCGGGGCGGTGCCGGTGCCTCCGACTCCGTGGGTGCCTTCGGTCGCTCTTGCCGATGCTGGAGCGCGGTGACGTCTGTGCCATCGGGGAGACGGCGAACCGCGTCCACCCGTACGGTCACGTTGTCGCGGGTGCTGCCCTCCTGGGCGGGCACGGGCACCGTCACGACCTGCATGTTGACCTCGCGCAGCCGGTCCACCCCGGGGACCACCAGGGTGAAGCCGGGCCCCCGCTCCTCGCGCTCCTTCCACGACAAGCCGGATGCCCGGTACCAGACCATCGTCGTGTCTGGGGCCGGGCATCCGGTGCGTGCCGGGGGAGCGGCGGGTTTCAGCCGGTGGTCACCCGGGCCGGTTCCGTGACCTTCACCGGTTCCGTGCCCGCCTCGCCGTGCCGCTCCGCCCAGTTCTCCAGGGCCGTACGGCAGGCGTGGTCGAGGTGGTGCAGGCCGGACAGGTCCAGTTCGACCGGGCGGTCCTGCGGCAGCGCCTCCAGGCTGTCGAGGATCTTCGGCAGCCGCAGGAAGGTCGCGTTGCCGGACAGGTACGCCTGGACGGGGCCCGCGCCCTTGTCGATGATCTCCAGCTTGAGGTGCGATGCCTCCCACGCGGTCTTCGCCACGGCCAGCGCGAGCCCGATGAGCACGCCCTCGAACATCGAGACGGCCACGATCGACACCGCGGTGACGGCCAGGATCAGCGCCTCGCCCCGGTGCTCGCGCCACAGCACGGCGATCTCCCGCACGGGGACCAGCTTGGCGCCCGCGTGGACCAGGATGCCCGCGAGGGCCGGGATCGGTATGTAGCCGAGCACGTCCGGCAGCAGCGCCGCGAACAGCAGCAGCCACACGCCGTGCAGCACCCGGGACGCCTTCGTACGGGCACCCGCCTGGACGTTGGCCGCGCTGCGCACGATCACCGCGGTCATCGGCAGCGCGCCGAGCGCACCGCACACCGCGTTGCCCGCGCCCTGGGCGATCAGTTCCTTGTCGTACTCGGTGCGCGCCCCGTCGTGCAGCCGGTCCACGGCCGCCGCGCTGAACAGCGACTCGGCGGACGCGATCAGCGTGAACGCGACGATGGTGCCGAGCAGACCGACCCCGGCCAGCTCGCCGAACGCGTCCAGCGACGGCGGCTGGACGGAGTCCAGCAGCCCCTTGACCTCGACGGTGGCCACCGGCAGGTCCAGGACCAGCACGGCGAGCGTGGCCAGCCCCACCGCGGCGAGCGCGCCGGGGACCGTCCGCACCCGCTTGGGCAGGCGCTTCCACAGGACGAGGACGGCGATGGTGGCGGCGCCGAGCACCAGCGAGGTGAGCGCGTCGCCGTCGCCGAGGACGTCGACGAGCATGCCGGGCAGTTCCAGCACCTTGTCCAGGCCGGACTCGGGGGCCTTGGCGCCGACCATCGAGTACAGCTGTCCGGCGATCAGGACGAGCCCGATCCCGGCCAGCATGCCCTCCACGACGGAGATCGAGATGGCCCGGAACCAGCGCCCCAGCTTCAGGACGCCCATGAGGATCTGGAGCGCGCCGGTGACGAGCACGATCACCCCGAGCACCGGCAGCCCGAACTCCTGCACGGCCTCGTAGACGAGGACGGTCAGACCGGCGGCAGGACCGGACACCTGGAGGCTGCTGCCCCGCATCAGCCCGGTGACCAGACCGCCCACGATGCCGGTGACCAGCCCCAGTTCGGCGGGCACACCGGAGGCGACGGCCACGCCGACGCACAACGGGAGGGCGACCAGGAACACCACCAGTGAGGCGGCGAAGTCCTGCTTCAGGTAAGGGAACTTGGCGGACGTGGGGGGCTTGGTGGTGTCACTCATCTGGGATATGTCGGATGCCTTGGGGGAGTTGGGGGAGTTGGGGGAGTTGGGGGAATCGGAGGAGTCGTCGGACGTGGGGGTCTGCCGCTCGCTCACAGCGCCTCGAACGTGTCGGTGGCGGTGCGGTGTTCGCGGACGGCGCCGGTGTGCACCTCGTAGTACCAGGCGTGCAGGCGCAGTTGACCCGACGTCAGGCGCTGCTCGACGCACGGGTAGGACCGCAGCCGCAGCAGCTGTGCGAGGACGTGGTTCTGCACGGCCGCGGCGACCGTCGGGTCGTCCGTGTCGGACTCGCCCGACTCGTCGGGTTCGGGCGCGGCATGGGCGAGCCAGTCGCGCACGGCGGGTACGGCGGTGAGGTCGTCGCCGCGCACCAGCGCGCCGACGGCCCCGCAGTGGGAGTGGCCGCAGACGACGACGTCACGGACGCCGAGCACCTCCACGGCGTATTCGATGGTGGCCGCCTCGCTGGTGGGATGCACGGAGGCGTACGGCGGAACGATGTTGCCGGCGGTGCGCAGTTCGAAGAGTTCACCGGGCCGGGCTCCGGTGATCAGGGCCGGAACGACCCGGGAGTCCGAGCAGGTGATGAAGAGAACCTGCGGTGACTGGCCGTTGGCCAGCCGGGCGAACTCCTCCGGGCGCTGTCCGTGCGCACGGGCGTGATCGATGAGGGGCTGCATGTGTCAGTTCCTCCTGGCGCGTCTGAGAGGGGCGCGTCGGTGTACGAGAACGTGGCAAATGCGGGCACGGCGGCATGACTTCACGTCAACGCGCTCGGCTGACGTGGCGTGGTGAGGGGAGGTCGATGCCGGTGACGTGCCCAGAAGGGGCAGCTCAGCAGCGGAATACCTGAAGTGCCGCCGGTCGATGGGCGGTTGAGGATCTCGCTGTGCGCAGCGCGGCGGGTTGAGTGGCCGCCGGGGGCTGCGACAGACCGTCGATTGTCAACAGGACGCGGGTGGGCTGCTCCGGGGCGGAGTCGGCGGCGGTGCGCTGACGGTCCCCGACGCGCAGCGGGCCGTTCGGACCCACGATGTGCCCGGCGTCGAAACAGGTGACGACCTCGTCCGCATCGTCCGCGCGCTTGCTGACGAACCCGGTTGAGTGTTCGGCAGCGGACAGCTGTGTCTTGTGCGCGGCTGCGAAGGAAGCGGTGGGGGCCAGGAATTGCAGGGCCAGCAGGACGGCGGCGAGGGCCGTGAGCACGAACCGGACCGTCGTACCGCGTACCATGCGCCTCCCTTCCCCCAACAGACTGCGCACCCGACCTTGCCGTTGCTTGGTGCGCACTTTTCCTTGTGCTGACCAACAAGGTAGCGCGCACAGAGCGTTTGCAGGGTTAACTTCACGTTTCAGGTAAAGGGTAGCCCAAAAGTCGAGGTGGAATGGCCGGAACTCGACGCCAGATCGCCCCAGTTGGGCACAGATGTGCGATTGCTACGGCTCTATGAGCGACTTCGCGTCCCGGGCCAGCGCGGTGAGGCGGGAGATCGCGCGGAAGTACTTCTTGCGGTACCCGCCGTTCAGCATCTCCTCGCTGAACAGCTGGTCGAAGGGCAACCCCGAGGCCAGGACCGGGACTTCGCGGTCGTAGAGCCGGTCGGCGAGGACGACCAGCCGCAGCGCCGTCGACTGGTCCGGCACCGGCTGCACATCGGTCAGACAGACCGCCCGGATTCCGTCGGTCAGCGCGCCGTACCGGCTCGGGTGGACCCGGGCGAGGTGGTCGAGCAGCTGCGGGAAGGCGTCGAGGGAGGCGCCGGGGGTCGCGTACGCCGTTTTCGCCACCCGCTCGTCGGAGTACGGCGCCGGGGCCTCGGGCAGGCCGCGGTGGCGGTAGTCCTGGCCGTCGATGCGCAGCGGGCGGAAGCGGGAGGAGAGCCCCTGGATCTCGCGCAGGAAGTCCACGGCGGCGAAACGGCCCTCGCCGAGCTTGCCGGGCAGGGTGTTGGAGGTGGCGGCGAGCGCGACGCCCGCGTCGACCAGCTTGCCCAGCAGCGTCGACACCAGGACGGTGTCGCCCGGGTCGTCCAGCTCGAACTCGTCGATGCACAGCAGGCGGTGGCCGCTGAGGGTGCGCACGGTCTGCTGGAAGCCGAGGGCGCCGACCAGGTTCGTCAGCTCCACGAAGGTGCCGAACGCCTTGAGGGCGGGCTCCGCCGGGGTCGCGTGCCAGAGGGAGGCGAGCAGGTGGGTCTTGCCGACGCCGTAGCCGCCGTCGAGGTAGACGCCCCGGGGCCCGGTGGCGGTGTTCTTCCTGCCCTTGCCGAAGCCGAAGAAGGACCGCTTGGCGGGGCCGGCCGCGTGCGCGCCGCCGAGGCCCGCCGCGAAGCCTTCGAGGACGCGGACGGCCTCGGTCTGGCTGGGCTGGTCGGGGTCGGGCACGTAGGTGTCGAAGCGGACCGAGTCGAACCGCGGTGGCGGCACCATCTCGGCCACCAGACGGTCGGCGGGGACATGTGGCTCGCGGGCGCACAGGGACAGCGGGGCCGCATCGGCTATCGGCTGGATTCCGGAGGCGGCTGAGGAGGACGACACGGTTACCCATGCTAAGCGTCATGCCACACTGCACGTCATGCGACGCCTGTTCCCTGTGACCGACGAGACAGTGGTGAGTGGTTCCGGTGGGGGGCTTCCGGGCGCCTCCGGTGGGGCCGTCGTGGCCGGTGGGGGCGGTGGTGACCGGGAGTGGAGTCTGGCGGAACTGGCGGCGGCGTACGCGTATCCGCAGGACGGGGCGGACGGCGTGGGCGGGGCATCCGGGCCGGCCGGGTTGCCCGGTGCCGGTCCGCGGGTGCCCTGGCTGCGGGCCAACATGGTGTCCACGCTGGACGGGGCCGCCCAGCACGACGGACGTTCGCAGCCCATTTCCAGCGCGGCCGACATGCGGATCTTCGGCACGCTGCGGGGGCTCGCCGACGTCGTCCTCGTCGGGGCGGAGACCGTGCGGCAGGAGGGGTACCGCCCCGCACGCGCGCGTGCCGAGTTCGCGGCGGCGCGGGAGGCGGCCGGGCAGGGGCCCGCGCCCGCGATTGCCGTGGTCAGCGCGAGCCTCGACCTCGACTACGCGCTGCCGCTGTTCGCCGAGCCGCTCGTGCCCACGCTCGTCCTCACCGGAGCCGCCGCGCCCCCCGAGCGGGTCGCCGCGGCCGAGAAGGCGGGCGCGCGCGTGGTGGTCGCCGGGGACGGCATGGGTGTGGACCCGGCCCGCGCGGTCCGTGCCCTCGCCGACCTCGGCCTGACCCGGCTGCTGGCCGAGGGCGGTCCGCGGCTGCTGGGCCAGCTGATCGCGGCGGACGTCCTGGACGAGCTGTGCCTGACGCTCTCGCCGATGCTGGTGGCGGGGGGTGCGCAGCGGATCGCCGGGGGGCCCGAGGTGGCCGTGCCGAAGCGGTTCGGGCTGGTGTCGCTGCTGGCGGAGGAGGGGTTTCTCTTCAGTAGGTATCGGCGGGGCTGAGTCGGTGGGTGTCAGTGGGTATCGGCGGGACCGGGTGATTCCGGTTCCGTTCCGGGGTTCCTGCTCCCTGTTCTGATTCCGGTTCCGGTTCCGTTTCTGGTTCTGGCTGCGGTTCTGATTCCGGTTCCGCTTGTGTCGTGGTGTGCGGGTGCGGCGTGCGGTCTTTCGGGGCGTCCGTCGGCCGTCCGTACGGTTCCGGTTGGCTGCGTGTAGTCTCCGTACCCCCGTGTGTCGAACTGGTGTTCCCGGAAATGCACACCGGTGCGTTGCGGAATCACCCGTTCCGTTTAGCTTCCGCTGGGCACACTAAAACTCGCAGACCCCGTGAGATCACGGGGCAGGATGGTTTCCGCAGGGCCTCGACGGCCCACGGAGGAGCGAGGGCCCGGTGCGGGTCCTCAAAGGAGAAGGGGCGCCTGTCGTGTTCACGAGCGTATTGATGATCGAGAAGGCCCTGACGTCCGCCGACGTGGAGTTCGTCACCACCTTGCACGGCGACGAGGCGGTCTCCTTCCACGTACTGCTGCAACCCCGCGGCGACCAGGCGGACCGCCTGCTGCGGGCCATCGACGACGTCGCCCTGGGCGAGTTGGACGAGGCGGTGCGGGAGGGGTCGATGCCGGAGGGGGCGGCTGCGGCGGGTCCCGGGCAGCAGGCGCTGGAGGTGTCGCTGGTGGCGTTGCGCGGTGCCGGGAGCGAGGCGGAGGGGCGGTTGATCGAGGACCATCCGCTGGACGCGCTCAAGGCGGTGGTGGACGAGGTCGGGGCGGACGAGGTGATCGTGCTGACCGATCCGCACTATGTGGAGGAGTTCTTCCACCGGGACTGGGCCTCCCGGGCTCGGCACAAGGTGGGGGTGCCGGTGTTGAAGCTGTTCTCGCACAGCAAGGTGTAGTTGTTGGCCGGAGGGGGTGCGGTGGGGCTTGGGGTGCGTTTCGGCTGCCGCGCCGTCGTGGCTTGTCGCGCCCACGCGGCGGAGCCGCACAATGACACAGCCCCGCGCCCCTTCAGGGGCGCGGTTGCCCTACCCCATAGGGTGGAGGCGCTCACCCGTCGTACCAGCCCCTGGGAGAAACACGCATGGCACCCGGTCTTCCCACCGCCATGGACCGACCGCACTTCATCGGGATCGGTGGTGCGGGGATGTCGGGGATCGCGAAGATCCTCGCGCAGCGCGGGGCCCGGGTGGCCGGCAGCGATGCCAAGGAGTCCGCGACCGCCGAGGCGCTGCGGGCGCTGGGTGCCACCGTGCACATCGGGCACGCGGCCGGGCATCTCGCGGACGACGCCACCTGTGTCGTCGTCTCCTCCGCGATCCGGGCCGACAACCCGGAGCTGGCCCGGGCGGCCGAGCTGGGCATCCCGGTGGTGCACCGCTCGGACGCGCTGGCCCGGCTGATGGACGGGCTGCGGCCGATCGCGGTCGCGGGCACGCACGGCAAGACGACCACCACGTCCATGCTCGCCGTCTCGCTGACCGAGCTGGGGCTGGCGCCGTCGTACGCGATCGGCGGGGACCTGGACGCCCCCGGTTCCAACGCGCTGCACGGCGACGGCGAGATCTTCGTCGCCGAGGCCGACGAATCCGACCGCAGCTTCCACAAGTACGCCCCCGAGGTCGCGATCGTCCTCAACGTCGAACTCGACCACCACGCCAACTACGCCTCCATGGACGAGATCTACGAGTCCTTCGAGACGTTCGCGGGGAAGATCGTGCCCGGCGGCACGCTGGTGATCGCCGCCGACCACGACGGGGCGCGGGAGCTGACCCGGCGCGTGCGGGCCCGGGGCGTGCGGACGGTGACGTACGGCGAGGCCGCGGACGCCGACGTGCGGATCCTGGACGTGACCGCGCAGGGGCTCAAGAGCGAGGTCACCGTCCTGCTGGACGGCGAGCGGCTCACCTTCGCGGTCTCCGTGCCCGGCCGCCACTACGCGCACAACGCGGTCGCCGCGCTCGCGGCGGGGGTCGCGCTGGGCGTCCCGGCCGCCGAGCTGGCGCCCGCGCTGGCCGCGTACACCGGGGTCAAGCGGCGGTTGCAGCTCAAGGGCGAGGTGGCGGGCGTCCAGGTCGTCGACTCCTACGCGCACCACCCGACGGAGATGACGGCCGACCTGGAGGCGATGCGGGCCGCGGCCGGGGGCGCGGGGCGGATCCTGGTGCTCTTCCAGCCGCATCTCTTCTCCCGTACACAGGAGTTGGGCAAGGAGATGGGCGAGGCGCTGGCCCTCGCCGACGCCTCCGTCGTGCTCGACATCTATCCGGCCCGCGAGGACCCGATCCCCGGGATCACCAGCGCCCTGATCGTCGAGGCGGGACGGGCCGCGGGCGCGGACGTCACGCCCGTGCACGACAAGGCACAGTCACCGGCGGTCGTCGCGGGAATGGCGAAGCCCGGTGATCTCGTTCTCACCATGGGCGCGGGCGACGTGACCGACCTGGGCCCGCTGATCCTGGACCGCCTGGCGGAGTGAGGGGCACAACTCATGTCGTACGACGTCGAGAAGCCGGACGAGCAGTGGCGCGCGGAGCTGAATCCGGCCGAGTACGCGGTCCTGCGGCAGGCCGCCACGGAGCCCGCCTTCACCGGTGAGTACACCGGCACCAAGACCAAGGGCGTCTACTCCTGCCGGGCCTGCGGTGCCGAACTCTTCACCTCGGACACCAAGTTCGAGTCGCACTGCGGCTGGCCGAGCTTCTTCGACCCGAAGGAGACCGACGCCGTCGAGCTGATCTCGGACCGCTCGCACGGGATGGTGCGGACCGAAGTCCGGTGCGCGCGCTGCGGTTCGCACCTCGGGCACGTCTTCGAGGGCGAGGGGTACGCCACCCCGACCGACCAGCGCTACTGCATCAACTCCATCTCGCTGCGGCTGACTCCGGACGAGGGCTGAGCCAACTCCCGTGCCACGGCAGGGCGGTGACACAACTGCCGCCCTGCGTCAGGTCGTTGGCGCCGCCGTGCTGCGTCGTACCACCAGGCTCGCCGGGACCAGGTCCGTGCCGGGGCGGGAGCCGCCCTGGGCGTGGATCTGTTCGAGGGCGCCCTGGACGCAGCGGCGGCCCACCTCGGCGAAGTCCTGGCGGACGGTGGTCAGCGGCGGCACGAAGTAGGCGGCCTCGGGGATGTCGTCGAAGCCGACCACGCTGACGTCCCCGGGCACCGCCCGGCCGCGCTCGTGCAGGGCCCGCAGCAGCCCCAGCGCCATCTGGTCGTTGGCCGCGAACACGGCCGTACAGTCCGGCTGTCGGGCGAGCGCGAGCCCGGCCGCGTAGCCCGACTCGGCCGACCAGTCGCCGTGCAGCGGCGCCGGCACCGGGCGCCCGGCCTCCTCCAGGACGGCCCGCCACGCCTGCGTACGGCGCTGCCCGGCGAACGAGGTCGCGGGTCCCGTCACGTGCCACACGGTCCGGTGCCCGAGGTCCAGCAGATGCCGGACGGCGGTGCGGGCGCCGGCCGTCTGGTCGGTGTCGACCACGCTGTAGCGGTCCCCGGCGTCCGAGTCGACGACCACCACGTGCACCCCGGGCGGGAGTTGGACCGTGGCGGTGTCGAGCAGCCGGATCTCCATGATGACGATCACCGCGTCGACGGCCAGCTCGCCCATCCGCGTGAAGGCGCCCAGCACGTTGTCCTGCGTGGGCACGTCGACGGGGATCAGCGTGATCGCGTACCCCTCGGCCGCCGCGTGCGTGGCGATGGCCTCCACGGTACGGCTGTTGCCCGTCGAGGACAGACTGAAGAGGATCACCCCGATGGTGTTGAACCTGCCGTACCGCAGGGCGCGCGCCGCGCTGTTGGGGCGGTAGCCCAACTCCCGCATCGCGGCGAGGACCTGCTCCCGGGTCGAGTCGACCACGCCGGGGCGGCCGTTGGCGACGCGGGAGACCGTCTGGGAGGAGACGCCCGCGCGTTCGGCCACGTCGGCCATGGAGACGCGCTGCTTGCGGCGTCCGCCGGGGATCCCGGAGCCGCCCCGGTGCACTCCGCCGCCGGCCGGTTCCTCCGGGTCGTTCAGGTCCATCGCCGTCACCCACCACTTCCGCGCTTCCGTCCGCCCCGCTGTGCCTCGCTCCCCGTGCACCGGATGTTACGTGTGCGAAACCTTGACGGCCGCTGTGGCGGATGCCAGCATTCCGACGCCGTCGAGTTTACGTAAACATCGCCCGGTGGACAGGTCTTCGGAAAGGGCCAGCTGATGCGCACAACCCCCGCCAGAACCCGCGTCACCCCCCGGCTGCGTGCCGCCGTCACCGCGGTCGCGCTCGCCGCGATCGGCGGCAGTTCACTCCTGGCCGGGGGTCCCGCCTCCGCCGCCGCGCCGGCCGCGGACACGAGCCAGTTCAAGGGCGTCAACTGGGCCGATCCGCGCGACAATTACGCCGACGACCCGGTCGTCCTGTCCGGCCTGTCGCTCTCGGACACCTACGCGCAGACGTACACCAAGGCGAGCCGGGTCATCGCGGCGTTCCGCGCGAACCTCGGCGCCAACACCGTCCGGCTGCCCATCAACCCGTACACGGTGAACGGCAGTTACTGGAAGTCGTACCGCGGGGTCATCGACGCGGCGACCGCCCAGGGCTTCAAGGTGATCGTCTCCTACTGGGAGGGCACCGGCGCCAACAAGGACGGCTTCATCGACGACACCGCCACCTACTGGCCCATGTGGGACACCGTGGTGCGGGCGTACCGGCACAACAGCCGGGTCTACTTCGAGCCGATGAACGAGCCCCACGGCTACACCGACGCCGAGTGGGCCGACATCGCCGCGAAGTGGCTGGACACCTACCCCTCGGTGCCGCGCGACCGGGTGTTCGTCAGCGGCGCCGGGTACAACGACCACGTCACCACCGTGTGCGCCGACCCGCGCCTGAAGGGCACCTACCTGTCGCTGCACCACTACGGGTTCTGGAAGGACTACGCCACCTACGACCAGTGGGTGAGCGACCTCAAGGAGCGCCTCGGCGACTGCGCGGGCCGCACGGTCGCCGACGAGTTCGGCGCCCCGATGACCACGGGCCTGAACTACGACGTGCCGACCCCGGACGACAATTCGGTCAACTTCATCCAGGCCGACACCGACACCTTCCGCGAGCTCGGCATGGGGTCCGTCTACTGGCCCGGCCTGCGCACCGACGACACCTACTCGATCCAGACCCTGATCGGCGACGCGGCCCGGCCGTGGCTGGCCACCACCAACCAGTCGGGGGCGGACCGGCTGGCGTGGGCGTGGGGGCGCGGGAAGCCGGTCCAGGGCTGAGGAGCCGAGGCGGGCGTCCGCGCCCGCCTCAGTCGGTGGAGTCGAGGAACTCGCCCACCACCCGCAGGAAGAGGCTCTCCTCCTCGACGTGCGGCATGTGGCTGGAGTGTTCGAAGAAGTGCCAGCGCACGTCGGGGATGTGGTCGGCGAAGGGGCGGATGGTCTCGGGGGTGGCCTCGTCGTGGCGGCCCGAGACCAGCAGGGTGGGGGCCTCGATCAGGTGGAGGCGGTCGATGATCGTCCACTCCTTCATCGTGCCGATGACGTGGAACTCGTTCGGGCCGTTCATCGTGTGGTAGACGGTCGGGTCGGTCGCGATGTTGTCCCAAGTGGCCAGTACCTCGGGCGGGTTGGGGACGGTGCGGCACACGTGCCGGGCGTTGAAGACCGCCTCGGCCGCCCGGTAGTCCTCGTGGTCCGTGGTGCCCGCCGCCTCGTGCTTGAGGAGGGTCTCCTGGACGTCCGGCGGGAGCTGTGCGCGCAGTTCGGCCGCGCCGGCCAGCCACAGCTCCATGGAGGCGGGGGAGTCGGCGATGACCAGGCCGCGCAGCCCGGGCGGGCGGCGCACGGCGTGTTCGGCCGCGAGCATGCCGCCCCAGGACTGGCCGAGCAGGTGGTAGCCGTCGGCGATGCCCAACTCCTTGAGCACGGTGTCCAGTTCGTCGAGGAAGAGCTGGACCGTCCAGAAGTCGGCGCCCTTCTCCGGCAGGTGCGTGGAGCGTCCGATGCCCAGCTGGTCGTAGTGGATCACCTCACGGCCCTGCCGGGCGATGCCCGCGATGCGCAGCGTGTAGTCGTGCCCGGCGCCGGGACCGCCGTGCAGGACCACGAGGGGCGTACGGCCCGGCTCGCCCGTCACGCGGTACCAGGTTGACCAGCCGTTGAAGTCGACGGTGCCGGTGCGGGTCGGGTCGGGGATCGTCACGTTGGGTGCCTCCGGGCCGGGGGGTGCGGGTGGGGGACTGCCATCGTGATCGGGAAAAGGGGCTGGTCACAAGAGCTGCCGGGAGGCTACGGGAAGACGTAACTGCGTGTTTACCTGCGTTTCCGTACTGGCCGGTCGGTTCATCCGGCCGCGGGTGCGGGCCGGGTCAGATGCGGCCCGCGCGGCGCGGCCCGCGCAGCAGCAGGCCCAGGTACAGACCGCCCACCACCGCCGTCACCACGCCCACCGGCAACTGCGCGGTCTCGGGGGTGCGTTGGGCCGCGTAGTCCGCCGCGACCACCAGCAGGGCGCCGGTCAGCGTGGCCGCGGGCAGGTTGGGGCCCGCGACCCGGGTGAGCCGGCGGGCCAGCTGGGGCGCGATCAGCGCGACGAACGGGATCGGGCCCGCCGCGGCCGTCGCGACCGCGCAGGCACCTGTGGCCAGCACGAGCAGCTGGAGCCGGGTGCGCTGCACGGGCACGCCGAGGCCGCCCGCCACGTCGTCGCCCATCTCCAGCATCTTCAGCCGCCCCGCGACCGTCGCCACCAGCGGCAGCACCACCGCAAGACCTACGGCGACGGTGGCGACGTCGCCCCAACCGCGGCCGTTGAGGCTGCCGTTGAGCCACACCATGGCCTGCGCGGCCTGGGTGAACCGGGCCTTGGCCAGCAGGTAGGCGTTCACGCCCTGGAGCAGCGCGCTCACGCCGATGCCGACCAGGACGAGCCGGTAGCCGTGCACGCCGTGCCGCCAGGCCAGCACGTAGACCAGCAGCGCGGCCGTCAGACCGCCGACGACCGCGCCCGCGCCCACCGCGGCCCCGGAGGTGCCGGAGACCAGGATGACCAGCAGGCCGCCGGTGGCCGAGCCGTAGGTGAAGCCGACGATGTCGGGGCTGCCGAGCGGGTTGCGCGACAGGCTCTGGAAGAGCGCGCCGCTCAGGCCCAGGGCCGCGCCGACGAGCATGCCGCACAGCAGCCTCGGCAGCCGCAGCTGGTTGATGATGAAGTCGGTCTGCGGGCTGCCGTTGCCCAGCAGGGTGCGCACCACGTCCGCCGGGGAGATCGTGTACTCGCCGGTGCCCAGGGCCAGGATGCCGATGCCGACCACGGCCGCCACCACCAGCAGGCAGACCCAGGCCGCGCGGACGTCGAGCCGCAGCGAGAGCCGGTGCGAGCGGCTGCGCACGACCAGGGAGCGGCCGGTGGCGGGCGGCGCCGGCGTGGTCGTAGCCGATTCGGTGAGGCTCATACGGGGACCACCCGGCGGTAGCGGACCAGGGCGATGAAGACCGGGGCGCCGATGACGGCGGTGACCACGCCCGCGTCCAGCTCGTCGGGGCGGACGGCGACGCGGCCCAGGACGTCCGCGAACAGCAGCAGGGACGGGGCCAGCAGCATCGACATCGGTACGGTCCAGCGCTGGTCGGCGCCGACGGTCATGCGGGCCACGTGGGGGACGGCGAGGCCGACGAAGACCAGCGGGCCCACGGCGGCGGTGGCCGCGCCGCACAGCAGGGTCACGGCGATCAGGCCGAGGGTGCGGGTGCGGGTGAGGTGGGTGCCGAGGGCGCGGGCGCTGTCGTCGCCCAGGGCCATGGCGTTGAGGGGCCGCACCAGCGAGAGCGCGAGGAGCAGGCCGACGCCGATGAACGGGGCGACCGTGGTGAGGGTCTGGCTGTCGGCGCGGGCGAGCGAACCGACGCTCCAGAAACGGAGCTGGTCCAGCGTCTGGGCGTCCAGCAGCATCAGGGTCTGGCTGACGCCGGTGAACACGGCGGCGATCACCGCGCCGCCGAGGGCGAGCCGTTCGGGGGTGGCGCCGCCGCGCCCGCCGGAGGCGACGGAGTACGCCAGCATGCCCGCGAGGACCGCGCCCGCCAGCGCGAACCACACTGACGCCCACAGGGTGGTCAGGCCGAACGCGGTCATGGACAGGACGACTCCGGTGGCCGCGCCCGCGTTGATGCCGAGCAGTCCGGGGTCGGCCAGCGGGTTGCGGGTGAGCGCCTGGATGAGCGCCCCCGCGACCCCGAGGGCGGCGCCCGCGGCGATCCCGGCGAGGGTCCGCGGGATCCGCACGTCCCAGACGATGGAACTGGCGATCGAGCCGTTGTCGTGCAGGAGCGAGTCCCAGACCGTGCCCACGGGCAGCGACCGCGATCCCACGGCGAGGGAGAGCAGCGCGGCGACGACCAGGAGGAGCAGGGCGCCGGCGAGGGCGAGGGCGCGGGTGGAGTCGCGGCGTCTGCGGGGGCGGGGGCCCGACGGGGGTGGCGGCATGGGCTGTTGTTGCTGCTGCTTTTGCTGCGCGGCGGTCGGTCGGTCCCCTCGGGTCACGGCGATGATCGTACCGGCGGCCCCTGTCGCGGGCTCCTGCGCGTCGGGTCCGGCCGCCGGGCCCTGCTCCCCGCCGGGAGGCTCAGAGCGCACCGCCCGCTCCCTCCGCGGCCAGTCGCTCCGCGATCCGGCGGCCGAGGGCCTTCTTGTCGACCTTGCCGACCGAGGTGCGCGGGAACGCCTCGATCAGTTCGACGCGGTCGGGGAGCTTGTAGCCCGCGACGCCGCGCTCCGTCAGGAAGGCCCCCAACTCCCGTTGCGTGGGCGCCTGTTCGCGGGGGACCAGGTAGGCGCAGGTGCGTTCGCCCATGGTCTCGTCGGGCATGCCGACCACCGCCGCGTCGTGGACCCCGGGGTGGGCCAGGATGTGGTTCTCCAGCTCCTCCGCGGAGATCTTGTCGCCGCCCCGGTTGATCTGGTCCTTCTCCCGGCCCTCCACCACCAGATGGCCGGTCGGCAGGACGCGGACCAGGTCACCGGTGCGGTAGAAGCCGTCCGGGGTGAAGGAGCGCGCGTTGTGCTCCGGCGCGCGGTAGTAGCCGCGCAGCGTGTACGGGCCACGGGTGAGCAACTCGCCCCGCTCGCCCGGCGGTACGTCCGCCCCGTCCTCGTCGACGACCCTGATCTCGTCCGCGGGTGACATCGGGCGCCCCTGGGTCTCCGTGACCAGGTCCCAACCGTCGTCCAGGCGCGTGTAGTTGAGCAGCCCCTCGGCCATGCCGAAGACCTGCTGGAGCTGGCAGCCGAGCGCCGGCTGCACCCGGGCCGCGGGCTGCGCGCCCAGCTTGGAGCCGCCGACCTGGAGCAACTCCAGGGAGGACAGGTCGGCTTCCTCCCACTCCACCGCGTCCAGCCACAGCAGCGCGATCGGCGGGACGACCGCGGTCACGGTCACCTTCTCGCGCTCGATCAGCTCGAAGGCGTCCTCGGGGCTGGGCGTGGGGGAGAGGACGACGGTGCCGCCGACCATGAGCGTGCCGAGCAGCCCCGGGCAGGCGAGGGCGAAGTTGTGCGCGGTGGGCAGCACCACCAGGTAGACGGTGTCGCTGGTGAAGCCGCACACCTCCGTGCTGGCGCGGACGTTGTAGGTGTAGTCGTCGTGTGTGCGCGGGATCAGCTTCGGCTTGCCCGTGGTGCCGCCGGACAGCAGCAGCACCGCCACGTCGGCCGGGTCCGGCGCGGGCAGCGGTACGGGATCGGCGTCGACGTCGGCCAGCGCGGTGAACTCCGCGGCCTCGCCCGTCACCAGGACGTGGGCGAGCGACGGCACCGACTTGCGTACGGCGCGGGCGAGTTCGCGGTGGTCGAAACCGTCCAGTGTGTCGGGGATCACATACGCTGTGGCGCCGGCCACTTCGGCGACGTGGGCGATCTCGCTCTCGCGGTGCGCGGGCAGTGTGAGGACCGGCACAGCCCCGGCCCTCAGCAGGCCGAAGAACACGGTCACGAAGGCTTCGGTGTTGGGGAGTTGGACCACCACGCGGTCACCGCCGCCGATGCCGAGCCGGTGCAGTCCGGCGGCCGTGCGGTCGGCCTTCGCATCGAGTTCGGCGTACGTCCACCGATTGCCTTCGGCGTCCGTCAATGCCACCCGCTCCGGGGCGCGTTCGGCCTGGTCACGCAGGAGTCGGTCGAGTGGACGGCCCTGCCAGTAGCCCTCGTTCCGGTACCGCTGCGCGAGCTCCTGCGGCCAGGGCACCCAACCGTCGAGCATCCTCAACTCCCGCCTGCTGTCTGGGGAGGGTGCCCGGTGGCGCACCTGTGTCCCCGCTGTTGCGTCTGACGTTAGGAAAGGCTTACCTAATGTCTGATCAGGGTCAAGCCTGGACGAGCCCGCGGCTCCCGGGCTAGGGTTGTCGTTAGGTTAGGTTAGCCTAAGTCCGGAGAGGAAAGGTCATTGCTGCGGTACGCGAGCGCGGAGACGGAACTGCCGGGAGACCCCGTGCAACTGGCCGCCCAACTGGCCGAGTCGGGCTTGTTCGACCAGTACGTGGTCTATGAACGCGAAGGCGAGTGGTGGTTCGCCGGAGGGGCGCTCGGCGAGGTCGTGGTCGGCCGCACCGAGATACGCCACCGGTGGCTCACCGACGAGGGAAGCGCCCCCACCGGGCCGCACCCGCTCGGCCAGGTGCACGAACGACTGGCCGCGATGGGCGTCGAGGCGTGGCACGCCTACGGCTGGATGGCCTTCGAATTCTCCCACCTGCACACGGACCGGCCCGAACGCGCCGGTGACGAGGACCTGTTGCACCTGGTGGTGCCGCACAGCGAGGTACGCCTCGGCGGCGGCCGTGCCGTCGTCCGCAGCGTGGACCAGGGGACGCTGGACAAACTGCTCGTGCTGCTCGCCGAGCCGCCGGTGCACCGGACGGCACAGCCGCGGCCGATCGAGGTCCGCGACCCCGACACCGACTACCCCGAGCTGGTGGCCAGGGCCATCGAGGAGATCGGCACCACCGACCTCCAGAAGGTGATCCTGTCCCGGACCGTCCCGGTGCCGTTCCCGGTCGACTTCACCGCCACCTACGTGCACGGCCGGTCGCGGAACACCCCCGTCCGCTCCTTCCTGGTCAACCTGGGCGGCAGACGGGTCGTCGGCTTCAGCCCCGAGACCGTCGCCGAGGTCACCGCCGACGGCGACGCGCTCACCCAGCCGCTGGCCGGCACCCGCGCCCGCGGCTTCGGCGAGGCGGAGGACGAGCGGCTGCGCACCGAACTCCTCGCCGACCCCAAGGAGATCTCCGAGCACGTGCTCTCCGTCAAACTGGCGGAGGAGGAGATGGCCACGGTGTGCCGTCCCGGCTCGGTCAACGTCCGCGACCTGATGACCGTCCGGCAGCGCGGCAGCGTGCAGCACCTCGGCTCGACCGTGCACGGCAAGGTCGACGAGGGCCGCACCGCCTGGGACGTCCTGCGGGCCGTCTTCCCGGCCGTCACCGCCTCCGGCATCCCGAAGGCCCCCGCCTACGACTGCATCACCCGGCTGGAGAAAGAACGCCGCGGGATCTACAGCGGGGCGATCGTGATGGCGAGCAGCGACGGGGCGCTCGACGCGGCCCTCGTGCTGCGCAGCCTCTTCGAGCAGGACGGGCACGCCTGGCTGCGGGCCGGTGCCGGGATCCTCTCCGGGTCCACGCCGGAACGGGAGTTGGAGGAGACCTGCGAGAAGCTGCGCAGTGTCGCGCCCTATGTCGTGCCGGCCGAGAGCGGGTTGCTCGCCGAGGGCGGTCTGTCCGTTGAGGGTGGTCTGTCCGTTGAGAGGGGCCTGTCCGTTGAGGGTGGCCCGGGTTCGTCCGTCGTTTCGTCCATCTCGTCCCAACAGGGCTGAAGGGCCGGGAGATACGGCGTGAAACTCGGAGAAGTCGTCGTCGACGTCACCCCGTTGAAGTCGAGCGTTCCGTTCCGGCGGGTGTTCGCGACGCTGGCGCTGTCCACGCTCGGCACCCAGCTCACCTCGGTGGCGGCCAGCCTCCAGGTCTACGAGCTGACCGGATCCTCGGTCCAAGTCGGCCTGATGAACCTGGTGTTGGGCATGTCGCTGCTCGTCGGACTGGTCGCGGGCGGGGTGCTCGCCGACCGGGCCGACCGGCGCCGGGTGGTGCTGATCACCCGGGCCGTGACGGCGCTGGGCATCGTCGGGCTCGCGGTCAACGCGGCGCTGCCCGACCCGCACGTGTGGTTCGTCTTCGTGGCGGCCGTGTTCGCGGGCGGGGTCAACGGCCTGGGCGGGCCCGCCATGATGGCGGCCACCCCCGCCCTGGTCGAGCCGGGCCAACTGGCCGCCGCGGGTGCGCTCACCACCCTCACCGCGCAGCTCGGCGGCATGGTCGGGCCCTCGATCGCGGGTGTCATCGCGAGCGGCCCCGGCCTCGCCTGGTGCTTCGGTGTCGACGCCGCCATCTACGTCCTGGGGCTGGCGCTGCTCGCCCCGCTGCCCGAACTGCCCGCGGACGGCGGGCAGGAGAGCCAGCACCCGCTCAAGGCCATGGCCGAGGGGCTCAGGTTCGTCCGCCACAACCAGGTGGTGGCCGGGCTGCTCCTCATCGACGTGTGCGCCGTGGTCTTCGCCATGCCCTACGCGCTCTTCCCGGAGCTGGGCACCGAGCACTTCGGCGGCGGCCCCTCCACCGTCGGCCTGCTCTACACCGCGCCCGCGGTCGGCTCCTTCTTCGGCGCCCTGACCAGCGGCTGGACCGGCCGGGTGCACCACACCGGGCGGGCGCTGATCGGCGCGGTCGCGGTGTGGGGCGTGGCGATGCTCTGCTTCGGGCTGAGCCCCAGCCTGTGGGTGGGCCTCGTCTTCCTGGCGCTGGCCGGGCTCGGCGACACCGCCTCGGAGATCCTGCGCCGGGCGCTGCTCCAGCACTACACGCCGGACCGGCTCCAGGGCCGGGTCGGCAGCCTGTGGCTCGCCCAGGCCACCGCGGGTCCCTCCGCGGGCAACCTGGAGGCGGGCCTGGTCGCCAAGGCGCTCGGCTCCTCGGGCGGTGCGGTCGCGGTCGGCGGGGCGGTCTGCCTCGCGGGTGTGGCGGCGGTCACGCTGGCCATGCCGGAGTTGCGGAGGGCCAGTCTGCGGGGGCCTTCGGCGAGTGAGGCGGCGGGTCCTGCTGAGGCGGCGGGTCCCTCTGAGGCCGCCGGTGTTTCCGGGGCGGCCGGTCTGTCGGGGGCGGGCGTGCCCGGGGCCGAGCCGGGCGCATCCGGGGCCGAGGCGGGCGCGACCAGGACCGAGGCGGGCGCGACCAAGGCCGAGGCGGGCGTGTCCAGGGCCGAGGCGGGCGTACCCAAGGCCGAGACGGCCGACACCGCCGACTGACACACCGTCAACAACCTTTCCGCACACCGCCGTCAGAGCCGCACCAAGGGCGCACCGCGCGCCCGCCGGGGAGAGTCATGCCGAGCGCCGAGGTCAACGGGATCCGGCTCCACTACGAGGACCAGGGGCACGGGGAACCGGTGCTCCTGATCATGGGCCAGGGCGCCGGAGGGCGGGCCTGGCACCTGTACCAGGTGCCGGACCTGGTGGCCGCCGGCCACCGTGTCGTCACCTTCGACAACCGGGGCATCCCGCCGACCGGCGAGTGCCCCGGCGGGTTCACGGTCGACGACATGGTCGCCGACACCGCGGGCCTGATCGAGCACCTCGGCCTCGGCCCGTGCCGGGTCGTCGGCACCTCCCTGGGGGCGTACGTCACCCAGGAGTTGATGCTGGCCAGGCCCGAACTCGTCAGCCAGGGCGTGCTGTTGGCCACCCGTGGCCGGGAGGACGTACTACGTACGGCCGTTGCCGCCGCGGAACGTGAACTGTACGACAGCGGCGTTGCGTTGCCGCCGTCGTACGCCGCCGCCGTACGGGCGGTGTGGAACCTGTCGCCCGCGACCCTGAACGACGACGAACGGGTGCGGGACTGGCTGGAGTTGTTCGAGTTCTCGCCGCCGTACAGCGGTCCCGGGGTGCGCGCCCAGATGGACCTCCAGGTCCCCGACGGGCGGCTGGCCGCCTACCGGGCGATCGACGTGCCCTGTCTGGTGGTCGGGTTCGCGGACGACGCGACCCTGCCGCCGCACCTGGCACGCGAGGTCGCCGGAGCGATCCCGGGGGCCGAGTACCGGGAGCTCAAGGACTGCGGCCACTACGGCTATCTGGAGCGGCCGGACGAGGTGAACCGGATGCTCCTGGAGTTCTTCCGTGGATTGAATTAGGTTAGGCTTACCTAAGTAACGACCTCAAGGGGTAGTGGTGCAGCGCACTTTGCTCAGCGGAAAGATCCATCGGGCCACCGTCACCCAGGCCGATCTGCACTATGTCGGATCGCTGACCATCGACCAGGACCTCATGGAGGCCGCCGACATCGTCGAGGGCGAGGTCGTCCAGGTGGTCGACATCGACAACGGCTCCCGGCTGACCACGTACGCCATCACCGGCGAACGCGGCAGCGGCGTGATCGGCGTCAACGGCGCCGCCGCCCACCTGATCGACCCCGGCCACCTGGTGATCATCATGTCCTTCGCCCAGCTCGACGAGGAGGAGCGGGCCGCGCACCGGCCGCGCGTCGTCCACGTCGACAAGGCCAACCGGATCGTCGCCCTCGGCGCCGACCCGGCCGAGCCGGTGCCCGGCGCACCGGACCAGTTCTCCGGCGCCTTCGCCCAGGCGGTGCCGCAGCAGTCCAGCGAACAGAAGAGGAACTGAAGCGATGGCCAACCCGTTCGACGACGAGAACGGCGTCTTCCGAGTCCTGGTCAACGACGAGGGCCAGTACTCCCTCTGGCCGGACTTCACCCCGGTCCCGGCCGGCTGGCGGAGCGTGCACGGCCCCGATACCCGCGCCGTCTGCCTGGAGCACATCGAGGCGAACTGGACGGACATGCGCCCGCGCCGCCTCGCCGAGGCCATGCGCGAGGCCGGGTCCTGATGGCGGCCCGCCCCGGCGTGGAGGACGTCCTCCCCCTGTCGCCCATGCAGGAGGGAATGGTCTTCCACGCCCTCTACGACGAGCAGGCCAAGGACGTCTACACCGGCCAGATGACCATCCGGCTCGAAGGGCCCCTGGACCACGACCGGTTGCGTACGGCGGCGGCGGCGCTGCTGGCCCGGCACGCCAACCTCCGTGCCGCGTTCCGCACTTCGCGCTCGGGCCGCCCGGTCCAGGTGGTCCGCACGGCCGTCGCCACGCCCTGGCGGGTCACCGACCTCACCCAACTCCCGGAAGGGGAACGGGAGTCGGCGCTGGAGGAACTCCTCGCGGAGGACCGGGAACAGCGCTTCGACCTGGCCCGGCCGCCCCTGCTGCGGCTGCGGCTGGTCGTGCTCGGGGACGGCGACCACCGGCTCGTCGTCTCCTCGCACCACCTGCTCTGGGACGGCTGGTCCGCCCCCGTCCTGGTGCGCGAACTCTTCCAGCTGTACGCCTCCGACGGCGACTTGGCCGTCCTGCCGCCGGTGCGGCCCTACCGCGACTACCTCGCCTGGCTGGCGCGGCAGGACCGTACGGCCGCCGAGACGGCATGGCAGGCTTCCCTGGCGGGACTTGACGAACCGTCACTCCTCGCCCCGGACGACCGGGAACGCGAGGCCGGGCAGCCCGAGCGGCTCGTCGTGGAGCTGTCCGAGCCGGACACCGCCGCGCTGACCGCCGCCGCCCGCACCCACGGCGTGACCGTCAGCACGGTCCTCCAGGGCCTGTGGGCCGTCCTGCTCGGCACCCTCACCGGCCGCACGGACGTCGTTTTCGGCGCCACCGTCTCCGGCCGCGACGCCGAGGTCCCCGGCATCGAATCGATGGTCGGCCTCTTCATCAACACCCTTCCCGTACGCGTGCGGTTGAGGCCCGCGGAGCCCCTCGCCGACCTGCTCGTCCGGCTCCAGAACGAACAGTCCGCGCTCCTGGACCACCGCCACCTCGGCCTCGCCGACATCCAGCGCGCCGCCGGGCACAGCGTGCTCTTCGACACCCTGCTCGTCTTCGAGAGCTACCCGATCGACGACGACGGCATCGCCCGCGCCTTCGGTTCCGACGGCCCCCGCATGACCGGCGTGTCGGTCCTGGACGCCACGCACTACCCGCTGGCCCTCACCGCCCTGCCCGGCGACCGCCTCACCCTGACCCTCAGCCACCGGCCTGACGTCCTCGACGGCGCCGCCGTGGCCCGGGTCGCCGCCCAACTCCAGCTGCTCATCCGCGAGTTCGTCGACGGCGGCACGCGGCCGGTGGCCCGCCTCGACCTGCTGTCCGAGGGCGAACGCCGAGCCCTGGACGGGCTTGCCGCGGCCACCGCGGCCCCGCTCGCGCACGACACGGTCCGCGCCCTCCTGGAGGAGCAGGCCGCCCGCACCCCGGACGCGCCCGCCGTGCTCTACGGCGACACCAGCCTCACCTACGCCGAACTCGACGCCCGCGCCGACCGGTTGGCCGCCGCGCTGGTCGCCCGGGGCGCCGGACCCGAGACCGTGGTCGCCGTGGCCCTGCCGCGCCGCCTCGACCTGGTGACCGCGCTGCTCGCGGTCTTCAAGTCCGGGGCCGCGATCCTGACCATCGACCCCGGGTATCCGCGCGAGCGCATCGATCTGATGCTGGGGGATGCGGCGCCGCGGCTGGTGATCTGCGATCCGGAGACGGCTGCTTCGCTGGGGGTTGCGGCGGGGGTGGCTTGTGCGCCGGACGCCGGTGTGGATCCTGGCTCGGGCGCCGTTTTGGGCGCGGGTTCGGGTGCCGGTGTGGGCTCGGGCGTCGTTTTGGGTGCGGGTTCGGACGCCGCCGCTGTCGTACGGGAAGGTCGCCCCGACCTCTCCGGTGAGCACCTCGCCTACGTCCAGTTCACCTCCGGCTCGACCGGGCGCCCCAAGGGCGTGGTCGGCTCCCAGCGGGCGTTGGCCAACCGGCTCGCCTGGGGGCGGGAGTTGACGGGCCGTCAGGCAGTCGGGGTGCGGCTCGCCAAGAGTCCGCTCAGCTTCATGGACGGGCTCACCGAGATCCTCGGCGCGCTGGTCGTGGGGGACGCCGTGGCGCTCGCGGACGACGAGGCCGTCGGCGACCCGGTCGCTCTCGCCGCGCTCGCGGACCGCTACCGGGCCACGGTGATGACCGGGGTGCCCAGCCTGTACGCCACCATGGTCGAGTCCGTGCCGCAGGGCGGCTTCGGTTCGGTGCGCACCTGGATCTCCAGCGGTGAGCCCCTCACCCGCGACCTCGCCGAAGCGGTGGCCCGGCGCTGGCCCGAGGCCCGCCTGGTCAACCTCTACGGCTGCTCCGAGGCGGCCGGCGACAGCCTGGTGCACGTGTGCGGCGACGGCGACCCCGAGGGTGTCGTGCCCGTGGGGCAGCCCATCGCCAACACCCTTGCCCGCGTGCTCGACGGCTTCCTGCGCCCCGTACCCGTGGGCGCGACCGGCGAGTTGTACCTCGCGGGGGAGGGGCTCGCCCGCGGCTACCTCGGCCAACCGGCGCGCACCGCCGAGCGGTTCGTCGCCGACCCGTACGGTCCGCCCGGCAGCCGGCTCTACCGCACCGGCGACCTGGTGCGCCAACAGGCCGACGGCACCGTCGAGTTCCTCGGCCGGGCCGACGACCAGCTCAAGATCCGCGGCTTCCGGGTCGAGCCCGGCGAGATCGAGGCGGCCACCCGCGCACTGCCCGGGGTGGCCCGCGCCGCCGTCGTGGCCCGCGAGGACAGCGGTGCGCCGCGCCGCCTGGTCGCCTACGTCACGCCCGAACCGGGCGCCGCCCCCGAGGCGTTGGGGCTGCGCCGGGCGCTCACCGAGCGGCTGCCCGGCCACCTAGTGCCGTCCGCGGTCGTCGTCCTCGACGCGCTGCCGCTGACCCCCAGCGGCAAACTCGACCGACGCGCCCTGCCCGCCCCCGACTTCACCGAGGCGAGCGAGTACGAACCGCCGCGCACCGAACCGGAGAAGGTGCTGTGCGGGCTGTTCGCCGAGGTGCTCGGCCTCGAACAGGTCGGTGTGCACGGCGACTTCTTCGAACTCGGCGGGGACAGCATCGTCTCGGTCCGGCTGGCCGACCGGGCCCGCCGGGCGGGGCTGACCGTCTCCCCCCGGGACGTGTTCACCCGGCGCACCCCCGCGGGCCTGGCCGCCGGTGCCGGAACGGACGAGACGGCGGACCCGGCCGCGGCCGAGGGGTTCACCGCGACCAGCGCACCGCTGGTGTCACTCAGCCAGTCGCAGCTGGCCAACGTCAAGGCGAGGTGGAAGACCCGATGAGCGAGGAGCCGACCGGGACCATGGACGACGGTTCCCTGGTCGAGGACGTCCTGCCGCTGTCCCCGCTCCAGCAGGGCCTGTTGTTCCACGCCCTGTACGCGGAGGGCGCCCAGGACGTCTACACCATGCAGTCCCTGGTGGAGATCGAGGGCGCGGTCCGGCCCGAACTGCTGCGCGCCGCCGCCGCGGAGCTGTACGGCCGGCACACCGTCCTGCGCAGCGCGTTCGTGCACGAGGACCTCGACGAGCCGGTGCAAGTGGTCCTCAAGGAAGTCCCGGTCAACTGGGCCGAGTTCGACCTCTCCGGCACCGACGAGGCCCTGCGCGAAGCGGAGTTGGCCCGGCTCGTCGAGGCGGACGCCACCGCACCCTTCGACCTGACGGACCCGCCGCTGCTGCGCCTGACCCTCGCCGGTCTCGGCGAGGGCCGCCACCTGCTCGTCATCACCAACCACCACCTGCTCCTCGACGGCTGGTCGATCCCGCTGCTGGTACGGGAGTTGCTCCAGCTGTACGCGGCCCGGCTCGCCCCCGGCAAGGCCGTACCCCTGCCCGCCGTGCGGCCTTACCGAGACTTCCTCGCCTGGCTGGCCTCCCGCGACCGGGACGCCTCCGGACGGGCCTGGCGCGAGGCGCTGGCCGGGGTCGCCCCGACCGTGCTCGCGCCGAACGCGAAGGGGCTCGAACCGGTCGCGCCCGAACTGCACACCCTGCGGCTCACCGAGGAACTCACCGGCGCCGTACAGCGGTTGGCGCGCGGCCGGGGTGTCACAGTCAACACCGTCGTCCAGGGGCTGTGGGCGCTGCTGCTGGCCCGGCTGACCGGACGGGACGACGTCGTCTTCGGCGCCACCGTGGCCGGACGGCCCGCCGAACTCGCCGGTGTGGAGGCCATGATCGGCCTGTTCATCAACACCGTGCCGGTGCGCGTGACGGTACCGCCCGCCGAACCGGCGGGCGCGTTCCTGCGCCGGGTGCAGGACGAGCAGTCGAAGCTGATGGACCATCAGCATCTGGGGCTCACCGAGATCCAGCGGCTGGCCGGCGCGGGCGAACTCTTCGACAGCCTCCTCGTGTTCGAGAACTACCCCATCGACCACGACGCGGTCGCCGCCGCCGAGGCCGAATCCGGGCTGCGGATCGTCGGCGTCAAGGGCTCCGGCGCCACCCACTACCCGCTCACCCTCGCCGTCCTCGCCGAGCAACGGCTCGGCGTCATCTTCGAGTTCCGGCCCGACTCCTACGACCGCGAGGCCGTGGAGGTGCTGGCCGAACGGTTCGAGCGGCTCGTGCGCGCGGTGGTCGCGGCGCCCGAGACGCCGCTGGCCGCCCTCGACGTCCTCGCCGCCGAGGAGCGAACGGCCCTGCTGGCGGGCGGTGTCGGCGAGCAGGTGCCCGCCGCCCTCGCCACCATGCCCGCCGTCTTCGAGGCGCAGGCCGCCCGCACCCCGGACGCGCTCGCCGTGGCCGGAGCCGGAGAGCGGCTGACCTTCGCCGAGTTGAACACCGCGGCCAACCAACTGGCCCGGCTGCTCGTCGAGTCGGGCGCCGGACCCGAGCGGATCGTCGCCTTCTCGCTGCCGCCGACGCCCGGCGCGATCACCGCGCTGCTCGCCGTCCAGAAGGCGGGCGCGGCCTATCTGCCGCTGGACCCGGCCTGGCCCGGGGAGCGGATCGCCGGGATGCTCGCCGACTCCCGCCCCGTCGCCCTGCTCGCCACGGCCGGCACGGACCCCGGCGCCGACGTACTGGACGGGGTGCCGCTCGTCCTGCTCGACGACCCCACCACCCTCAAGTCCCTCGCGGACGCGGACGGTTCGGACCTCACGGACGCCGACAGGCTCGCCCCGCACCGGCCCGAGCACCCCGCCTACGTCATCTACACCTCCGGCTCCACGGGCAGGCCCAAGGCCGTCGTGATCCCGCAGCGGGCCATCACCAACCTCTTCGCCGCCCACAACGCGGCCCTGCACCGGCCCGCCTCGGCGGTGACCGGCGGCCGGCCGCTGCGCGTCGGGCACGCCTGGCCGACCGCGTTCGACGCGTCCTGGCAGCCCATGCTGTGGATGTTCGCCGGACACGAACTGCACCTCGTCCCCGAGGACGTGCGCCGCGACCCCGCCGCACTGCGCGTCTTCCTCGCCGAGCACGGCATCGAGTTCATCGAACTGTCGCCGTCGCTGCTCGGCGAACTGGTCGCCCAAGGCGGCGACTGGCAGGCCGAGTTGAAGGTGCTCGGCGTCGGCGGCGAGGCCGTCCCGCCGGACCTGTGGCGCACCCTGCGCGCGACCCCCGGACTGACCGTGCACAACCTCTACGGCCCCACCGAGTGCACCGTCGACTCCGCGGACTGCGACCTCGCGCGCAGCGAACGCCCCGCGATCGGCCGCCCCGTCGCGGGCGGCACCCTCTACATCCTGGACGGGCACCTCAACCCCGTGCCCGTCGGCGTCGACGGCGAACTCTACGTCGCCGGTGCCGGGTTGGCCCGCGGTTACCTCGACCGGCCCGACGTCACCGCGAGCCGGTTCGTCGCCGACCCGTTCTCCGGCCGTCCCGGCGCCCGCATGTACCGCACGGGCGACATCGCCCGCTGGACCGCCGACGGGCTCGTGGAGTGCCTCGGCCGCGTCGACGACCAGGTCAAGATCCGCGGCTACCGCATCGAACCCGGCGAGATCGAGGCGGTGTTGCTCGACCACGAGCACGTCGAGCGCGCCGCGGTGGTCGTCCGCGAGGACACCCCCGGCGTACGGCGCCTGGTCGCCTACGTGGTCGCCGACGTCACCGCCCCGCCCGCCGAGGAGACGGCCGAGGAACTGCGCCGGGCCGTGGCCGCGGTCCTGCCCGACTACATGGTCCCGTCGGCGTTCGTGCCGGTCGACCACTTCCCGCTCACTCTGAACGGCAAGCTCGACACGGCCGCGCTCCCGGCGCCCTCCCGGTCCGCCGGGCCCGCCGCGCAGCCGCCGCGCACGGACACCGAACGGCGGCTGGCCACGCTGTTCGCCGAGGTGCTCGGACTCGACCAAGTCGGCGTGCACGACAGCTTCTTCGCGCTCGGCGGCGACAGCATCGTCTCCATGCGGCTGGTCAGCCAGGCCCGCGCCGCCGGGCTCACCATCTCGCCTCGCGACGTGTTCGCGCAGCCCACGGTCGCCGGACTCGCACTGCTCGCGGGCGACGGTTCGCGGCAGCGGACCACCGCCGACCCCGCCGCCGGGACCGGCGACATCCCGCTCACCCCGATGCTGCACTGGCTCACCCAACAGGGCGGCCCCTTCCGGGGGTTGAGCCAGGCGCGGTTCCTGCGCACCCCCGTCGGCATGGACCTCGACGGCCTGCACCGCACCGTCCAGGCCGTCGTCGACCGGCACGACCTGTTGCGGTCCGTGTTCGCGGCCGACACCGACGGCACCTGGCGCCTGCGCGCCGAGCCCGCGGGCGCGGTCCGGGCCGACGACTGCGTACGACGGGTGGACGCGGCCCAGTTGGAGCACAAGACCCTCGGCACGCTGGTGCCCGAGGCCATGGACGAACTGGTCGCCGAACTCGACCCGGCGGCCGGGAAGGTCGCCCGGTTCCTGTGGTTCGACGCGGGGACGGAGCGCGAGGGGCGGCTGCTCGTCGTGCTGCACCACCTCGTCACCGACGCCGCCTCCTGGGGTGTCCTGGTCGCCGACCTGGCCGCCGCCTGGGAGGGCACGGCCCTTTCCCCCGCGGGCACTTCGTTCCGCGAGTGGGCCCAGGGCTTGGCGGTCGAGGCCCGCACGGAAGACCGCAGCGCCGAACTCGCCCTGTGGCAGGGCATCCTGGACCGGCCCGAACCGCCCCTTGGCATCGCGGAGTTGGACCCCGCCGTGGACACGCGGGCGACGGTGCGGCGGCTGTGGACCACGCTCGGACCGGAGATCACCGGGGCGTTGACCGGCGGCAGCGCGGCACCGGACGCGCCGGGGACGGCAGCCGCCTCCTCCTCCGTGCAGGACGTGCTGCTGACCGCGCTCGCCCTCGCCGTACCTCGGTGGCGGCGCGAACTCGACGAACTCGACGCCCTGGCCGCCGAGTTCGCGACGGCCGCCGACGCGGACACCTCCGTACTGATCGCCCTGGAGGGCCACGGCCGCGAAGAGCAACTCCTTGCGGGCGCCGACCTGTCCAGCACCCTGGGCTGGTTCACCAGCCTCTTCCCGGTCCGGCTCGACGCCGGCTCCGGCACCGCCGCCGACCAGGTGCGCCGGGTCCGGGACCAGGTCGCCGCGCTGCCCGACAAGGGCGTCGGCCACGGACTGCTGCGCCACCTCAACCCGGACACGGGCGCCGAACTGGCCCAACTCCCGGAACCCCAGATCGAGTTCAACTACCTGGGCCGCATGACCATGGGCGAACGCCAGGGCCGGCGGGACTCCGCCGTGTTCACCAGCGCCCCCGAGACCGGCGCCATGGGCAGCGGCGCAGACCCCACCATGCCCGCCCCGTACCCTCTGGTCCTCGACGTCGTCATCAGCGACGGCGAGGACCCGGCCGGACCGGTCCTCAAGGCGTGCTGGCAGTGGCCCGAACGGCTCTTCGGAGAAGACGAGATGCACCATCTGGCCGACCTGTGGGCCACCTCCCTCGAACTGCTGCTGAAGGGCTCAGACCAGTGACCGACAACCGTGCGGCCTCCGCCGACCTGGCGGCGCGCAAGCGCGAGCTGCTGCGCCGCCGCCTGGAGAGCAAGGGCCTGGCCGCCGCCCCCGACCGCGCCGAGCGCATCCCGCGCCGCCCGGCCGACGCGGCCCAACTGCCGCTGTCCTACGCCCAGTCGCGCATGTGGCTGCTCCAGCAGCTCGACCCGGCGAGCCCGGCGTACAACGTCTGCCTCGCCATCCGGCTGCGCGGCCCCCTGGACGCGACCGCGCTGCACACCGCCGCCCAGGGGCTGCTGGACCGGCACGAGGTGCTGCGCACCCGTTACCCGGCCGCCGCCGACGGCACCCCGGTCCAGGTCGTCGACGCCGCCGTCGAGGTGGCCTGGGCCGCCGTCGACCTGGGCGGGCTGACCGAGGCCGAACAGGACCGGCGCGCCGAGGAGTCGGCCCGCACCGCCTCGGCGACCCACTTCGACCTCGCCACCGACCACCCGCTGCGGATCGTCCTGGTCCGGCGCACCGACCGGGACCACACCCTGATCCTGACGGTCCATCACATAGCCTGGGACGGCGGCACGTTCAACGCCCTCTCGCGCGACCTGAGCGCCCTCTACCGCGCGGCGGCCACCGGGGAAGCCTCCGGGCTGGACGAACTGGCCGTGCAGTACGGCGACTACGCGCACTGGCAGCGCGACACCTGGAACGACGAGCGCCTCGCCGAGCACCTCGCCCACTGGCGCAAGACGCTGGTCCCGGCGCCCGAACCGCTCGCCCTGCCCGCGGACGAGCCGCGCACCGCCCAGCCCGTGAACATCGGCGACCGCCGCTTCCACACGTTCGGCCCCGAAGTCACCGACCGGCTCCAGGCGTTCGCCCGGAACGCGGGCGCGACCCCCTTCATGGTCCTGTTCGCGGGCCTGGCCACCCTGCTGCACCGGCTCACCGGCGCCACCGACGTGCCCATCGGCTCGGCCGTCATGAACCGCGACCTGCCCGGCCTGGAACAGCTCATCGGCAACTTCGGCAACACCCTCGCCCTGCGCGCCGACCTTGCCGGGGACCCCGGCTTCGCCGAACTCGTCGAGCGCGTAAGGCAGGTGTGCACCGACGGGTATGCCCACCAGGACATGCCGTTCGACCGGCTGGTGGAGCAGCTGCGGCCCGAGCGGCACGCGGGCCGCTCCGTGTACTTCGACGTCATGCTGCTCTTCCTGACCCAGGGCCTCGACGGACCGAAGCTGCCCGGCGTCACCGCCGAGTGGGAGACCGTCCACAACGACACCACCCAGTTCGACCTGTCCCTGGAGGCGTTCCTCACCGGGGGACAGCTGCGCATCGAAGCCACCTACCGGGGCGGCCTGTTCGCCCCGGAGACGGTCGACCGGCTGCTGCGCCACCTGGAGACGGTCCTGGGCGCCGCCCTCACCGACCCCGAACTCCCCGTCTCCCGGCTGCCGTTGATGACCGAGGCCGAGGAACACCGGGTCGTGGGGGAGTGGAACGCCACCGCGCACCCCGTCCCCGTCACCACCCTGACCGAACTCCTCGACCGGCAGGCCGCCCGCACCCCGGACGCGCCCGCGCTCGTCGCCGACGGCACGCCGGGGGAGCGCGACGGCTCGACCCCCGCCGAACTCGACTACGCGGCCCTGCACGCCCGCGCCAACCGCCTCGCCCGCCTCCTGATCACCCACGGCGTCGGCCCCGAACGCCTCGTCGGCGTCGCCCTCGACCGCGGACCCGACCTCGTCGTCGCGCTGCTCGCCGTCCTCAAGGCGGGCGGCGCCTATGTGCCGTTGGACCCCGGCTACCCCGCCGAACGCCTCGCGTTCATGATCGAGGACGCCGCCCCCGCGCTGGTGCTGACGTCCAGCGCCGTCGCCGCCGCCCTGCCGGAGCACGCCGCGCCGGTGCTGCTCCTGGACGACCCCGCCGTGCGGGAACGCGCCGCAGCCCTCCACTCCGGCGAACTCACCGACGGGGAACGGCCGGTGCCGCTGCGCCCCGAGCACCCGGCGTACGTCATCTTCACCTCCGGCTCCACCGGCCGCCCCAAGGGCGCGGTGATCCCGCACGAGGGCATCGTCAACCGGCTGCTGTGGATGCAGGCCACGTACGAACTCGGGCCCGACGACCGGGTGTTGCAGAAGACCCCGGCCAGCTTCGACGTCTCCGTGTGGGAGTTCTTCTGGCCGCTGATCACCGGCTCGGTGCTCGTCCTCGCCCGGCCCGGCGGCCACCGCGACCCGGCCTACCTGGCCGCGCTGATCCGCGAACAGCACGTCACCACCGCCCACTTCGTGCCCTCGATGCTGCGCGTCTTCCTCGACGACCCGGCCGCCGTCCAGGTCGCGGGCATCCTGCGCCGCGCGATCTGCTCCGGTGAGGCACTGCCCACCGAACTCGCCGACCGCTGCGCCCAGTTGCTGCCCGGCACCGGCCTGCACAACCTCTACGGCCCCACCGAGGCCGCCGTCGACGTCACCGCCTGGCCGTGCGCCGAGGGCACCCGCTCCGCCGCCGGGTCCGTACCCATCGGCCGGCCCGTGTGGAACACCCGCACGCTGGTGCTCGACTCCCGGCTGCGTCCGGTGCCGCCCGGCGTGCCCGGCGATCTCTACCTGGGCGGCGTCCAGTTGGCCCGCGGCTACCTCAACCGGTCGGGCCTGACCGCCGACCGCTTCGTCGCCGACCCGTTCGGACCGCCCGGCGCCCGCCTGTACCGGACGGGCGACCTCGCCCGGTGGAGTGCCGACGGAGCCCTGGAGTTCCTCGGCCGCTCCGACGACCAGGTCAAGATCCGCGGCTTCCGCGTCGAACCCGGCGAGACCGAGGCCGCCGTCGCCGCCCTGCCCGGCGTCTCCCAGGCCGCGGTGACGGTCCGTCAGGACCAGCCCGGCGACCCGCGGTTGGTGGCGTACGCCGTGCCGCGCCCCGGCGCCGACCTCGACCCGTTGCGGGTGCGCGCGGACCTCGCCGTGACGCTGCCGGACCACCTGGTGCCGTCCGCCGTCGTCGTCCTGGCCGAACTCCCGCTGACCCCCAACGGAAAGCTCGACCGCAAGGCGCTGCCCGCGCCCGACCTGACGGCCCTGACCACCGCCACCGCCCCGCGCACCGAGGCCGAGACCCAACTGGCCGCGCTGTTCGCGGAGTTGCTGGACCTGCCGAGCGTCGGCATCCACGACGAGTTCTTCGCGCTCGGCGGCCACTCCGTCATGGCCACCCGCCTGGTCGCCCGCATCCGCGCCGAGTTCGGCGTGACCGTACCGCTGCGGGCCGTCTTCGACACGCCGACGGTGGCCGCGCTCGCCCCGCACCTGACGGAGGCGACGGCCGAACGCCACCGCCCCGCGCTGGCCCCCGCCGAACGCCCCGACCCCGTCCCGCTCTCCTCCGCCCAGGCCCGCCTCTGGTTCCTGTACCGCCTGGAGGGCCCGACCCCGACTTACAACATCCACACCGCCGTACGGCTGTCGGGGCAGCTCGACGCGGACGCCCTGCGGGCCGCGCTGCACGACGTCGTGGCCCGCCACGAGGCGCTGCGCACGGTCTTCCCCGACGACGACGGCACCCCCCGGCAGGACGTCCGGGCGCCCGGGGACGCGACCGTACCCTTCGACGTCCGGCCCGTGACGGCGGCCGGGCTCGACGACGCACTGCGCGGGGCCGCCGCCCACTCCTTCGCGCTCGACACCGAACTCCCGGTCCGCGCCACGCTGTTCGCCCTCGCACCAGACGAACACGTGCTGTTCCTGCTCGTCCACCACATAGCCACCGACGGCTGGTCCGCCGAACCCCTGCTGCGCGACCTGGAGACGGCGTACGCGGCACGCCTGCGCGACGAGGCGCCGCAGTGGCCGGAGTTGGCCGTACAGTACGCCGACTACACGCTGTGGCAGCGGGAGTTGCTGGGCGACGAGGACGGCGGGGGCGGTGCCACCACTCTCGCCGCCGAACAAGTCGCCTTCTGGGAGCGCCACTTGGCCGGGCTCCCCGAGGAACTCCAGCTCCCCGTCGACCGCCCTCGCCCCCCGGTCCCCGGCTACGCGGCCGGTGCGGCGGACTTCCGGCTCGACGCCGAAGTGCACGGCATCCTGCGGGAGTTGGCCACGGAGGCGGGCGGCACCGTCTTCATGGCGTTGCAGGCCGCTCTTGCGGTGCTGCTCGCCCGGCTCGGCGGTGGCGAGGACATCCCGCTCGGGACTCCGGTGGCCGGACGCGGCGACGCCGCCCTCGACGACCTGGTCGGCCTGTTCGTCAACACCCTGGTACTGCGCACCGATGTGTCGGGCGACCCCACGTTCCGCGCGCTGCTGGCCCGGGTGCGGGAGTCCGACGTGGACGCCTACGCCCACCAGGACCTGCCGTTCGAGCGGCTGGTGGACGCGCTCGCCCCGACCCGGTCCATGGGCCGCCACCCGCTGTTCCAGGTGATGATCGCCCACGAGCAGGCCCCGGAGGACACGCGCGACTTCGCCGGTCTCACCCTCTCCGGGCTGCGGGTCGACCACTACACCGCCAAGACCGACCTCGCCTTCCACCTCTTCGAACGGGCCGACGGCGGTGGTGTGGACGGCGCGCTGGTCTACAGCCGCGACCTCTACGACACCGACACCGCACGGGAGTTGGTGGCCCGGTTCGTCCGCCTGGTCGGCGAGCTCGCGCGGCGGCCCGACCTGCCCGTCGGCGCAGCGGACGTCCTCACCCCGCACGAACGCTCGCTGCTGCTCGACGAGTGGAACGACACCGCGACCCCGATGCCCGTCACCACCCTCACCGCACTGGTGGAGGAACAGGCCGCGACGACACCGGAGTTGGCCGCCGTCGAGTACGGCACCGCCGACGGCCGGGCCCTGACGTACGGCGAACTCAACGCCCGCGCCAACGCCCTCGCCCGGCGGCTGGCCGCCCACGGCGTGGGCCCCGAGCACACCGTCGGCATCCACCTGGAACGCTCGGTGGAGATGGTCGTCGGCCTGCTCGCGGTCCTCAAGTCCGGTGGCGCCTTCGTGCCGTTGGAGCCGTCCTGGCCGCAGCGCCGGATCGCCGACGTGGCCCGCAGCGCGGCCCTCACGGCCGTCCTGACGCTGCCGGGCGACACGACGGAGTTCGGAGACGGCGTTGCGGCCGTCATGCCCGTCGAACTGGACGGCCCCGAGCCGACCGGTCCCGACGCCGGGAACCTCGCCGTGCCCGTCGACCCCGAGGGCCTCGCCTACGTCATCTACACCTCCGGCTCCACCGGAAGCCCCAAGGGCGCGATGATCCGGCACCGGGCCATCGCGCACCGACTCCTGTGGCAGCGCGGCCTGTTGGGCTTCGGCACCGACGACGCCGCCCTGTTCAAGGCGCCGCTCGGCTTCGACATCTCCATCAACGAGATCTTCCTCCCGCTGGTCAACGGCGGCCGGGTGGTGATCGCCGAACCCGGCGGCGAACGGGACGTCGACTACCTCCTCGACACCGTCGACCGGCACCGGGTGACCTTCACCTACCTGGTCTCCTCGATGCTCGACCTCCTCCTCGAACAGGACGGATTCGCCCACCGCGCACGGTCGTTGAAGCACGTGTGGTGCGGCGGCGAGGTGCTCACCCCCGAGCTGTTCGCCCGCTTCCGCACCGCCAGCCCGGCGATCATGTACCACGGGTACGGCCCGGCCGAGGCGACCATCGGCGTCAGCCACGTCGTCTACCGCACCGGGGTGATGCGCAGCGCCGTATCCATCGGCCGGCCCAACTCCAACACCCGCCTGTACGTCCTCGACGACCGGCTCCAGCCCGTACCGGTGGGCGTACCCGGCGAGTTGTACGCGGGCGGCGTCTACCTCGGCCGCGGCTACGTCAACGATCCGCGCCGCACCGCCGACCACTTCGTCGCCGACCCGTTCGGCCCGCCCGGCGAACGTTTGTACCGCACCGGCGACTTGGTGCGCCGGCAGCGCGACGGCACGCTCGAATTCCTCGGCCGCGCCGACAACCAGGTCAAGATCCGCGGCATGCGCGTGGAGTTGGAGGAGATCGAGGCGATCCTCGAACAGCACCCGGGCGTGCGCCGGGGCGTCGTGGTGATCCGCGAGGACTCCCCGGGCGTCAAGCAGCTCGCCGGGTACTGCCTTACGACCGCCGACGCGGGCGACGCCCTGGTCGACGACCTGCGCGGCTGGCTCCAGGAGCGGCTGCCCGAGCACATGGTGCCCCGGGCGCTGACCGTCCTGGACGCCTTCCCGCTGATGCCGTCCGGCAAGGTCGACCGCAAGTCCCTGCCCGCCCCGCGCGCCGCCACGGCCGCCCCGACCCGGGCGCCCGCGAGTGAACAGGAGCGCGCGCTCACGGAGTTGTTCGCCGCCGTGCTCGGACTGCCGGGCGTCGACGTCGACGACAACTTCTTCGAACTCGGCGGCGACAGCATCGTCTCCATCCGCCTGGTGACCCTCGCCCGCAAGGCCGGGATCACCGTCAGCCCCCGGCAGATCTTCCAGACGCCCACCCCGGCCGGGCTCGCCGCGGCGGCCACCGCCGTCGAACACACCGCGCCCGTCCGCACCGACGACCCGGTCGGCGACATCGACCTCACCCCCGTCATGCACTGGACGGCCGCACCCGACGGCTCCTACGGCGGCCTCGCCCAGGCGGTCCTGCTGGCGACCCCGCCCGGCCTCACCGAGGACACGGCAACCGCCGTGCTCCAGGCGGTCGTTGACCGGCACGACGTGCTGCGCGCCCGGCTGGAGACCAGCCCCGCCCGGCTGGTGGTCCCCGCGGAGGGGAGCGTGGCCGCGGCCGAGCTGCTCACTCATGTGCCGTACGGCGGCGGGGAGTTGGCCGAGGAGCTGTGCGAGCGGGAGCTGGCCGGTGCGGCTGCCCGGCTCGACCCGGCGGCGGGCCGCATGCTGGCCGCCGTCCGGTTCGACGCGGGGCCGGACGCCCCGGGCCGACTGCTCGTCGTCGCCCACCACTTGGTCGTCGACGGCGTGTCCTGGCGGATCCTCACCGCCGAACTCGCCGACGCCTGGCAGGCGGTGAGCGCCGGTACCGCGCCCGCGGCCGAGCGCACCGGCACCTCCTTCCGCGGCTGGAGCAGGCTGCTGGCCGAGGAGGCCCGCAAGGCCGGGCGGCTGCGTGAACTCGGCTGGTGGACCGCCGCGTTGGAGGGCACCCGCCCCCTCGTCGACCGCACCCTGGACCCCGAGCGCGACACCGCGGCGACCGTCCGCGAGCAGAGCCTCGTGCTGCCCCCGGAGGTCACCGGACCGCTGCTGACGGCCGTGCCCGCCGCCTACCGCGCCGCCGTCCCCGACGTGCTGGTGACCGCGCTCGCGGTGGCCGCCGCGTCCTGGCGGGAGGCCCGCGGCGACCTGGACGGGCGTTCGCTGCTGGTGGGCCTGGAGGGCCACGGGCGCGAGGAGGACGTCGCCGCGGACGTCGACCTGTCGGCCACGGTGGGCTGGTTCACCAGCTTCCACCCGGCCGCCGTCGACGCGGGCCCGCTCGACCTCGACGAGGTCCTCGGCGGCGGCCCCGCCGCGGGATCCGCGCTCAAGCGCGTCAAGGAGCAACTGCGCGCCGTCCCCGGGCGCGGCCTCGGCTACGGCCTGCTGCGCCACCTCAACCCGGACACCGCACCGCAGTTGGAGAAACTGCCGCAGCCGCAGATCCTCTTCAACTACCTCGGCCGCTTCACCGCCTCCAACGCGGCCGACGCGCCCTGGGAACTCGCCCCCGAGGCACCGATGTTGAGCGTCCGGCCGGACGACGACCGCCCCGCGGCCTTCGGCCTGGAGATCAACGCCGTCGCCGTCGAGGACGGTTCGGGCGTACGGCTGCACGTGTCGGCGGCCTGGCCCGAGGCGTTCCTGACCCCGGCCGAGGCCGGGGACCTGATCGCCCTGTGGGAGCGGGCCGTTCGCGGTCTGGTCCGGCACGTCGAGGGCGCCCCGGCGGACGGACCGGTCGGCGGACTCACCCCGTCGGACCTGGACCTGGTGGCGCTCAGCCAGGAGGACATCGACGACTTCGAGAACGACTTCGACGACTTCGACGACGAATTCGGCGCCCCGGACGGCGACTTCGACTCCGGCGCCGCCAACACCCGCACGAACAACGGTCTGTGAACGATGACATCCCCGACACCCGCACACCCCTGCCAGCGGAGGAACCGGTGACGCAACACCCCCCGACCCCGGATGAGCTTCTCCGGTCGGTCACCGACGCGGTGCGCTCCACGGAGGGCACCCCCAGCGACGACGACAGCCTCATCACCTGGGGCCTGGACTCGATCACGCTGATGAAGATCGCCGGCGGCTGGCGCCGCCAGGGCGTGCGGATCGGCTTCGCGCAACTGGCCAAGGAGCCGACCCTGCGCGCCTGGCGGTCGCTGCTGGCGGCCGAACTGGGCACAGCCCCGGCCGCCCCGGTCGCCGTACCCGAACCGGCCGCCCCGCAACAGCCCGTCCCCGCAACAGAGTTGGGCGAGCCGTTCCCGCTGGCGACCATGCAGCACGCGTACTGGATCGGGCGCGGCGAGGACACCAACCTCGGTTCCGTCGCCGCCCACCTCTACGTCGAGTTCGACGGCCCGGGCCTGGACCCCGACCGGCTCGACACCGCCGTACGGGCCCTCGCGCGCCGCCACGGCATGCTGCGCGCCCGCTTCACCGACGACGGGCGCCAGGAGATCCTGCCCGACCTGAACCGCTCGGCGACCACGGTCCACGACCTGCGCGCGCTGGACGAGCAGACGGCCAACGCCACCCTGGAGGACATCCGGCACGCGTCCTCGCACGCCCGGCTCGACGTCGCCGACGGCGAGGTCTTCTGCGTCCAACTCTCGCTGCTGCCCGGCGGGTTGAGCCGACTCCACGTCGACGTCGACATGCTCGCCGCGGACGCGCTCAGCTACCGCGTCCTGATGACCGACCTCGCCAAGCTGTACGACGACCCCGGCGTCGCGCTGCCCCCGATCGGCACCAGCTACCCCGAGTACCTCGCCGAACGCGCGGACGTACGGAAGTTGAGCCGTGAGCAGGCCCAGGAGTGGTGGCAGGAGCGCATCCCCGAACTGCCCAGCGCGCCCGAACTCCCGCTGGTGCCCGAGGCGGAGCGCACCGAGCCGACCCGGGTCACCCGGCGCCACCACTGGCTGCCCGCCGAGGAGAAGCAGCGCCTCACCGCCCGCGCCCACCGGCACGGCGTGACCCCGGCGATGGCCGTCGCGACCGCCTTCTCGGAGGTGCTGGCCGCGTGGAGCGGACAGCCGCGGTTCCTGCTGAACGTGCCGATGTTCGACCGGCGCGGCTCCCACCCCGACACCGACCTGCTCGTCGGCGACTTCACCAGCTCGGTCCTGCTCGACGTCGACGTCAGCGGCGACGGCACGTTCACCGACCACGCCCGGCGCCTCCAGGACCGTATGCACACGGACGCCGCGCAGGCCGACTACTCCGGCGTCGAGGTGCTGCGCGACCTGTCCCGGCACAACGGCGAACAGGTCCTGGCGCCCGTGGTGTTCACCAGCGCGCTCAACCTCGGCGAACTCTTCGACTCGGGTGTGACGGGCTCCTTCGGCAAGCCCGTGTGGATCATCTCCCAGGGCCCACAGGTGCTGCTCGACGCCCAGATCACCGAGGTCGACGGCGGCCTCCTGGTCAACTGGGACGTCCGCGAGGACGCCTTCCCGGCCGGGCTGGTCGACGCGATGTTCGCCGCCTTCCACGGCCTGGTCACCCGGCTCGGCACCGAGGACGCCGTCTGGGAACAGCCGGTGCCCGCGCTGCTGCCCGACGCGCAGACCGCGGCCCGCGCCAAGGCCAACGCCACCGAGGGCCCGCGCAGCCACCGACTGCTGCACCAGGGCTTCTTCGACCGCGCGGCACAGGCCCCGGACGCGCCCGCCCTGCTGTGGGGCGCCGAAGGTGCCCTGGCCTACGGCGAGTTGGCCGACCGGGCGCTGCGCTGCGCCGCCACCCTCGTCGACCGCGGGGTCCGCCCCGGCGACACGGTCGCGGTGAGCCTGCCCAAGGGGCCCGAGCAAATCGTCGCCGTACTGGGCGTGTTGGCGGCCGGCGCCGCCTACGTGCCGATCGGCGTCGAGCAGCCCGCCGCCCGCCGCGAACGCATCCAGCACACCGCGGGCTTCCGCATCGCTTTGACCGACGGCCGCCCCGTCGAGGGCGTCGTCGCCCTGCCGGTCGCCGAGGCCGTCCGCCGGGCCCCGCTCGACGGGCCCGTCCTCGTCGACGAGGAGCAGCCCGCCTACGTGCTGTTCACCTCCGGCTCCACCGGTCAGCCCAAGGGCGTCGAGGTCCCGCACCGCGCCGCCATGAACACCGTCGAAGACCTGAATGACCGCTACGGCATCGGCAGTTCGGACCGTTGCCTCGCGGTGTCCGCGCTCGACTTCGACCTCTCCGTGTACGACACCTTCGGACTGCTCGGCGCCGGTGGCGCGGTCGTCCTCGTGGAGGAGGGCGACCGGCGCGAGGCCCGCGAGTGGGCCGGACTGGTCCGCACCCACCAGGTGACCGTCCTCAACTGCGCGCCCCCGCTGCTCGATCTGCTGCTGCTCGCCACCGGACCGGGCGAACTGCCCAGTCTCCGCACGGTCGTTCTGGGCGGCGACTGGGTCGGCACCGACCTGCCCGGACGGCTCGCCGAACGCGCGCCCGGCTCCCGGTTCGCGGGCCTCGGCGGCACCACGGAGACCGCGATCCACTCCACCGTCTGCGAAGTGACGGACGGTCAGGTCCCCGCGCACTGGAAGGCGGTGCCCTACGGCACCCCGCTGCGCAACGTGAAGTGCCGGGTCGTCGACGGCCGCGGTCGCGACTGCCCCGACTGGGTGCCGGGCGAACTGTGGATCGGCGGCGACGGCGTGGCCCTCGGCTACCGGGGCGACCCGGAGCGCACTGCCGAGAAGTTCACCGAACTGGACGGCGTGCGCTGGTACCGCACCGGCGACCTCGCCCGCTACTGGCCCGACGGCTCCCTGGAGTTCCTCGGCCGCCGCGACCACCAGGTCAAACTCCGCGGTTTCCGCATCGAGTTGGGCGAGGTCGAGGCGGCCCTGACCGGACACCCCGCCGTCCGCCGCGCCGTCGCCGGACTCACCCGCGGACAGGGCGTGCAGCTGGCCGCCGCGGTGGCCGCCACCGGGGACACCACCGAGGACCAACTCCGGGAGTGGGCGCGGACGGTACTGCCGCCGCACATGGTCCCGGCGCGCATCGCGGTCGCCGAGGAACTGCCGCTCACCTCCAACGGCAAGCTCGACCGCCGCGCGGTGCGGGAGCTGTGGGAGGCGCAGGGGGCCGAGGAGCAGGACCACCGGGCGCCCGGCACCGCGCTGGAGAAGGTCATGGCGCAGGTGTGGGCGGAGGTGCTCGGGGTGCCTCGCGTGGGGCTCGACGACGGGTTCTTCGCGCTCGGCGGGGACTCGGTGCTGGCGACGGTGATCGTGGGGCGGCTGCGGGAGGCTCTGGACACGTCCGAGGTCACCGTGCGGGCGTTGTTCGCGACGCTGACCGCGGGGGGGATGGCCAAGCGCCTGGCCGCGGAGGAGGGGACTCCTGGGCGGCTGGAGGAGGTTGCCGGGATTCACTTGGAGATTGCGGCGATGTCGGACGACGAGGTGGAAGCGGCGCTCCGCGAAGGGTGAGTGCTTCCGTGGGTCGTTTGCTGCGGGCCGGTGGGGGCTGGTCGCGCAGTTCCCCGCGCCCCTTAACGAGGTGCGGTTGCCCAAACGTGTGAGGCCCTGTCCGGTGGTTGCCGGGCAGGGCCTCGTGGCGTGGTGCCGCCTCCGTTGTCGTAAGCGGTTACGGGAACGCTTCCGTCGTCGTAGCGGAGCCACGAAAAGAAGGGGCGGGACGCGTGTGATGCGTCCCGCCCCTTTGCCGTGGGTGGTCCCGGAAGGGGGCCCGCGGCCGGTCTACTTGTCGAGCTTCGAGAAACCCGCGTCCAGGTTCTTCAGCGCCCACGGGATGCCCAGTACGGACGGGCTGCGGAGCTGGCTGATGGTGGAGACGTCGGTGACGACGTAGTGCTTGTCCTTGACCGCGGACATGTTCTTCACCAGCGCGCTGGACTCGAACGCCTTCTGGAGGTCCGAGGTCGTGAACGCGATGATGACCAAGTCGGCGTCGAGCTTGTCGAGTTGCTCGAAGGACAGCTCGCCGGTCGGGCTGCCGCCGTCCGTCTTGATGTTCGTCACCGTCTTGGTGAGGCCCAGCCCCAGCTCGCTCATCAGCTGCGCGGCGAAGTCCTTCTCGGAGGCGATCGTGTAGATCTTCGCCGGGGTGTTGCCGATCGACAGGCTGTAGGTCCTGCCCTTCAGACCCGGGTGGTCGGCGGCGATCTTCTCGATGTCGGACTGGGTGTCGTCGATGAGCTGGTCGGCCTGCTTCTCCTTGCCGAGCGCCTTGCCGACGACCTGGACGTGCTCCTGCCAGCTCTGCGTCCCCCACGCGGTGGCGAAACCGACGGTCGGGGCTATCGCCGAGAGCTTCTTGTAGTCCTTGTCGAGGGTGAAGTCCGAGGTGGCGAGGATCAGATCGGGGTGGAGGTTGGCGACGGCCTCGTAGTCGATGCTGGTGAGCGTGTCGAGCAGCTTCGTCTTCTTGGTGTCGATCTTGTCCTTGAGCCAGGGGTAGACACCGTTGGACGTGGCCGAGTCCTTGGAAATGGCGACGGGGGTGACGCCGAGGGCGTAGAGCGCGTCGATGTCGTCCGTGCCGCCGGCGCCGAGGGCCACGACCCGCTTCGGCTCCGACGTGATCTTGGTGGTGCCGAACTTGTGCTTGATCGACACGGGGAACGCGGACGAAGCGCTCGACGAGGCCCCGCTCGACGAGGAGTTGCTGTCGTCGTCCACGGAACCGCAGGCGGCCAGCCCGGCGGCCAGAGTGAGTGTCAGAAGGGTCGTGAGAATGCGTCTCGACATCGGAAAGGGTTCCCTTTTTCGCCAGGTGGGGGCTCGGTGCGGTGCGCGGCCGCGGTAGTCGGCCGCCAGTAAAGCAAGGTAAGGCTACCCTCAGCAACATGTGTCGCGTTCTGGGTGTGCCATCGCGTGGCGCGGACCCCGGTCCGGGGCGCACGACGGGTGCCATTCGGTGCGAACCGGGGTGATGTGCGGCACTTCTGACGGGGAGTCAGTGACGGTCGTGCGGAGCGGAGTTGGGGCGCTCAGGGGCGGGCGGTGAGGTAACCGCCCATGGTCTTGAAGTAGTCGACGGCCGCGTGCTCCGTGCCGTCGTCCGTGCGCAGCCGCTTGATGACGAGCCCGCGGCAACGGCCGTTGTGGGCCTCGGATCCGGCCACGATCACCACGCCGTCGCCCTCGCGGATGAAGATCCGGCCCGGGGTGCCGCCGTAGTACGCGTCGGAGACGGCCGCCGAGACGATGCGCAGGCGCTCGCCGCGGTGGAAGGTGTACGCGTTCGGGTACGGGTCCGACTGGGCGCGGACGAGCCGCTCCAGGCGCTCCGCGGGCCAACTCCAGTTGATCCGGCTGTCCTCGGCGGACCGCTTGTGGAAGAAGCTCGCCCGGGTGCGGTCCTGCGGCATCCACTGGCCCGCGTCCTTGCCGGAGGCGATCAGGTCGAGCGACTCGCGCACGATCGGGCCGATCAGGTCGACGGTCCGGTGGAACAGGTCGGTCGCGGTGTCGGTGGGGCCGACCACCACCGAGCGCTGCACCAGGATGTCGCCCGCGTCCAGCCCGTCGTTCATCCGGTGCGCGGTCACCCCGACCCGCTCCTCCCCGTTGATCAGGGCCCAGATGATGGGGGAGAAACCGGCGTACGTGGGCAGCAGGGAGTCGTGGATGTTGAGCGTGCCGTGCGGCGGCAGGTCGAACAGCTCGGGCGGCAGCCAGGTGCGCCAGTTGTTGGCGACGATGATGTCGGGCCTGGACTCCCGCAGGGCGTCCAGGAGTTCGGGGTCGTCCGGGCGGTTGCGCAGCAGCACGGGAACGCCGTGCTTCTCGGCGAGTTCGGCCACGGAGTCGTCCCAGATCTTCTCGTAGGCGTGCTCGCTTTTCGGGTGGGTGACGACGAGGACGACCTCGTGGTCCGACTCCAGAAGTGACTGGAGCGTGCGGTGGCCCCAGGTCTGGTAGCCGAACATGACGACTCGCATGTGATTTCTCCCCTTCGGCGACTCCGTTGCAAGGTAAGGCTAACCTTATCTAATATGTGGCTGCCTGAGGGAGGCGATGCCACGGTGAAATCACCGCTCAAGGGGCCGGACACCATCCTCGATGTCCTCGGAATCGGGTTCGGCCCGTCAAATCTCGCGCTGGCCATAGCGATTGACGAGCACAACGCGGACCTGCCGGGAGGGCGGCGGCTCAATGCCCTCTTCCTGGAGCGTCAGCCACGCTTCGGCTGGCACCGAGGCATGCTCATCGACGACGCGACCATGCAGGTGTCCTTCCTCAAGGACCTGGTCACGATGCGCGATCCGGCCAGCGACTTCAGTTTTCTGTGCTTCCTGCGGGAGCGCGGCAGACTGGTCGACTTCCTGAACCAGAAGACGCTCTTCCCGCTGCGGGTGGAGTTCCACGAGTACTTCGAGTGGGCCGCCGCCCGGGTGCGGCACCTCGTCGCCTACGACCATGATGTGACCTCGATCACGCCCATGCGGGACGAGATGGGTGACGTGACTCACTTCGAGGTGGTCTGCCGCACGTCGGACGACCCCACGGGCGCGGTCACCTACCGGGCCCGCGACATCAGTGTGGCGGTCGGCCTCGAACCGCACATCCCGCCCGGGATCGAGCTGTCCGAACGCATCTGGCACAACAGCCAGTTGATGCCCAAGGTGGCCGAACTGCGGGCCGCGGAGAAACCGGTGCGCCGGGCCGTCGTACTGGGCGCGGGGCAGAGCGCGGCCGAGTCGGTCGACTATCTGCACCGCTCCTTCCCCGACGCCGAAGTGTGCGCGGTCTTCGCGAAATACGGCTACACCCCGGCCGACGACAGCCCGTTCGCCAACCGCATCTTCGACCCGGAGGCGGTGGACGTCTACTTCACCGCGCCCTCGCAGGTGAAGCAGTCCCTGATCGACTACCACCGGTCCACCAACTACTCGGTGGTGGACATGGAGTTGATCGAGGCGCTGTACGCGACGGCGTACCAGGAGAAGGTCAGTGGCCGGGAACGGCTGCGCTTCCTCAACGTGTCCCGCATCCGTGACGTCGACGTCCCCGCGGACGGGGGCCCGTTGGGCATCGCGGTGGAGTATCTGCCCACGGGGGAGCGGCAGTCGCTGGAGGCCGACCTGCTCGTGCACGCCACCGGCTACCGGCCCCGGGACCTGGGCACCTTCCTCGGGGAGGCGGCCAAACTCTGCCTGCGCGACGAGGGCGGCGCCGTCCGCGTCACCCGCGACCACCGGGTGGAGACAGGCCCGGACGTCCGGGCGGGCATCTACCTCCAGGGCGGCACCGAGCACACCCACGGGCTGACCTCAACACTGCTGTCGACGACCGCGATCCGGGCGGGGGAGATCCACCGCTCGCTCCTGGACCGGCAGTTGGCGGCGGCTCCGGCTGTCTGAGTCCGTCCGAGCCGCAGACGGCAGGTGCGTCCCCGATACCCCCTCACCTGGGCGGGCATCGGGGACGCGTCATGTCCGGCGGGCCAACTCCTCTGCCCGGCAGAGCGGTTCGGCGGACCAGGGGAGTGGGTCACTCAAGGTCGTCATACCCCTCACACCGCCTCGGCCGCCGACGCCGTCGCGTGCAGTTCGCCGAACGCGGTCGCCACCCGCTGGGTCGTGGTCACCGCCCCGGAGGTGTCCGCCACCCACCGCAACGCCGTCTCGTGGTGCCCGGCCGTCACATCGGCCACGGCGTCGGCGACCACGAACGGTTCCAGGCCCTGCATCCACGCGTCGGCGGCGGTCGTCAGCACGCCGACCCGGGCGTACAGCCCGACCACCACCAGCTGATCGCGGCGCAGATCACGCAACCGGCCGTCCAGCCGGGTCCGCGCGAACGCGCTGTACTTGCGCGCCGTCAGCACCGTGTCCCCGCGCAACGGCCGCACCGGGGAGGCGATCGTCCCGTCCGCCTCCCCGGGCCGGGCCCCGGCCAACTGGGCGTAGGGTGCGGGCCAGCGGTCGGTGGCCCGCCCCTCGTGGGCCTGCACCGAGTAGATGACGGGCACCCCCGCGGCATGCGCGCTGCGTGCCAACCGGCCCACGTTGGCGAGGAGTTCGGCCACCGGCGCGGCCTCCCGCTCCAGCACCCGCACGAACGTGTTCTGCACGTTCAGCACGAGCAGCGCCGCCCGCGAGGTCTCCAGGGTCCAGCCCGTCCGGTCGGCGGGCAACAGCACCGGGGCGGGCATGAAGTACGGTCCCGGCGCCGCGTCGGGCAGCTGGGCCCTGCGCCCGTACGGCGTCGGCAGCGGCCGAACGGCCCGCCGGGGCAACGAACTTGGCAGTGGCCGGGCGACCGCGCCGGCGTCCGGCTCCTGCGGCGCGCGTTCGAGGACCAGGTGGCCGGCGGCGGTCAGCCGGGCGGTCGCGCCGGTGCGGTGGAAGCCGTCGGGGGTGAAGTGGCGGGCGTCGTGCGCGGGGGAGCGCCAGTAGCCGCGGACGGTGGCGGGGCCGCGGGCGAGCAGCTGGCCGCGCTCGCCGGGGGAGACCTCGCGGTCGTCCTCGTCCACGATCCGCACCTCGTCGGCGGCCGACACCGGGCGCCCCTGGGTGGTGACCGCCGGCTCGGGGCCGTCGGCCACCCCGGTACAGCTGACCAGGCCCTCGACCGTGCCGTACACCTGCCGCAGCCGGCAGCCCAGCGCGGGCCGCACCCGGCGCGCGGCGCGCTCCTCGAACGGCCCGCCGCCGACCACCAGGGTCCGCAGGGCGCTCAGGTCGTACGCCGTGACCGCCGCCGCATGGGTCCAGGTCACGGCCAGCGGCGGCGTCAGCGCGGTGTGCGTCACACCTTCGGTCGCGAGGAGCGGGAACGCGCTGTCCGGGTCGGGCCGCGACCCCAGGACCAGCCGTCCCCCGGCGCACAGGACGGCCAGCCAGTCGAGCAACCCCGGTACCGGCTGCGGCCGTTCGGGCGTGGCGACCAGATGCACGGTGTCCTCGTCGAGGTCCAGCGGCGCGGCCCGTTCGCGCAGCGTCCGCAGCAACTCGCCCTGGCCGCGCGGCACAAGACGGGGGACGCCGACACCGGCCCCGGCGAGCTGGAGCAGTGCGAGGTCGTCGGGCGCGGGCGGTTCGAGGTCTGTACGGGGCTCGTGCGTGACGTCGGCGAGGCGGGTGTGCCCGGGGGCGTCGCCGGTGACGTAGACCTCGTGCAGGGTGGGCACCCGCGCCAACAGGCGGGTGGCCGTGGGGCGTTGGTCCGCGCCGCCCCACACCGCCGGTACGACGCAGGCGACCGCCTCGGCGAAGCCGCACACGGCGCACAGCACCGCCTCGTGCGCGGCGGGCGGTACGACGACGGGGACGGCGCGGATCCGCAGCAGCGCGAGGAGCAGCTCGAACAGTTCCATCACGGCGGGGAGTTGGACCACGACCCGGTCGCCGCGGCGGATCCCGCGGGCGAGCAGTCCGGCCGCACGGCGGTCGGCCCGGTCGGCCAACTCCCGGTAGGTCCAGGTGCGTCGGGCGGATCCGGGGGCGACGAGGGCGGTGCGTTCGGGGTGAAGTCCCGCGCGGGCGTGGAGGAGTTCGGGAAGAGTGGTGGCGTCGGCCGGGTCCGGTGGCGGAGCCGGGAGCGGGGTCGGGGTCGGGTGGTGATCCTGCGGACGTGCGGCATCCGACCGCGCGGATGGGTCGCTGCTCACTGATCGGTCCCCCTCGGATGCACAGGAATCCAGGGCGGGCGGGGGGCTGTCGACGCGCTGCGTTGCGCGCGCGGCGAGTGACACGACTCAGCCGCGGCACGGCCTCCCGGCCGCCGGTGCGTGAAGATTAGGTTAGCCTCACCTAATGGGATTGTGCTGATGATTCCGCTGAGGAAAATGCCATGTGTTTCCGCAGGGAGCCCTGGGTTTGGAGGGGTGCGGCGGAACGCGGCCCGGCCGGTGCGGACGTCGCGCGCGACGGAGGCCGGACCCCGACGGCGACCGGGCGGGGCGCGCCGCGACCGGCTTGGCGGATGCCGGTCGGGCCGCACCGCACCCGAACCTGGCGGATGCCGTCGGGGTCCGGGGTTCGTGGCCCCGCACCCGGGGCCCGGGGCGCACCGCCGCCCCGGGTCCGTCCGCGAGCGTGGTGGCCCGCGGCCCGGAGCGCCCCCCGCGCGCCCCGGGCCGAGCGCCCGGTGTGCCCCTGCCCGGCACACCCCCGCGCCACCGGGGCCCCGGATCTCCCCGTCCGGCACCCGGGCCCCCTGTGCCCTCCGGAAGTCCGTACCGGACCCCACGTCTCCCGGTCGTGCCGGAGGGCAGGCGCTAAGCTCGCTCACAGACAGATTGGTCGGTTTCCACAGCGATGTGGAGCGATTGCCTGTTGCCAGCCGGGAACTGGCAACAACACGCGGATGGCGGGCCGTTGGGGGGATGGCGATCGAAGACGGAGTGTTCGGCGCGGAGTTGCGCCGACTGCGTACGGAAACAGGGATGTCACTCGGCGCGCTGGCCGGTCAAGTGCACTGCAGCCGCAGCTTCCTGAGCCGCATCGAGACCGGCCAGCGGCGGGTCACCCACGAACTGGCCCAGGCGTGCGACCAGATTCTGGATGCGAAGGGCGCGCTGCTCGACCTGGTGCCACCGTCGGACCACGGCCCCACCGGCCGCAAGTCCCGGCGGCGGACGGCCGACTCCCGTGCCGAGCACGGCCATTCGGTGGCGGACCGGAGACACGCGGAGTTCGTCCGGCTGCTCGCCCGGGGCGACGCGGGCCACGCCGCCGGGGACATGCGGACCGCCGACCACTACTACCGGGCCGCTTACGTCGGCGCGGCGGGCGATCCGGAGGCCCGGGCCGAGGCCGTGATCCGCATGGCCCGCCGCTGGTCGGACCCGGGCCAGGTCGACCACGAACTCATCCAGTTGATCCGGGGGAGCCTGACGGCGCTGGGGGATCCCAACGGGGTGCCGCAGCCGCGCAACGGTCAACGGTCCTTGGGGCGGCCGGAGTCGGGCGAGGGGCAACGCCCGCCGGGGCCACCGGAGCCGGGCGATGGCCAGCGGTCTCCGGGGCGGCCGGAGTCGGTCGAGGCGCAACCTCCGCCGGGACGGGCAGAGTCGGGCGAGGCCCAACCTCTGCCGGGACGGCCGGAGTCGGTCGAGGCCCAACCCCCGCCCGGACGACCGGAGTTACCGACCCCGCCGGGACGGCCGCACCCGAGCGACCACCAAGCGACGCCGGAACAACCGGAGTTACCCGACCACCGGTCACCTACGTCCACCGGCCCGGACGGCACCTTCACCCTCGCCCCCATCCCAACCCCCACCCCCGCGACCTCCGGCCTACGGCTGCGCCTCACCGCCCACCTCGCCAAGAAGCTCACCATGGGCGTAGGCCCCGACACCGCCGACCGCACCGCGCCGGAAGAGGGCGCCAGGCTGGCCGCCGACACCCTGCGGCGGCTGCGTGCCGACAGCAGGGCCCGCGCCGACGACGAGGTGCGCTGCGAGGTGCTCACCGAATGCCGCTGGGGGCGCTACGACTTCGTCCCCGCCGCCGAATCCCTGGCCCTGTCCGAGGAGTTGCGCGACGCCGCCGCCCGGCACGGCTCCGCCTACTTCCGCGGCGAGGCCCTCATGGCGCTCGCCGTCGACCAGTTGCGCACCGGCAAGGTCTACAGCGCGCTGGCCACCGCCCACCAGTACCGCAAGCACGCCGCCGGCAGCCGCAGCGCCCTCGTCCACTGGCAGCAGCGCACCCTGGACGCGCTGCTCGACCTCTGGCACGGCCGCTACGAGCAGGCCGCGGCCTGGGTGTTCGGGGAGTCGCCCGCGTTCGTCGAGCGGCTGCGCGGCGACCTCGCGGTGCCCGCCGACAACCTCGACCAGACCCGGCTCGGCCAGGCGTACTGGCTGCTGCGCGAACAGGGCCGCATGGCCGAGCTGTTCACCTCCGGACTCGCCGAAGGCGTCGAACGGCACGGCTACTTCCCGGTCTGGCGCGCGGGCCTCGCGCTCGCCCTGTGCGAGACCGGACGGCCCGACGAGGCCGCCGACCGGCTCGCCGGATTCGCCGCCGACACCGGCCACTTCGACCGGTTCCCGCCGTCCGGCTGGGCGGTGCCCACGCTCGTCCTGCTCGCCGAGGTGTGCGGGGCCCTGGACGCGTACGGCGGCCACGAGGAGGTGCTGCACGCGGTCGTGCCCGCGCTGCGCGCCCGTCTCGCCGCACACGGCGGGGAACAGATCGCGCTCGCGGGCTGGCCCACCGTCCTGGTCGGCCCCACCGCCCGCGCTGCGGGGCTGCTCGCCCTGGCCGTGGGTGAACCCGTGGCCGCCCTCGCCCACTTCCGGTACGCGGACGACGCCGTCCGCTCCTCCCAGCCCGAACTCGCCCGGCTGCGTCTGGCCCGGGCCCGCGCCCTGCACCGCGCCGGCCGCCCCGGCGACGCGACCCACGCGAACCTCCTCGTGCGCGAATCGCTGCGCGTGGCAGGGGCGTACGGCATGCGGGGACTGGCCGCGCAGTGCGAAACGGAGCTGGGGAAGAGGAGCTGAACTCCCACGAATTGAGCCCTCAACGGATTGCGCCCCAACGGGAGTTGAGCCCCCACGGTCACGTAAGCCGTGCGGCTCGGCGAGCAGTCGCAGCCGTCGTCACGCGTCCGGCGGGCAATAGAGCGGCGCCAACGCCGTGTTGTCCTTCGTGATCAACCGGATCGGCAACTGGTCGATCTTGTCCACCTTCTTGTCCTTCAACAGCAGGTCCACGGTGTTGTTCACCGCCAACTCACCCATGGAATCGGCGGAGTTGGTGACCGTGGCCGCGAACCGGCCGTCCTTGATCGCGGCGAGCCCCTCGTCCGTCCCGTTGACCGTGGCGATCTTGACGTGCCGTCCGCCGTTCGCGTCGAACGCCTCGCGCGCGGCGAAGGCCATCTCCTCGTTCGCGACGAACGCGTACTCCATCTCCGGGTGCGCCTGGATCATCAGCTTCGCCACGGCCTTCGCCTTGGCCGGGTCGAACATGCCGGGCAGGTTCGCCACCACGGAGACGTTCTTCGGCAGCCGCTTGGTGAACCCGGACGTCAGCAGGTCGGACGCCGCCCCCGGCGCCCCCGCGATGACCCCCACCTCGGTCCGCCGGCCGTCCGCGTCCCGGGCCACCCAGTCGGCGTCCAACTGGCCCACCCGCTTGAGCGGGACGACGACGGCGCCGAGGATGTCACCTCGGTCGCCGGTGTCGACCGAGGTCAGGAAGATCGGGATGCCGGCCGCCTTCGCCTTGGCGATGTCGTCCGTCAGCGCGGTGGTGTTGACGGTCTGCACGATGATCGCGTCGACGTGCCGCGCGATCATGCCCTCGATGTTGTGCAGCTCACTCGCCGGATTCTGGTGCGAGTTGGCCGTGTAGAGCCGGAAGCCGTTGTCCCGGGCCTGCTCGGCGATCGTCTTCTGTAAGCAGGTGTGGAACTCGGTCTCGGCGCCGTTGACGAACCCGAGGGCGAGGGGCCCGCTCGAACTCCCGGAGCCGGACTGCGATCCGCAGCCGCACAGCACCAGACCGGCGCTGACGGCCATGGCCGCTCTTCGGGAGCGGGCGGACAGAGGCATGGGCGGGCCGCCTTTCAGGACGTGACGCCGGTGACGACGGCGGCCGACGGTACCCGTGTTCCGCAGGAGTCAACCCATCGCGGAGCGCAGGCTAAGCATGCGCGTCCGGTACGGTCCCGGCGCCCGCCGAGCCGCTACCGTCGGCCCCCAGTGGGCACCAACGGGCGTCACCGGTAAGAGAGTTGGGGTGGGCCGAACGCCGTCCCGCGTTCGGCCCACCCCAACTCCCCGCCCCCGCACGGGACCGGTCGACCCCGTACACCCCGCCCGCGCACGGGAACAGCCGGTCCCGCACATCGGATCGGCCGACCCCGTCCCCGGGATCAGTCGACGTACCGCAGCCCCGCTTCCGCCAGCCGCTCCCGCATCCCGTAGATGTCGAGGCCCAGTTCGCCCGCGGCCAGCCGCTTGCGCTTCTCCGCCTCCAGTTCCTCCCGGCGGCGGGACGCCTCGGCGACCTCCGCGACCCGCTCGACCGGTACGACGACCACGCCGTCCGCGTCGGCGACGACCACGTCACCCGGGCGCACCTGGGCGTTGGCGCACACCACGGGCACGTTGACCGAGCCGATCGTGGCCTTGACCGTGCCCTTGGAGTTGACCGCGCGGCTGAACACGGGGAAGTCCATCTCCTGGAGTTCGGCCACGTCCCGGCAACCCCCGTCGATGACCAGGCCGACCCCGCCCCGGGCCCGTACCGAGGTGGCGAGCAGTTCGCCGAAGAAGCCGTCCTCGCACTCGGTGGTGCAGGCGGCCACCAGGACGTCGCCCGGCTGCAGTTGCTCCACCGCCACGTGCATCATCCAGTTGTCGCCCGGCTGGAGCAGCACGGTGACCGCCGGGCCGACGAGCCGGGCGCCCGGGTAGACGGGCCGGACATAGGGGCGCAGCAGTCCGGTGCGGCCCATCGCCTCGTGGACCGTGCTGACACCGAACGGCGCGAGCGCCTCGACGTCGGCCGCGGCCGGACGGGTGACGGAACGGTGGACGACTCCGAGTTCGTACATGAGGGGTGGGATTCCTTCCGCGGGTGCGGGTGAAGCGGGTGCTGAAGCGGGTGCGGGTGAAGCGGGTGCGGGTGAAACGGGTGCGGGCGGCCGGGTCGGCCCGTCAGCGGCCCTGGCGCTTGAGCAGGGCGTCCAGGCGGGGATACACCGCGCGGGCGTTGCCCTCCTGCACCGCCACCAGGTCCTCCGCCGGGAGTTTCGCGGCCTCGGTGTAGCGGCGGGTGTCGTCGAAGTGGTGGCCGGTGCACGGGTCGATGTCGCGGACCGCGCCGATCATCTCCGAGGCGAACAGGATGTTGCGCGTCGGCACGACGTCGAAGAGGAGGTCGATGCCCGGCTGGTGGTAGACGCAGGTGTCGAAGAAAACGTTTCCGAGAACGTGCTCTTCCAGCGGCGGTTTGCCGAGCGCCATCGCCAGCCCCCGGAACCGGCCCCAGTGGTACGGCACCGCCCCGCCGCCGTGCGGGATCACGAAGCGCAGCGTCGGGAAGTCCCTGAACAGGTCGCCCTGGACGAGCTGCATGAACGCCGTGGTGTCGGCGTTGAGATAGTGCGCGCCGGTGGTGTGGAAGGCCGGGTTGACGCTCGTGCTCACATGGATCATGGCCGGGACGTCGTACTCGACCATCTTCTCGTAGACGGGGTACCAGTGCCGGTCGGTCAGCGGGGGAGAGGTCCAGTGGCCGCCGGAGGGGTCCGGGTTGAGGTTCAGGGCGACGGCGCCGTACTCCTGGACGCAGCGGGTCAGCTCGGGCAGGCAGGTCGCGGGGTCCACGCCCGGCGACTGCGGCAGCATCGCGGCGGGCACGAACCGCTCCGGGTACAACTGACTGATGCGGAAGCAGAGTTCGTTGCAGATGGCGGCCCACTCGGCGGAGGTCTTGAAGTCTCCGACGTGGTGCGCCATGAAGGACGCGCGCGGGGAGAAAACGGTTACGTCGATGCCGCGCTCGTCCATCAGCCGCAGCTGGTTCGCCTCGATGGTCGCGCGCAGCTCGTCGTCGCTGATGCGCAGGTCCGCGCGCAGGGGCGCGAGCGACGGGTCGTCGAGCGAGGCGATCTGCTGGTTGCGCCATGCCTCCAGGGCCGGCGGGGCGGTCGTGTAGTGACCGTGGCAGTCGATGATCATCGCGGTCTCTCGGCTCTCTCGCGTGCTCCGTCAACGGGTCGTCCCGCCTCACCAACCTAACCATCGACGAAATTGTTGACAATATGATCGACGAAAAAGTTTCATGCATGCACCATCCGGAGTGGCGGTGGCATCACTCGGTGTGACGGGATTGCCGTCCCGTCCCGCGGCCGGAATCTGTTGCTGAATATGCGGGGTGTCACCCGGTGAAGAAATGCAACACAGCCGGTCTAGACTCTCCCCGCAACGGGCTGTAACCGTGCCCAGAATCCGGCACATCTGCCACACCCGAAGGGTATGCGGCGCTTTGATACGGATAGATTCAGTCACCAAGCGGTATCCGGACGGCACGGTGGCGGTCGACCGGCTGTCACTGGAAATACCGGACCGCTCCATCACCGTCCTGGTCGGCCCCTCCGGCTGTGGCAAGACGACGACACTGCGGATGATCAACCGGATGGTCGAGCCCAGCGAGGGCACCATCCTCATCGACGGCAAGGACATCACCAGGCAGCCGGTCAACGCGCTGCGCCGGTCCATGGGTTACGTCATCCAGAACGCCGGGCTCTTCCAGCACCGCACCATCGTCGACAACATCGCGACCGTGCCCCGCCTGCTCGGCTGGAAGAAGGACAAGGCCCGTGCGCGGGCACGGGAGTTGATGGAGCGGGTCGGCCTGGACGCCACCATGGCCCAGCGCTACCCCTATCAACTCTCCGGCGGCCAGCAGCAGCGCGTCGGGGTGGCCCGGGCGCTCGCCGCGGACCCGCCGGTGCTGCTGATGGACGAGCCGTTCTCCGCGGTCGACCCGATCGTCCGCAAGGGTCTTCAGGAAGAACTCCTGCGGATCCAGGACGAGTTGGGCAAGACCATCGTCTTCGTCACGCACGACATCGACGAGGCCATCCGGCTCGGCACCATGGTCGCCGTACTGCGCACCGGCGGCAAGCTCGCCCAATTCGCCCCGCCCGCCGAGCTGTTGTCCGACCCGGCGGACGCGTTCGTGGAGGACTTCCTCGGCACCGACCGCGGCATCCGGCGGCTCTCCTTCTTCACCTCCGAGACCCTGGAGCTGAAGAAGACCCCCATCGTCGCCGTCGACTCCACCGCCGAGCAGATCGCCGCCCGCGCCACGGCCGACGTGCCCTACCTCCTGGTCACCGGGGTCGACGGCCGGCCGCTGGGCTGGAGCACCCCGCGCGAGCTGACCGCCGGGCCCATCGACACCGCCCAACTCCTGTCGTACGGACGCCCGTTCACCTACGGCACCGAGTCGCTGCGCGCGGCCCTGGACTGCGCGGTGCTCTCGCCCACAGGCTGGGCCGTGGCCGTGGGCGCCGACGGCCGGGTCGTCGGCGTCGTCTCGCAGGAGGCGATCGGCGCGGCCATCCGGGGCGCCCACGCCGAAGGACGGCAGGGCGGGACGGCCGGGGCCCGTGCGTCGAAGGTGGCCGGATGAACGGGCTTTTCGACCTCCCCAGCGACCTCCAGAACAGCTACCTCGGCCTGGTCGGACTGCATCTGCGCGAGTCGCTGATCCCGGTCCTGGGCGGCCTGGTCGTCGCGCTGCCGATCGCCCAACTCTGCGTCCGTTACCGCTGGTTGTACCCGCCGGTGCTGTGGGTGACGACCGTGCTGTACGCGATCCCCTCGCTGGCCTTCTTCGTCGTCCTCATCGACTACACCGGCCAGACCGAGACCACCGTGATGATCCCGTTGGCCGTCTACAGCCTGGTGGTGCTCGTCCCGGCGATCGTGGACGGGGTCCGCTCGGTGCCGCCGGAGACCCTCGCCGCCGCCACCGCGATGGGCTTCGGCCCCGTACGCCGTTATCTCCAGGTCCAGTTGCCGATCGCGGCGCCCGCGATCCTCGCCGGACTGCGGGTGGCGACGGTGTCGAGCGTCTCGCTGGTCACCGTCGGCATGATGATCGGCAACCAGGGCGCGCTCGGCAACCTCCTCAACGACGGGCTGATCTACCACCAGACGCGCCTGGTGTGGCTCTCGGTGATCAGCACGGCCGTGCTGGCCATCCTCGCGGACGCCCTGCTCGTCGGCGTCCGCCGGCTGCTCACGCCCTGGATGCCGCGCGGCGGACGTGCGGCCCGCCCCACCGACGTCGACGCGGAGGTCCGGCCCGAACCGGCCGTGGCCGCGCTGGAGGACGCAGTCCGGTGAACCTCCTCCACTTCATCAACGACTTCTTCAGCGACAGCACCCACTGGCACGGCTACGACGGCATCCCCACCCGGCTGCGCGAACACCTCCAGTACTCGCTGATCGCGCTCGCCATCGCCGCCGCCATCGGCCTGCCGGTCGGGCTGATCACCGGCCACACCGGCCGCGGCGGCAACGCGCTCGCCTTCATCGCCACCGGCGCCCGCGCCCTGCCCAGCTTCGGCCTGCTGGTCCTGATGTTCATCCTGCTCGGCCTCGGCCTCACCCCCGTGATGATCCCGCTGGTGGTGCTCGCCATCCCGCCGATCCTGGTGACGACGTACGAGGCGATGCGCTCGGTCGACCCGTCCCCGGTGGACGCCGCCCGGGGCATGGGCATGACCGAGCCGCGGATCCTGTTCCAGGTCGAGATCCCGGTCGCCCTCCCGCTGATCCTCAGCGGGCTGCGCTCGGCGGCCATCCAGATCGTCTCCACGGCCACCATCGCCGCGTACGTCAGCCTCGGCGGCCTCGGCCGCTACATCGTGGACGGCCTCTACCAGCACAACTACGAGAAGGTCGTGGGCGGCGCCACCCTGGTCGCCCTGCTGGCCCTGGTGACGCTCGCGGTGTTCTGGGCGATCAACCGCCTGGCGGTGTCGCAGGGGGTGCGCCGCAGCGGCTGAGCCCGCGACCACCGTCCGGAAACACTTCCGGAAACGGTTTCGGCAAACGGTCTGCGCGTACGGTCCGTGTGTACGGCGAAGGGGCCCGGGAACATTTCCCGGGCCCCTTCGCCGTACACACGGACGAGAGGAGCGGTTCACCCCTCGCTACGGGCCAGCGCCTGCTCCAGTACGACGAGCAGGGCATCGCGGACCGAGCCGCGTTCGCGGGCGTCGAAGACGATGACCGGCACGCGCTCGGCCACGTCCAGCGCCCAGCGGACCTCCTCCAGCGTGTGCTCGACGCGGCCGTCGAAGGCGTTGACCGCGACCGCGAAGGGGATCTGCCGGTGCTCGAAGTAGTCGACGGCCGCGTAGCAGTCGTCCAGCCGCCGGGTGTCGACGATGACGAGGCCGCCGATCGCGCCCTCCACCAGGTCGTCCCACATGAAGCCGAAGCGGTCCTGGCCCGGCGTGCCGAACAGGTAGAGCTTCAGCGTCGGGTCGATGGTGATGCAGCCGAAGTCCATGGCGACCGTGGTCGTGGTCTTGCGCGGCGTGTGGCTGAGGTCGTCCACCCCCGCGGCGACCTCCGTGATGGCGGCCTCGGTGGTCAGCGGCGCGATCTCGGAGATGGAGCCCACGGCGGTGGTCTTGCCCACGCCGAAGCCGCCCGCGACCACCATCTTGACCGGCAGCGGCGGTCGTACGGTGGCCTGCGCGGCCCCACCGCTGGCAAGCGGTTCAGTCGGTGTCACGGGAGTACCCCCCGGGAGTCGGGGATGGCGCGGAGGCCATCGATAACCCTTCGCAATACGGATGCGTCGCGGGTGATGTCGGTATGTGGCACATACACCGACAGCTGCCCCGCCGATCGCAGGTCCTCGGCCAGGACGCGGACCACATTCAGGTGCAGCCGCAGCCGGGCCGCGATCTCGGCGATCGACTGCGGCCGCCTACAGGCGGCAACGATGTCGTGTTGTTCGAACGAGAGCCCCTCCAGCGAGTCGAGCCCCGCGGGGGTGGCCACCACCTGGGTCTCGACGGGGATCGGCCGCCCGGACGCGTTGCCCGCCACCCGGCCGGCCGTGACCAGGAACGGCCGGACCGCGGGGGCGGGGCGGACGACCGGGTCGGGGCCCAGGTCCGCGTAGTCGTCCGTGCCCTCGTAACCGGTTTCGGCGCTTTCGTAACCGGTTTCCCCGGCGTACTCGTCCTCGTCGGCCGGAGTGTGGCCGTCCGCCATCAAGCTCTCTTCTCCTTCGACCGGGCGGGAGACCGTCACCCCCTGGACGTGACGCCGACGCTGTTCTTGAGCTGGAGCACGAGCTGGGGGTTGAGCGCGGCACCGGCCCGGTTGGCGAACAGCGTCATCTCGTAGGCGATGTTGCCGAGCTTGGCCTCCTTGTCGGTGACCACGCCGAGGACCGCGCCGCTGCCGATCGCCGAGACCAGCACATGGCCGCCCTCCAGGTCGATGATGACCTTGTTGAGGCCGCCCAGACCGTAGTTGCCGGAGGCCCCGGCGGCCAGGCTGGTGATGCCGGAGACGATGGCGGCCAGGCGCTCGGAGTCCGCGTGCTCACGCAGCTGCGACACCGCGATGAGCAGTCCGTCGGAGGAGACCGCGATGGCGTCGACGACGCCCGCGGTCTCGTTCGCGAAACGGTTGAGCAGCCAGGTGAAGTCGGCTGCAGCGGCCTGCAGTTCGGCCGGCGTGGTGCCCCCGACCGGGGTGTCACCTGTCGACGTACTCACTGCTCGGCTCCTTCCGGGAGGTGGTTCTGGTCGTGCGAGGTGTGCGACGGGGGTACGACGCCGGTGTCGCTGTCGCGGTGCGCGCGCTCCACCGCCGCCTCGAACTCTTCGAGCGCGGACCGGACTTCGTCCGCGTCCACGGGCCGGGGTGCCTGCCGGGCCGCCTGCTGGGCGGCCTCGGCGGCGGTGTTGTGCAGGGTGGCCCCGCGGACCCGCCGCCGCAGCGGCCGGGACTCGCCGGGCCGGACGACCGCGTCGGCGGCCGTCGTCCCGTCCGGCCGTCCGGTCCGGGTGTACGGGGACCACGGGCTGTCGGCACGGGAGTGCGAGGTGCGCTCCCCGTCGCCGTCCGCGGCCGTGAACTCCGGCTGTGCGCTCCGGGGTTGGGGAACCAGCGGCCTGGTGCCCGCGCTCGGCTGCGGCCCGGGCCCCGCGGCCGTCCGCTCGGGCTCCGCCGACTGGTGCCGGGGGACCCGGCGCGGCAGAACGGGGGTGCCGTTCGCCGCCGCGGTGGACGGGCGGGGCCGTACCGCTTCGGCCGCGTCCCTCTCGGCGTTCTTCTCGTTGCCGGCGGGCTGTACCGGCTCGGAGACGGCGGGGAGGTGCGACCCGGCCGGTGCGGCCGGGTCCGTGCGCGAGATCTCCGTGACGTCCGCCGAGGTTTCCGAAAACGGTTCCGCGGTGTTGTCCGGGGCCTCGATCGCGCGGACCGGCAGCGGGCCGCCCACCGCGTCCCGGCGGGCGGGCGGGGCCTCCACCACCGGGCTCATCGCGAGCAACAGAGTGGTGGGGATGGTGACTTCCGCGGTGACGCCGCCGCCCGGGGTACGGGACAGGGCCACCGAGACGTCCCAGCGGCGGGCGAGGGTACCGACCACGAACAGGCCGAGCACCTTCGTCGGCACCAGGTCGAGCCGCTCGCGGCGGATCAGCCGGGCGTTCTCCTCGTCCAGTTTCTCCGGGCTCATGCCCAGACCGTGGTCGGAGATCTCGATCAGCGCGCCCGCGCGGCCGGTGCGCACGCTCACCTCGACGGGGCTGCCCGCGGGCGAGAACGACACGGCGTTCTCCAGGAGTTCGGCCAGCATCAGCGTCAGGTCGCCGATGATGTCCGGCTCCACCATGACCTCGGTGGCGGCCCGCAGCCGTACCCGCCGAAAGCCCTCGATCTGGCCGAGCGCGGCCCGGACGACGTTGGTGAGCGCGGTGGGGCCCGAGTCCAGGACGGTCTCGCGGATACCGGCCAGCAGCATCAGGCTGTCCGCGTTGCGCCGCAGCCGGACGGCGATGTGGTCGATCGAGTAGAGCCGCTCCAGCAGCGCGGGGTCGGTCTCGCCGCGCTCCACGGCGTCGATCAGCGCGAGTTGACGGGTCGTCAGGTTGCTGACGCGGCGGCCGACGTTGCCGAACATCTCGGCCACGTTGCGGCGGCTGAGCACCTGGCGCTCCAGCAGCGCGGCCGCGGTGGACTGCACGTGGTTGAAGGCGGCGGCGAGTTCGCCGATCTCGTCGCGCACCGCGATCGGCACCTCGGTCAGGCGCGGCGGCCCGGACTCCTCGGCGTCGTCGTCGGCCACCCGGGCCAGTTCGCGGCGGGTGACCTGGGAGGTCTCCTTGGCGGCGGCGGTCAGCGCCTCCACCGGGCGGACCACCGAACGCCGTACCGTCACCGAGAAGCCGATCCACAGGGCGAAGCCCAGCAGGGTGATGCCCAGCAGCAGCGCGGCCCGGCGGGCGGCGTCGGAGGAGGCGGCGTCGGCGCGGTCGGCGATGTCGCCGATCAGCGAGGTGGTCACCGCCAGCCGACTCTTGGCCTGGGCACGGTAGTTGGGGTACGAGGTCAGCGCCTCGTCGAGCGCCGCGCGGACCTGGGCCGGGGTGGTGGCCTGCAACTGGTCCGGCTCGATCTGGAGTTCGGCGTAGTCCTGGGCAATGGCCGCCTCGGGCCTGCCGTGTTCGATCCCGCCGAGCCGGTCGGCCTGCTCGTCGGTGGCGAACCGGGCGAACCGGTCGGCCTGGTAGGTGTACTCCGCGTACGAGCCGACCGCGTTGTTGTACTCGATGGCCGCGTTGGTGTCGCCGGTCAGCGCGGAGAAGACGCTGGTCTCGAACGAGCCGTGGGCGGCGTCCGCGTGCAGCAGCGAGTCGAGCAGGTTGCCGGTGAAGGTGGCCGCGAGGGCCGAGTTGCGGTCGAGCCCGAGACCGTCGATCAGGCCCTTGGCCGCGTCGGTGTACGCCGGGTCGATGTTGTCGGCGGGCAGATAGCTCTGCTCGATGGTCTGGCGCAGGCTGCTGAGGCCGCTGACCTCCTTGAGCGCCTGGTCCTCCGAGGCGGGCAGCTGACCGCCGAAGGCGTCGCGGACCTTGGCGACCTGCTTGTCCACGGACCGCTGCGCCTGCTGGTAGGCGGTGACGGAGGGCTTGATGCCGCTGTCGGCGGCGGCCTCCTGGCGCACGGACAGCAGCATCGCCTGCTGGTACTCGTTCTCCACGTCGTCGACGAGGGCGGCGACCTGCACGCTGTTGCGGACCAGCCGGGCCGCGGAGTCGGCGGTGCGCGACTTCTCGATCTGGACGGCGAAGAGGTAGGTGAGCAGGATCGCGACGACCGCGAGCGGCACACCCACCAGGACGTTGAGCTTGCGCCGGAACGGCCACCGGTCGGCGAACCCCCTGATGCCACCGCTCAGCGGCGACGGCGCCGGCCGGTCCGGCGCGTCCACCTCGTTCGTGGACACCAAGCCTCCTTCGTGGGCGTCACGGCGCGCGACGGCTCGGCATGAGACCGTTCGTGATCATTGTGATCGATTCCGGTTCAGGTCACCCGACCCGTCCGCGAGGCCACGGGGACCCCTCCGGAGCTGGGGAAATAGGGTGGCCCGCACACCGTTGTCGGGCACTCGTCTGCTTCCCGTCGCCAACTCCGGCGAGACTACCGCCTTTTCGGACACCCGATTGGACCACCCCACGTCAAGAATCCATTACAAAGAGCATGCCTCGTAGGCGCATAAGGGTCATCACTTCTGCACAAGTGGACGCCCGTTGATCACTTTTGAGCACGATCGGCTGGCAATCGAAGCCAATCGGTGACCGGAAGTGGCTTGACTGGGCGAGAACGCGCTGGATTGGATCAGCGCAGGGCGGTGTCCGGTCTCTGCCGAGCGCCCTTCCAGCACCCCGTTCGCCCCATGCCAATGTCCGAAATATCCGAGCCCGGAACGGAATTGTGACTTTTACCGTGCAGACCAGCAGGTCCAGCAGGAGGCGACCCGCCGCGGCCGCCGTCGCCCTCGCCGCCTCGGCGGCGCTCCTTGCGGGCTGTGGCTCCTCCGACGACAACTCCGACCCGCTGGCCGGCAAGGCGGACAGCAGCAGCGTCGTCGTCGGCTCGAACAACTTCGCCGAGAGCATCCTCATCGCCGACATCTACGGCGAGGCGCTCAAGGCCAAGGGTGTCAAGGTCACCTACAAGCCCAACATCGGCAGCCGTGAGACCACGTACGGCCTGCTCAAGAACGGTTCGATCACGGTCCTGCCGGAGTACAACGGCGCGCTGCTGGCCTACCTCGACGCCAAGGCCGCGCCCAAGACGATCGCCGCGACCACGGCCGCGATCAACGCCAAGCTCAACTCCAAGCTGGAACTCCTCGACCCGGCCGCCGCGCAGGACAAGGACTCCGTCACCCTCAACGCCGCGACGGCGAAGAAGTACAACCTCACGGAGAAGTCCTCCATCGCGGACCTCAAGGACATCGCGAAGGACCTGTCCATCGGCGCCTCGCCGGAGTTCCAGACCCGGCAGCAGGGCCTGCTGGGCCTGAAGTCCGTGTACGGCCTGGAGTTCAAGTCGTTCAAGGCGCTGGACGCGGGCGGCCCGCTGACCCAGGCGGCGCTGAAGAAGAACACCGTGCAGGCCGCGGACATCTTCACCACGGACCCGACCATCGAGAGCGAGAAGTTCGTCGTCCTCCAGGACCCGGAGAACCTCTTCGGCTTCGAGAACGTGCAGCCCCTCGTCTACAAGAGCGGCCTCTCCCAGGTGGGCGCCGACGCCCTGAACGCGGTCTCGGCCAAGCTCGACACGGCGGCCCTGCTCGACATGGACTCCCAGGTCCAGCTCGACAACAAGGACCCGCTGGACGTCGCCAAGGCGTGGTTGAAGTCAGTCGGCCTGAGCTGACTCACCCTGAGCACGGAAACGGCTGGAAACAGCAGGAAACAGTAAGAAAAAGACGGAAACAGTAAGAAACAGCTCGAAAAGCAGGAATCGGCACACCGTGGAATCAACCGCGGCCGGGCCGACACGGGTGCCCCCTCAGCCGGTGGGCACCCGTGTCCGTCTCGCAGAACCGCCCGGCACGACGCCCGTCGTCCTCGACGGCACCACCCTCGACACCCCTGGCGTCGTCCGCCTCGCCGACGGGGCCGCCGTCCCCGTCGTACCCCCGCGGGCCCTGGCCCGGGCCCGGCGCTCCTGGGAGGCCGCCGAGCGGCTCGCCGCGGCCGGGCGGATGTACGGGCGCGGCACCGGAGTCGGCGCCCACCGCTCGGTGACCGTCGACGCGGCCGACGCGGCCGGGCACGGCCTGCGGCTGCTGCGCAGCCACGCGGGCGGCGCGGGCGATCCGCTCCCGGCCCGCCAGGTGCGGGCGATGCTCGCCGTCCGCGCCAACCAGCTCCTGGCCGGCGGTTCCGGCATCCAGCCCGCCTTCGCGACCGCGCTCGCCGAGGCGCTCCGGCTCGGCGTGCACCCCGCCGTGCACGAGTACGGCGGCCTCGGCACCGGCGACCTCACCGCGCTCGCCGAGACCGGCCTCACCCTCATCGGCGAGCGCCCCTGGCTCGGCACCGCCGTCCCCGCCGCCGCTGCCTTCCCGGCCGGGTCCGCGGTTTCCGCCGGGGCCACCGTCTCCGCGGGCCGCGCCGCCGACGGGCTGCCCGCGCCGCTGACCCTGTGGCCCGGCGACGCGCTCGCCCTGCTCAGCAGCAACGCCCTCACCCTCGGCCAGGCCGCCCTCGCCTGCCACGACCTGGACGTCCTGCTGTGCGCCTCGCACGCCGTCACGGCCCTCTCGCTCGCCGCCGTCTCCGGCTCCCCGGAGGCGTACGCGGCCCCGGTGCACGCCCTGCGCCCCTACCCCGGCGTGGCCCGCGCCGCCGCCGAGGTGCGCCGGCTGCTCGCACTGCCCGACCGGCGGCGCGGCGGCGGCCGGCGCATCCAGGACCCGTTCGGCTTCCGGGCCTTCCCGCAGGCGCACGGACCCGCCCTCGACGCGGTCGCACACCTGGGCGGAATCCTCGACGTGGAGATCAACTGCCCCTCCGAGAACCCACTGATCGCCCTCGGCGAAGCGAATGAAGCGAATGAAGCGAATGAAAGCGAAGGGGATGAAGAGGTCGAAGGAGGTGAAGGCGGCGAAGGAGGTGAAGGCGGCGAAGGGAATGCCGGCGCCACGGTCTACCACCACGGCGGCTTCTACGCGGCCCCCCTCGGCCTCGCCCTGGACGGGCTCAACCTGGCCGTCCTCGGCACCGCCCAGCTGTCCGCCGCCCGGCTGACCGCGCTGGGCCGCCCGGACCTCACCGGGCTGCCGGGGTTCCTGGCCGCGGGCCCCGCGAGCAGCTCGGGCACGATGATCCTGGAGTACACGGCGACCTCCGCCCTCGCCGAACTGCGGGCGGCCGCCGCCGCACCTGCCTCGGCCGGGCACGCCGTCCTCTCGCACGGCCTGGAGGAGTCGGCCAGCTTCGCGGGCCAGGCGGCCCGCCAGTCACTGCGCGCCGCACACGCCTACCGCACCGTCCTGGCCTGCGAGTTGGTCACCGCGGTACGGGCCCTGCGGCTGCACCCGGAGCCGCCGCGCAGCCCCGCCTTCGTCCACGCCGCCGCCGTACTCCCCGCGGACACGGCGGACCGCCCGCTGACGGCGGACGTCGCCACCGCGGCGGAACTGCTGGCGGAGCTGGCGCAGTTGTGAACCCCGGGGGTGCGACTGCCCCGCGCCGCACGGGAGTCGGCGTACGTCAGAGGTCGGCCGCGCAGCGGAAGCCCATGTGGCCCGTCGACGCGTCCGGCTCGTTGGCGGTGCGGGCCGCGACCCGGTAGCGGTTGCAGTACGACACGTGGCACAGGTACGAGCCGCCGCGGATCACCTTGGCGCGGCCGGAACCGGGGCCCGTCGGGTTGGCCACCGGGTCCGGGGCGTGCGCGGCGGTCCACCAGTCGGCGCACCACTCCCACACGTTGCCCGAAGTGTTGTACAGCCCGAAGCCGTTGGGCTCGAAGGCGTCCACGGGCGCGGTGCCCGAGTAGCCGTCGGCGGCCGTGTTCTCGGTGGGGAAGGTGCCGCGGAAGATGTCGCAGCGGTAGGTGCCGTCCGGGTCCAGTTCGTCGCCCCAGGGGTAACGCCGTTGCTCCAGGCCGCCGCGGGCCGCGTACTCCCACTCGGCCTCGGTCGGCAGCCGCTTGCCCGCCCAACGGGCGTACGCCGCCGCGTCGTTCCACGACACGTGCACCACGGGGTGGTCGCCGCGGCCGTCGAGGTCGCTGCCGGGTCCCTCGGGCCGGTCCCAGCGTGCCCCCGCCACCCCGCTCCACCAGGGCGTCCCGTCGGCGCGCGGCGCGGTGCGGCGCACCTCCGGCGCCAGGAAGCACCCGAAGACGTACGACCATCCGAACCGCTCCGCCTCGGTCGCGTACCCGGTGGCGGCGGTGAACTCGGCGAAGCGGTCGTTGGTCACCGCGTGCGCGTCGATCCGGAAGGCGTCCACCGTGACCCGCCGCACCGGGCCCTCGCCGTCGGCCGGGAACCCCTCCGCGTCGTCGGTGCCCATGAGGAACTCCCCGCCGGGCAGCGTCACCATCCCCGCACCGGCCGGTGCCACGACGGCCCGGTGCCCGGGCACCGGCGGCACGGGCAGCGCCACCGCGTCCCGCCCCTGGGGCGCGCAGCAGTCGGGTCGTGCGTCCGGATCGTGCATCGAGTGGCCTCCTGGGGAAGGGAGTTGACGGTGGGTCAGATGTCGTACGGGGCAAGGATTCTGATAGGGCGTCAGAATCGGTACGGCGGGGCGACCGGTGAGGTGCCGGAGTCCGTACCGGCTGGGCGGCCGACGAGGTGTCAGAAGCCGCTCGGCGGTGGTGCCACCGGCCGTACCAGCCCCGACTGGTAGGCGATGACCACCAGTTGGGCCCGGTCGCGGGCGCCCAGTTTCGTCATCGCCCGGTGCACGTGGGTGCGGACGGTGAGTGGGCTGACGTAGAGCTTTTCGGCGATCTCGGTGTTGGAGCGGCCCTCGGCGGCCAGCGCCATCACCTCGCGCTCCCGGGCGGTGAGGGTGTCGAGCGCCTGCGGCGGGGTCAGCGGGGTGCCCGGCGAGGGGGTGGTCAGAAAGCGGGTGATCACGACCTTGGTGGCGGCCGGGGACAGCAGGGAGTCGCCGCCCGCGACCGTACGGATGCCGTCGAGCAGGACGTCCGCGCTGACGTCCTTGCCGAGGAACCCGCTCGCGCCCGCCCGCAGCGCCTGGGCGACGTACTCGTCGATCTCGAACGTGGTGAGGATCAGCACGCGTGCCGCCGACAGGTCCGGGTCCGCGCAGATGGCCTGGGTGGCGGCCAGGCCGTCCGTGCCGGGCATGCGGATGTCCATCAGGACGACGTCGGGGCGGTGGGCGCGGGCCAGGGAGATCGCCTCGGCGCCGTTGGTGGCCTCGCCGACCACCTCCATGTCGTCGCAGGAGTCGATCAGGATCCGGAAGGTGGCCCGCAGGAGGGCCTGGTCGTCGGCGAGCAGGACGCGAATGGTCATGGGGCGAGGTCTTCCGGTGTGGTGGTCGGGGGAGGGGTCTTCGGGGGTGGGCGAGGCAGGGGGTGGGTGTTTCTGTCGTTTTCTACCAGTTTTCTGCTGTTTTCCAGTGGTTTCCGTGGCGTGGGTGGGGGAGCCGGGCGGCGGTCGGGGTCAGGGGAGGAGGTCCTCCGGTTCGGGGACGATCGAGCGCAGGGGCAGTTCGGAGGTGACCTCGAAGCCGCCCTCCGGACGGTGACCGGCCTTGAGGGCGCCGCCGACGGAGTGGGCGCGTTCCCGCATGCCGATCAGGCCGAAGCCGCGCCCTGGCTCGGCGGCGGTCGCGCGGACCCGGGCGGGCGGCGGACCGTTGTCCGTGACCGTGATGATCAGCCGGTGGTGCGAGTACAGCAGCCGTACGTGGGCCGCCGCCGTCGCCGCGTGCTTGGTGACGTTGGTGAGCGCCTCCTGGATGATCCGGTACGCGGTCAGGTCCACCCCCGGCGACAGCGCCTGCGGCTCGCCCTCCGTGGTGACCGTCACCTTCAGGCCCGCGGCGGTGAAGGTCTCCGTCAGCTCGTCGAGCCGGGCCAGCCCCGGGGTGGGCTCCAGCGGTGCGCCGGGCTCGCCCGCCTGGCGCAGCAGGCCGACCGTGGCCTTCATCTCACGCAGCGCCGAACCGGTGGTCTCGGCCAGACCGGTGAGCACCTTGTGCGCCTGCTCCGGATGGGTGCGCGCCAGGTGGGCGGCGGTGCCCGCCTGGGCGTTGGCGAGGGCGAGGTGGTGGGCAACCACGTCGTGCAGCTCGCGCGCGATGCGCATGCGCTCCTCGGCGACCCGCAGCCGTGCCTCCTCCTCGCGGTTGCGCTCGGCGTACTCGGCACGGGCCTGCACGGCCTCCACGTACGCCTGTCCGAGCCGGGCCGAGTTGCCGGAGATCATCGGCATGAGCAGCCAGGCGATCGGGCCGATCGTCTTGAGGGCCAGCGGATGGTTGGCGGGATCGGCCGCCAGTGCCGTGGCCACCACCAGGGCCATGACACCGAGGCCCCAGTGCCGGGTGGTGATCCGGTCGGTGCGCACGGCCAGCCAGTACAGCGCCACCATGACGGGCGCCAGGGTGAGCGCGGTCAGCAGATAGCCGAGCGCGCTCGCCGTCATCGCGCAGGCCGTGGTGACCACGACGGCCGTGCGCGGATAGCTGCGGCAGACCAGCAGGCTGACGCAGGAGTTCAGGCCGAGGAGCAGGGCGGGTCCCACGCGCGGCAGCTGCGAGCCCGGGGATTCGAGCTTGCTGCCGATCACGAAGCCGAGGAACACCAGAGCGGCGACGACCGCGTCCATGCTGCGCGGATGCTCGTCGCTGTATCGCTGCCAGCTGTTGAAGTTCATCGTCTCTCCGGTCGGGGCACTGGAACCATGGTGGATGATGTTCCGTCCGCCCGGAGGGGGGAGGGCCGCCCATGTCCCTTTCGGTCCATTTTGGGCGGCCCTCGGGCGCTTGTTGCTGCGGGCCGGACCGGACGGCTTCCCGGTCGGCGTTCCGGACGGTGTCCAGGTCGGCGGTGCGGACGCTGTCCCGGACGGTGTGCGACGGGTCAGGAGCCGGCCGCTTCCCGGCCGGGTCGGGAGACCGGCCGTCTCCCGGTCCGGTCCGGACCCCGGCCGCTTCCCGGTGGCGACGGGCTCAGACGCCCGCCGCTTCCCGGTCGGGCGCGGGCGCCGTATGGGTACGGGTCAGCCCCTCGCCCTCCACGTCGATGTTCGGCAGGATCCGGTCCAGCCAGCCCGGCAGCCACCAGGCGGCCCGGCCGAGCAGGGCCAGGACGGCCGGGACGAACGCCATGCGGATGATGAACGCGTCGAGCAGGACGGCCACCGCCAGACCGAAACCGATCATCTTGATCATGGAGTCACCGGCGCCGATGAACCCGGAGAACACCGCGATCATGATCAGCGCGGCGGCCACGACCACCCGGGCGCTGTGCCGGAACCCGGAGACGATCGCCTGGCCGGGCGGGTCCCCATGGACGTACGCCTCCCGCATCCGGGCCACCAGGAACACCTCGTAGTCCATGGCGAGACCGAACACGATGCCCACCAGGAAGATCGGCATCAGGTTCATGATCGGGCCGGTCTCCTCCACGCCGAGCAGCTTGGCGCCGTAGCCCCACTGGAAGACCGCCACGACCGAGCCGAGCGCCGCCAGCACCGACAGCAGGAAGCCGAGGGCCGCCTTCAGCGGGACCAGGAGGGAGCGGAACACCACGAGCAGCAGGACGAAGGCCAGCCCGACCACCACGATCAGATACGGCACCAGGGCCGCCTGCACCTTCTCCGAGACGTCGATGTTCACCGCGGTGGTGCCGGTGACCTGGTACGTCGCCCCGGTGGCCGCGTCGACCGCCGAGCGCTCGTCGCGGATCGCGGTGACCAGGTCCTTGGTCTTCTCGTCGCTGGGCCCGGTGGCCGGGACGACCGAGAACAGCGCGGTGTCGCCCGCCTCGTTGAAGCGCGCCGGGGAGACCGACACGACCCCGGAGGTGTTACGGATACCGTTTTCTATGTGTTCCGCCGCGGCCTTGGGGTCGGTCGCCTTCCGGGCGTCGACGACGATCATCAGGGGCCCGTTGAAGCCGGGCCCGAACCCCCGGGCGAGGGCGTCGTAGGCGCGGCGCTCGGTGCTCGACGTCGGCTTGACGTCGTCCCCCGGCATGCCCAGCTGCATGTCCATGATCGGCAGGGCGAGCGCGCCCAGGTTCACCACGCTCAGCAGCAGCACGGCCACCGGACGGCGCAGCACCAGCCGCGCCCAGCGGCTGCCGCCGTTGTTGACGTCGCCCTCCTTGACCCGGCCGGTCCTGCGGGTCAGCCGGGAGAGGACCTTCTGCGGCCAGAACCCCAGGATCGCCGGCACCAGCGTCAGGCAGATCAGCACGGCGATGGCGACCGCGCCCGCCGCGGCCAGGCCCATCTTGGTAAGCATGGGGATGCCCACCACGGCCAGCCCGGCCAGCGCGATGATCACGGTCAGCCCGGCGAAGACGACCGCGGAACCGGCGGTGCCCACGGCCAGTCCCGCCGCCTCCTGCGGATCGTGGCCCTTGGCCCGTTCCTCCCGGTAGCGGGAGACGACGAACATCGCGTAGTCGATGCCGCACGCGAGCCCCAGCATGGTCGCCAGGGTGCCGGTCGTCTCGGTCAGCCCGAACGCGTCCGACACCGCCAGGATCGTGGCCATGCTGATGCCGACGCCCACCACCGCGGTCAGCAGCGGCAGCCCCGCGGCGGCCAGCGAACCGAAGGTGATCAGCAGGACGACGGCGGCGATCCCGATGCCAATGGCCTCGGCGGTACCACCGGCCGCGGGCTTGGCGGCGAGCGCGTCCCCGCCGACCTCCACGGTCAGCCCCGAGTGCCGCACCTGTTCGATCGCGGCCTCGGCGCGGTCCTTGCTGGCGTCGGTCAGGTCGTGCTCCGGCACCTTGAAGGTGACCGTCGAGTAGGCCGTCGTCCCGTCCTTGCTCACCGCCCCCGCGGTGAACGGGTCGGCCGCGGCGGCCACTTGGGACCCGTCGGCGGCCTCGTCGACGAACTTCTCGATCGCGGCCCGGTGCCCGCTCGCGGTGATCTTCTGTCCGTTCGGGGCGATGAACACGACACGGGCGGTCGCGGTGTCGGCAGTGCTGCCGAAGCGGGCCTCCAGCAGGTCGAACGCCTTCTGCGACTCGATGCCCGGCATCGAGGTGCCCTCCTCGGGCGCGGCGGGTGCCTTCGCGGCCCCGACACCCACGGCGACGAGCACCGCCACCCACATCAGGGCGGCATACCAGCGCCGCCGATAGGCCAGACGGCCCAGACGATAGAGAAAAGTGGCCATGGGCAGAGGTCTCCAAGAACTGGAAGCGGAATCCTCCACAGACTCCCGCCGGACGACGGGCCACGTCGTCGTCCGGCTGCCGACATTCGGCGGTAGTCAGAACGTAGTAGGGGGGACTGGTCGCGTAGTCCAGGGGGAGCGCCCCTAAAGGGGCGCGGGGAACTGCGCGACCAGCCACGGATCACCCGCACCCGGCACCGCGCAGCTCCCCTGACGGCGACCTCCCGGCAAACCTCAGCGGAGCGTCACGGCTTACGCGCAACGGCCCCGTACATCGCGATGTCCTCGTCCTTGATGCCCTGCTCCCCGGACCCGTCCGGCCGCCACTTGTGCACCTGCACGACCCCGGGCTCCACCAACTCCAGCCCGTCGAAGAACTCGTGCGCCTCGTCAATGGTCCGCAGCCGCATCGGCATGTTGCGCGCCGCGTACTCGCGCGCGACCCGCCCCACCTCCTCCGGCGCGAACTCCGCCGTACCGATGGACATCGCGAGGTAGCTCCCGGACGGCAGCGGCTCCAGCAACTGCCGTACGACGCCGACCGCGTCGTCCTCGTCGAGCATGAAGTGCACGATCGCGATGACGGTGAGCGCGACCGGCTTGGTCAGGTCCAGCGTCTCGCGGAACTCCGGTGCGCCGAGGATCTCCGCCGGGGTGCGGAAGTCGGCCTCGATGTACGAGGTCTTGCCCTCGGGGGTGCTGGAGAGCAGCCCCTGGGACAGGGTCAGGACGATGGGGTCGTTGTCCACGTAGACCACGCGGGACTCCGGCGCCACCGACTGGGCTATCTCGTGCAGGTTCGGCGAGGTCGGGATGCCCGTGCCGATGTCGAGGAACTGGCGCATGCCCGCCTCCTCGGCGAGCCAGCGCACCGCCCGGTTCATCCAGTCACGGTTGGCCCGCATGTGGATGGGCAGGGCGGGCCACTCGTGGGACATCGCGTCCCCGGCCTCCTTGTCGGCGGGGTAGAAGTCCTTCCCGCCCAGGATGTAGTCGTAGATCCGCGCCGAGTGCGCGCTCTCGGTGTCGATACGGTCGGCCGGCCATCCGTTTTCAGGCAACGCCGCCACTCCCATCACGTCGTCGGTGTAAACAGCTCATGGTGGTGCTTCCCAACAGGCAGAGATATCAAGGACGTTCAGAGAAGGAAGTCGGCGACCCCCGCTTTCACGCCGGCCAGGAAGACGGTCATCTCGCGCGGGGTGAACACCAGGGCCGGTCCGTCCGGGTCGGTGGACTGGCGCAGCGCCACCCGGCCGTCGGCCAGCTTCTTCGCCTCCACGCAGGCGCCGCCCGCGTCGTCGCTCCACGGCTTGGTCCAGCCGACCGGGCCGAGGTCGCGGGAGGGCATCCCGTTGCGGACGGTGGAGAGCCGCTCGTGCGTGGCGGCCAACGACTCGTGGGTGAACGGAGGTTGGTCGTGCAGGGGCGGAACGGGGTGGTGCATTAGAGCTCCTTGCGGATCGCGCCGAGGACGGCCTCGGTCTTTCTGGCGGGCGCCGCCTGGGCGCCCAACCGGTCCAGAGCCTCGCGATACACCACGACATCGTCCTGTTTGTCCAGATAGACGGCTCCCACCATGCCGTTGAGGTAGACGATGTCGGGCAACTCGCGCGCCCGGAACCGGAAGAGGTGGTACGCACCGGCGCGCATCGCCGGGTGCGGGCCGTTCGAGAACGGCATGACCTGCAAGGTGACGTGCGGCAGCCGATTGGCCTCGATGAGGTGGTCGATCTGCGCGCGCATCACGTCCGAACCGCCCACCGGCCAGCGCAGCACCGTCTCGTCCATCACCACCCACACCCGTGGCGGCGCCGGACGGGACAGCAACTCCTGCCGCCGCATGCGCAGTTGGACCTGGCGTTCGGTCGCCTCGGTCGCGGCGTGCGGATTGCCCGCGGTCAGCAGGGCCCGCGCGTACGCCTCCGTCTGGAGCAGGCCGGGCACGAACTGCGCCTCGTACGCCCGGATTTGGAGCGCCGCCTGTTCCAGGCTCAGATAGGCCGCGAACCAGTCCGGCAGCACGTCCCGGTAAGTGTGCCACCAGCCGCGCTTGTTGGCCTCGCGGGCGGATTTCAGGAACGTCTCGATCTCCTGATGGTCCGTCACGCCGTAGGTCTGGAGCAGCTTCTCGACGTCCGGGAGGCGCAGCCGGGCCACCTTGGCGGCCTCCAGGCGGCGGATCGTGGAGTGGCTGACCCCGATCGCCGCGCCCGCGTCCTCGAAGGACAGTCCGGCGCGGTTGCGCAGTTCCTCCAGTTGCCGCCCGAGGATCATGCGCAGCACGGAAGGGGCCCCGCCCCAGTCGGTCTCCGTGGTCACGCACACCTCCTCATGCCCTGCCCGAAGTGCCGGGTCCAGTGGCTCGGTTCCGTCGTCCGTGGGGGCTCGGTTCCGAAGTCTGTCACGATCACGATGATCGTCCCTGATGCACGCAGCATGCATCGCGCGAATTGCAATTTTCAACTTGTAGGTTGCGGGCCGTCGTTGGCAGGTGTCACAGTGGGCCTACCGCCAGGCGCCGGTGAACATGGCTGCCGGGCAGCCCAGTTGGGGGAGATTGGGCTGTACGGCGCGTCGGGCGCGAGCCGGACGACCGGTTCGCGAGACGCACCGGGCGGTGTGACACCGGCACCGTGCGGTGCGCAGTCGGACGAAAGGCGACCACCGATGGCTCCGCCCTCCCTCCCGCAGTCGATCGGCCGATCCCCGGGGCAGGAGCGCCCCGTCCGGGCGGGCATCTTCGGCCTTCCCGCGGCGACCACGTCCGTGCGGCTGGCCCGCGGCCACGTCCGCGCACTCCTGGTCGAGTGGAACTCCGGCGCCGAGACCTGCGACAACGCGGTCCTCGTCACCTCCGAACTCGTCACCAACGCGGTCATGCACACGGCCAGCGAACGGATCGTGTGCCGGCTGCGCGCCGACGGCGACGCCATCCGCATCGAGGTCGAGGACGAGAGCCGCGGCCCCAGCCGGCCGGTGCAGCGGCTCTCCCGCCCCGACGACCAGGGCGGACGCGGGCTGTTGCTGGTCGGCATGCTCAGCAGCGACTGGGGCGTGAAGGACAGCCCGCACGGCCACGGCCGCATCGTCTGGGCCGAACTCCCGTACCAGGCCGAGGGAGCGGAGACCCCGCCCGGAGCCGACGACGACCGCGGCGACTACGACCGCAGTGACTACGACTACGCCGACGGCGACCTGAGCGACTGCATCGACGACGGCGACCCGGCCGACCGCCCCGCCGCCGACCGCCACGCGTGGGCCGACGCCGCCCGGAGCACCCGGACCGACGCCGCCCGGACCAACGGCACCTCCGGTACCGGCCGCGACGGGCGGGGCTCCGGCGGGACGGTGTCCCTCTGGACCGGCATGGCTCCGGGCCGCGCCGCCACCCCGGCGACCCCCCCCCCCCCCTCCCGGCCCGCGCCGTCGGGCCCCACGCCCTCCGGTCCCGCCCCGACCGGGCCCGCGACGCGGCGGC
>LJCV01000199.1 GCA_001298575.1 Actinobacteria bacterium OK074
GGCTGGCGCGTCAAAAAACGGCACCTCCACCGCCGTACCGATTCCGCGCCAGTCCGAGGACGGATACCCCCGTGGCGGCCCCGACTCACCCACCCACCCCCAGGGGCGCGGGGAACTGCGCGAGCAACCACAAACCACCCGTCACCGCCCCTCCGGGATCAGCCTCTCCGGGCCGTGTAGCAAGTGGCCCCGCAGGCTTGCCCGTAGTTGCTGCTCCGGTTCCGACAGCGGGCCCTGGGCCGACTTGGGCGGTACGCCCTGGACCGTCGCGCCGGGGGCCACCGGTGGCTCGTAGTGGTCGGGCGCCTGGCGCAGTGTCAGCGTCGTCGCGCCGATGATGAGGGCCGTGAACGCGATTGCCGCCCGCGTCCAGCGGCGCGTGCGGCGCTCGCTCGCCCCCCGCACCACCGGCGGCTTCGCCGCGCGCAACCGCTCCGACGACGCCAGTTCCGCCAGGCGCCGGTGCAGGAGCTCCGGCGACGCCAGCTCGGGCAGGCGCCGGGACACCGTCTCGCGGGCGTACAGGAGCCGGTTCGCCGCCGCCGGAGTGCTCGCCTCCGTCTCCGCCGCCGTCTCCGGCAGGCCCAGGCCCACGCCGTCGTACAGCATGAGCGTGCGGCGGTGGGCGGGCGGGAGTTGCAGGAGGGTGCCGAGCAGGGCGCGGTCGGCCGGGCGGGCGGGGGGCGCCTCCGGGTGGCGGTGGCGGGGGCGGAAGCGGTGCCAGGGGGAGAGGGCGTAGTCGTACGCCGTCGCCCGCACCCAGCCGCCCGGGTCCCGGTCACGTGCCACCTCGGGCCAGCGCTGCCAGGCCAGTTGGAACGCGCGCTCGACGGATTCGCGCGCCAGTTCGCGGCGGCCGGTGAGCAGGTAGGTCTGCCGTACGAGGGCGGGGGCGCAGAACGCGTACAGGGCGTCGAACGCCTGAGCGGGCGTCAGGGGGGTGGTGGAGGGGGCGGGGGCAGCCACGGCCGTCGGGGGGTGTTCCTGCCGGGGGTGATCGTGTGTCATCTGCGGGGACGGCATCACGGCGGCGGCCTCCGAGGGCTTCGCGGGTTCTGGGGGCTTCGCGGGTTCTGGTGCACCGGCGGGGAATTCGGCCAGCAGGCGGGCGTACGCGTCCCGTTTGCGGCCGCGCGGTGTCGTACGGCCGGTCTCCCAGGAGCGCACCGTCTCGCGGCTGACGCCCACCCGGGTGGCGACCTGAGCCTGCGTCAGGCCGCCCGCCTCGCGCAGGCGTCGGCACTCCTTGGGGGGCGGGAGCGGGGTCGCGGGGCTCTGGGTCACCGGTTACCCCTTCGTACGGAAAAGAACATAAAACGTATATTGAGCGACACGGCAGGTCTTCGCCTGTTACGACGGAAAAGCGCGTGTCGTTGGGAGCATGGCGGGCGTGACGCAATGGACCGACCGACGACCGCCGTTGTCGCCCCTGTTCACCCTGTTCGCCCGCCTGCTCACCCGCTTGCGGGACCGGCTGCGCGACGACATGGCCGACCGTTCGCCCGGACTCGGCGCCGCGCTGCTGGGCGGGGCCGTCGCGGCGGGGCAGGGGCTGGGGGCGTTCGCGGTGCTCGTGATGACGCTGTGGATCAGTTCGCCGTACCCGGACAGCGGGCCGGGGGGTGCGCTGCACGTGGCCGCCGCGCTGTGGCTGCTCGCGCACGGGGTGGAACTCGTGCGCACCGACACGCTGTCCGGGACCCCGGCGCCCGTCGGCCTGACGCCGCTGCTGCTGCTCGCCGTGCCGGCGTGGCTGCTGTACCGGGCGGGGCGGGACGCGGTGGACGCTCCCGAGGAACCCGACGCGGACGACGGGGGTGCGCCGCCGGTGGGGGTGCGGACGGCGTGGGGCGGGGTGGTCGTCGGCTACCTGGGTGTGGCCGTACCGGTCGCGCTGTACGCGGCCGGTGGGGCGTTGCGGCCGTCGTGGCCGTGGGTCGCCGGGTGCCTGCCGTTGCTGGCCGGGGTGGCGGCGGGGGGTGGAGTGTGGACGGCGTACGGGCGGCCTCGGGGGCCGTTGCCCGGGTGGGTGCGGTGGGTGCGGTGGGTGTTGCGGGGGATGCCGGACGAGGTGCCCGGGTGGGTGCGGGTTGCCGTGCGGGCGGCTGGGGTGGGGGTCGCGGTGCTGGTCGGGGGTGGGGCGTTGCTGGTGGCGGTGTCGTTGGTGTGGCACGGCGGGGCGGCGCGGGGGTCGTTCGGGGAGCTGACGGAGGGGTGGTCGGGGAAGGCGGCGGTGGCGTTGCTCGCGGTGGGGTTGGTGCCGAACGCGGCGGTGTGGGGGGCGGCGTACGGGTTGGGGCCCGGGTTCGTGCTGGCCGCCGGGCAGGTGTCGGGGCCGTTGTCCGGGACGGCGCCGGAGGGGTTGTTGCCGCCGTTTCCGCTGTTGGCGGCGGTGCCGGGGGGTGCGGCCGGGGAGCGGTGGCTGGTTGTGGTGGGGGTGGTAGCGGTGCTGGCCGGGGCGCTGCCCATGCTCGCC
>LJCV01000200.1 GCA_001298575.1 Actinobacteria bacterium OK074
GTTGTTCCGGGTGGGGTCGTGCGGGGGGGGCGGGTGGTGGGGGGGGGGTCTTAGGTGCGTTGACGCGCCGGCGCCTGGGGGGGGGGGGGGTGTTTGGTCGTTCGCGGGTGCGGGTGCGTTGTGGTTGCTCGCGCCGTTCCTCGCGCCCCTTGGGTGCGTTGTGGGTCGGGTCCGGGGCCGGTGGGTTTGCCCGTCGCCGGTGGGCATACTGCTGTGGCCGCGGTGGGGGTGTGCTGTTTCTTGGGCCGCTGTAAGCGACGGGCAGAACCCACCGGCCCCGGACCGCTCCTGCGCGTGGGTGGGTGCGGGTGGGGGCGTGGCTCGGCCTTGGGGGCATGTCCCGGGGGACAATGGGGTGGTGCGTTACGGGATTCTGGGGGTTACTCAGGCGGAGGACGACCGGGGGGTTGTGGTGCCTCTCGGGGGGCCACGCGTGCGTGCGTTGTTGGCCGCTTTGGCTTGGCGGGGTGGGCGGGGGGTTGTCAGTGGGGCTCTTGTTGTTGAGGTGTGGGGGGACGATCCGCCTCTGGATGCCGGGGCCGCTCTTCAGGCTCTTGTCGGGCGGTTGCGCAAGGCGATCGGGAGAGAGGCCGTTGTCTCGGAGCCGGGTGGGTACCGGCTGGTGGCTGGGCCCGGGTCGGTTGACCTGTTCGTCTTCGAGGAACTGACCCGGCGTGGCCTTGCCGCGCTTGAGCGCGACGATCCGGGAACTGCTGCTCGTGAGTTGGGCGAAGCGCTCGCTCTGTGGCGTGGGCCCGCCCTCGCCGATCTTCCCGACCGCACCGCGGCCACCCGGGCCGAGGCGCTGCGCCGGGAAGCGGCACGCGCGCGCGTGGAGGCCGAACTACGGCTGGGTCACGCCACCGACGTCGTACCGGAACTGCGCCACCTCACCGCCGCCGATCCCTACGACGAGCCCCTGCACGCCCTCCTGATCCGCGCCCTACGGGACACGGGCCGGGTGGCGGAGGCCCTGGCGTCGTACGAGACGGTACGGAGGGGGTTGCGGGAAGCCTTGGGTACGGATCCGGGGGTGGAACTGCGGTCCCTGCACGAGGGGTTGTTGGCGGGGGAGCGTGGGGGTTTGTTGACGGGGCAGCACGAGGGGGTGTCGGCTGGGGATCGCGGGGGCCTGTTGGGCGGGCGTCACGAGGAGTTGTTGGCGGGGGATCACGAGGGCTTGGTGGTGGGGGATCGCGGGGGGCTGCCGGCGGGGGACCGCGAGAGTTCGGTGGTGAGCGATACGGGCGCATCAGCGCCCCTTGAGGGGCGCGGGGAACTGCGCGAGCAACCGCGACGGACCCGCACTCGCCAACAGGCGGGAAGTCCCGAGCCATTGGGCGGTCCAAGCTCCCGCAAGGGCAACCTCCGGCCCCGGCTGAATTCCTTCGTCGGCCGGGAACCGGATCTCGTCGCCATCCGTTCAGACCTACAGCAGGGCCGCCTGGTCACCCTCACCGGACCCGGCGGCTCAGGAAAGACCCGTCTGGCCGAACAAGCCGCCGCAGGCACCCCCGCGTGGCTGGTCGAACTCGCCCCGCTCGACCGGCCGGAGGCGGTCCCCGGCGCGGTGGTCAGCGCTCTCGGTCTGCGCGAGACCGTGCTGATCACCAACGAGTTGGCCGTGCCGCAGAGCGACCCGGTCGAACTGCTCGTCGAGCACTGCGCCCCGCGCAGCGAGCTCCTGATCCTTGACAACTGCGAGCATGTGATCGACGCGGCGGCCCGCCTCGCGGAGACCCTGCTGACGCGTTGCCCGGGGCTCACGATCCTCGCCACCAGTCGCGAACCCCTGGGCGTACCGGGCGAATCCGTCCGGCCGGTGGAGCCGCTGCCCCCGGACCCCGCCCAGCGCCTCTTCCGGGAACGCGCCGCCGCCGTACGGCCCGACGCCGACGCCGTCCTGGCGGACAAGCAGGCGGTGGACGAGATCTGCCGCCGGCTCGACGGCCTCCCGCTCGCCATCGAACTGGCCGCCGCCCGCCTGCGGTTGCTCACACCCCGGCAGATCGCCGACCGCCTCGACGACCGCTTCCGGCTGCTCACCTCCGGCAGCCGTACGGCCCTGCCCCGCCAGCAGACGCTCAGGGCCGTCGTCGACTGGTCCTGGGACCTGCTGGACGAGCGGGAACGGACCGTCCTGTGCGAGGTGTCCGTCTTCGCCGGCGGCTGGGACCTCGCGGCCGCGGAGGCGGTGTGCGGGGCGGCGGGAGCCGACCTGATCGGCGCGCTCGTCGACAAGTCCCTGGTCGTCGCCACCCCCGACGGCCCCGACGGCACCACGGGCATGCGCTACCGTCTCCTGGAGACCATCCACGAGTACGCCGAGCACCGCGCCGCCGAAACCCCAGGACTCGGTACTGCTGCCGCCCGCCGCCACCGCGCCTGGGTGCGCGCCCTCGTCGAGGAGGCCGAACCCCGGCTCCGCTCCGCCGACCAACTCCCGTGGATACGGCGCCTGGAGACCGAACTCGACAACATCCGCGCCGCCCTCGACAACGCCATCACCACCGCCGACGAGGACACCGCCGTAGCCATCTGCCTGGCCGCGGGCTGGTTCTGGTGGCTGCGCAACCACCGCCCCGAGGGCATGAGTTGGACGGAGCGGGTACTGAGGCTGGGGGCGGGGCTGGACACGGCGACGACCAGGGGCGATGCCGCAGGCGAGCCTTTCAGGGGCGCGGGGAACCGCGCGAGCGGCCACGAACAAACCCGCACTCGCCAACCGTCCCAAGCCACTCCACCTCTGGGGCGTCCCACCCCCGACCACGTCGACGCCTTCGTCGCCGCCCCCGACACGCAGCCCACCCGCATGCGCCTGCGGCTGCTGAACCTGTTCCTGTTCGCCGAGTCCCGTCCCGTCGCCGAGGCCATGGGCGACAGCCGTATGCGGCCGTACATCACCGCCGTACGGGACCACTTCGCGGGCGGCGGGCCCGAGGCGGCGTTCTTCCCCGGCATCGTCTGGCCGTTCACCGACTACTACCTGGGGATGCGGGAGGACGGCCGTTCCTACACGGACCTCAAACCCTTCCTGGACCGGACCGTCGCCAACTGCCGTGCGTACGGCGGCGACTGGGAGGTCGGCGTCACGCTGATGTTCCGCACGCACGCGGTCGTCGACGCCCCCGGCCGGCTCGCGGGCGTGGACGCGGACCTCGCCGAACTGCGCGCGCTCAGCCGCCGCGTCGGCGACCGCTGGATGCGCGCCCAGGTGTGCAGCGCGGCGGGCGAGGCGGACATGGCGCGCGGACGCTACACGCAGGCGAGACAGGAGTACGAGGAGGCGCTGCGGCTCGCCCACGAGGTGGGGGCGAACGCCGAGACCCCGTTCCTGCACGCGCGCCTCGCCGAGATCGCCTACCGCGCCGGCGACCGCGCCGGCGCCCTGATCACCCTGGACCGGGCGAGCGAGGCGGCCGACGCGTACGGGGTGACCGACTCCCGCGCGTTCGTACGGCTGCTGCGCGCCCAACTGGCGCTGGACGACGGCCAACCCGCGCAGGCACGCGTGTGGTGGGCGGCGGCGCGGCAGGAGATGGGCCGGGGCACCCCGCCGCCGCAGTTCCTCGCCATGCTGAACGGCGTCGACGCCCTCGTCACCCTCGCCGAGTCCGGCCCCCGGCCCGCGCTCACGAAGACCGCGACCGCCCTGCACGAGGCCGTGACGCTGCGCTGCGCGGAGACCGTGACCGCGAGCCTCGCGCACATCGCGGTCGACGCCCTGGCCCGGCTCGGCGACCACGCGCGCGTGGTCCGGCTGATCGCCGCCGCCGACAGCTGGACCGGAAACGGCCCGGACCCGGTCCGGCTGAGCCCCACCACCGAACAGGCCGAAGCCACCGCCCGTACGGCCCTGGACCCGCACCACTACGCCGTCGAGCACGCCAAGGGCGCGTCCCTCACGGTCGACGACGTCCTGCGGGAGATCGCCGAGGCCGTCGACCTCACTGAGGGGTGAAACTCGCCGGCGGGTGAAGCTTGCCGGCGGGTGAAGCTCACTTGCAGGTGAAGGTCACTTGCAGGTGAAGCGGGACTCCGCCCAGTCCGCGAGCGCCACCGAGTCGAACGCCGTGTGCGGCTCCACGACCAGGCGGATCGTCTTGCGGCCGGTCAGCCCCACGTGCACCGGGACCGCCGCGTCACCGCCCTTGATCAGCGGCGACTGCCAGACGCGCGCGTCGTCGGCGTACACGGAGAACCGCACTTCGCCCAGGCCCAGCGTCATGTCGTCCACGCCGACGACCGCGTCGTACGCGCTGCACGTGCGGTTGAGGTCGATGGTGACGGAGGAGTCGCCGTGCACGGTCACCCCGTGCGTGTACTGCTTGCCGCCGATCGCCACGCCCGAGCGCTGCCACACCCAGCTGCTCTCGCCGAGCCGCATCTCGGGCTCGGTGCCGTCACCGGTGACGCCGTAGTTCAGCTGGCTCCACTGGTAGACGGGGGGGGGGGGGGCGGGGGTTGGCTTC
>LJCV01000201.1 GCA_001298575.1 Actinobacteria bacterium OK074
CAGCTGACTCTTAATCAGCGGGTCCGGGGTTCGAGTCCCTGGCGGCGCACGATGACGATGGCGAGGCGTGTTCGCGGAAGCGCGAACCACCTCGCCATCTCTGTTTCTGCGCCGCTGCGCCGCGCGCCGTGGGGGCTCCGCGCCACCCACGCCCCTGGCACACGAGCCCCGAGGTCACAAGGCCACAAGGTCACCCAGGCGTGATCCGCACCGTCCACGCCCCCGCGGCCGTCCGCCCCTCCACCTGTACCCGTACGCCGTCGCCCGGCACCGTGAAGGTCTCGCCCGCGCGTACCGGCGCGTCCGCGAGCGGGGGGTAGACGGAGTCGTTCCAGCAGGACTCCGTGTCGGGGTGGGCGTCGAGGACCTGGACGGGGCCGCCGCCCGAGTCCGCGCCGCCGCGCACGCGGTAGACGAGGACGCCCTGGGCGCAGGTGGCGACGTCGTTGCCGACCGGGCCCCGGGCCTCGATGGCCAGCACGCTGTCGGGGCCGGTGCGCACGACCGCGAGCTTGGTGCCGGCGCCCGTCCCGAACAGCTGTACGCCGGGGGCGCGGATCTCCGGCGCCCCGGTCCCGTTCGTCAGCAGCGGTCCCGCCGCGCCCACCGGCACCCGCCGCCCCTCGCTCGGCGCCGCACCCATCGGCACCCGCCGCCCCTCGCCCGGTGCAGCGCCCACCGGTTCCAGGGTCAGGCGGGTGCTGCCGGGGCCGCGGACGCATGCCACCTGGCGTGGGTCCAGCCAGCCCAGCTTCCACTTGTGCCAGGCGAACAGGTCGGGCGCCAGGCCGAACTGACTGCCCATCAGGTCCCAGTCGCCGACGTAGGTGTCCCAGTCTCCCTTGCCGTCGGCGGGGCGGTGGTAGAGGTCGGGCAGGTCGAAGACGTGGCCCGTCTCGTGGGCGAGGACGAGGCGGTCCGGCGGGTGCTTCTCGAAGACCGTGACGACGCGGCGGATGTCGGTGCCGTCCGCGCGCAGCGGGGTGTCCAGGTTGACGACCTTGGTGGCGTCCGAGTCCACGCCGGGCGCGTCCGGGTCGGCGACGAAGTACACGATGTCGTAGCGCGAGAAATCGACGTCGCGGTCCGCGGCGGCGAGCGCGTCGCGCAAATACGCCGCTCGGTACGCCGCGTTCCAGTCACGTTTTATGGCGTACGAGGTGGACGGGTGAGGCATCCGGGTCCAGTGGGACACGGGATGCGGGCGCAGGGTGAAGCGGCCGTACGAAGCGCGCTCGAAGAAGCGGCTGGTGGCCGGGAAGTAGTCGGCGGTCAGCTCGGCGGGGGTGGTCAGCGGCGCCGCGTCCGGGAAGGAGAGGAAGACCATGACCGCGTTCAGGGGGCGGGTGGGGCGCGGGTAGGCGGTGTTCCAGGTGTCGACGCCCTCGGAGTGATGGGCCTCGGTGCGGCGCAGCTCACAGGGGGCGGCGGCCGGTTCGGCCAGCGCCGGGCCCGTGACCAGCGAGGTCGCGGCGAGCGCGGCCAGCGAGGTGAAGACGGCCGCGGTGGCGCGCCAGCGGGACGTGCCGCGGAACACCGCGAATCCACCGGGCCCACGGGATCCGTCCGGCACCCCGGGCGCATCCGACACACCGGGGGCCCCAGGCGTTTCGGGCCCCTCGGACGCTCCGGACGCTCCGTCGCAGGCGGATCCCCTCGGCGGGAGCTGACGCGGCAAGTCGACCTCCGGATGCGGTTGACGGGACACCGCATCCAGCCTCTGACGGTTTGTCGCACTACGCCCTGTTTGTCTGCACCGGACGAGTGAAGGGACCATTACTCCGGGTGCTTACGGAACGTCACATTCGGTCGCCGCGCGAAGGATCACGAAGCAACCCGAAGGTTCCGGTTCAGGTGCGGGCAGAAACGATCTGTCAGAACAGGCGTCAGTTCCGGGACACTGGACGGACACTGGACAGTGGCTGCACGGCCCCCGGGCCAGCCTCTATGATCGGCACACTTTCCTGCACGGACACGGCTTGTGCGGCCGACCGGCACCCGGTCGACCACTCCGGCGAGACCCACGAGATCCGTACGAAGAACGAGTGCACTGCGGGAGCGAGCGGTGAGCGGAACGTCCGAAGGGCCGACGCCCGCGGCAGACCTCGACCGGCCGGCCGTCACGGAGCGTCATGAGTATGCACCTGGCGGTACGGCTCCGACGCCGGTCTCCGCCACGCCTGCCACACCTGTCACATCCGTCCCACCAACCTCCTCGACCGTGTATGCGGCGGGGGTGGTCGCGGGGCCCGGTCCGAGGGCTCGCCCAGGACCTCGCCCAGGACCTCGTCCGGGGCTCCGTCCGGGGGCAGGTCCGGCGCCGGGTCCGGCGGCACAGGCGCTGCCGTCCGGACTGCCCTCCGGCCTGCCGTCAGGACTGCCGTCAGGACTGCCGTCAGGACTGCCGTCAGGACTGTCATCCGGCCTGTCGTCCGGTCTGTCGTCCGGTTCGCGTGCCGTTTCGGGCGTGGGAGCGGGTAGAAACGGGTCAAGTGCAGGCGTGAAGGGCGGGGGTGGGCCGGGTGCGGGTGTCCTGGGCGCGAGCGTGAACGGCACGGGTGGGTCGTCGAGTGCGGGTGTGGGGGCAAATGGTGCGGGGGCGAATGGTGTGGGCGTCAACGGTACGGGTGTGAACGGCGGCACGAGCGCCGTCGGGACGGGGACGGGCGCGGGCGTCAACGGCGGGGGGCTGCCACTCCCAAGCACCGGCGTTCCGGGCACCGGCATCCCAGGCGCGAGCGCACCCGTCTCTGCCGCCCCGGCCGCCCCGGCCGTGGACATTCCGGCCCCCGACGCGCCACCGCCCGGCCCGACTGCCCGCGGTTCGGCCGCACTTGGGGTGACGCCGCCCGGTGCCGTGGCCTTCACCGCCGCGCCGCTGGCGATGGCCGTCGTCGACCGGGAAGGGCTCGTGCGCACGGTGAACGACGCCTTCGCCGGCCTCTTCGTCCCCCGGACCGGCACGGACACTGACACGAGTACGAGCCCGGGTACCGGTACGGGTGCAGGTACGGGTACGCGTGCGGACACGCTGGTCGGCAGGGTCGCCGCCGATCTGCTGGACCTGTCCTCCGACCCCCGCACCTGGCACGCCTACCGCGAGGTGCTGCGCGGCCGGCAGGCCCGGTTGCAGTGCACGCGCCGCGTGCGGCACCCCGACGGGCGGTCGCGCTGGCTCCAGGTGACGGTCGCGCCGCTGCCCGCGGGCGACGGCGAGGCCGAGGCGTCCGTGCTCCTCTCCCTCACCGACATCAGCGCCCGCCGCGAACTCCAGGCCCGGCTACGGCATTTGCAGATGCACGATCCGGTCACCCGGCTGCCCAACCGCACGCTGTTCTTCGAACGGCTGACGGCCGCGCTGGAGGCGAACGCGTACGACGAGGGCGGCACCGGCCGGATCGGGCTGGTCTATCTCGACCTCGACGGCTTCAAGGCGGTCAACGACACCCTCGGCCACCGGGTCGGCGACCGGCTGCTCGCGGCCGTCGCCGACCGGCTGACGCGCTGCGCGGACGAGGCCGGTTTCGCGCGGGCGGCGACCCCGCTGGTGGCCCGGCTCGGCGGTGACGAGTTCGCGCTGCTCGTGGAGAACTCCACCGGCACCGACCAACTCGCCGACCTGGCCGAGTCGGTGCTCGACCAACTCCAGGCGCCCTTCGACCTGTCGGGCCGCCGGTTGTCGCTGACGGCGTCGATCGGCGTCGTCGAGCGGTGCGCGGCGGACGCCACCGCGACGGGTCTGATGCAGGACGCCGATACGACGCTGTACTGGGCGAAGGCGGACGGCAAGGCCCGCTGGACCCTGTTCGACCCGGAGCGCAACGCGCACCGCATGACCCGCCAGGCGCTCGCCGCCACTCTCCGCCCGGCCATCGAGCGCGGTGAATTCGCCCTGGAATACCAGCCGTTGGTCGACATGGCGAACGGCCGCACGGTCGGGGTCGAGGCGTTGATGCGGTGGCACCATCCGCAGTTCGGCACCCTGACGCCGAATCGGTTCATCGGACTGGCCGAGGAGGACGGCTCGATCGTGCCGCTGGGCCGCTGGGCGCTGGTGACCGCCTGCCGTCAGGCGCGCCGCTGGCAGACCGAACACCCGGGCGTACGGCCGCTGTTCGTGAGCGTGAACGTGGCGGTGCGCCAGGTGTGGGACTCCGACCTGGTCGCGGCCGTCGCCGAGACCCTCGCGGAGACGGGGCTCGCCCCGGGCCTGCTCCAGCTGGAGCTGACCGAGTCCGCGGTGATGGGCTCGGCGGGCCGCCCGCTCCAGGCGTTGCAGGCGCTCAGCGACATGGGCGTACGGATCGCGATCGACGACTTCGGCACCGGCTACTCCAACCTCGCCTACCTGAGCCGACTCCCGGTGGACGTACTGAAGTTGGACGGTTCGTTCGTCCGCAGCTTCCAGTACGAGAACGCCGAGCAGTACGAGAACGCGGAGGGCACCCGGGCGGTGAACGGCACCGACGCCGCGGCCGGTGGCGAGGTCACCACGGCCGCGGGCGCCGACGGCCGGCCCAACCCGGCCGACGAGATCGTCGTCGAGGCGCTCGTCCAACTCGCCCACCGGCTGGGCCTGACCGTCACCGCGGAGTGCGTGGAGACCTCGGCGCAGGCGGCCCGGCTGCGGGCGATCGGCTGTGACACCGGGCAGGGCTGGCTGTACTCGCGCCCCGTACCGCCGGGCCGCATCTCGGAGTTGCTGCGCGACGACGAGACCGCGTACGGCGAGCCGGAACCGGAGCCGGAATCACAGTCGTACGCGGTCGGCAACCCGTAGGCGTGACGGTGCGTCAGACCGTGCGTCAGGCGCTCGGCAATCCGTAGGCGTCCGCGACCAGTTCGTACGAGTGCAGGCGCAGTTCCGGGTTGTGGGCGTGCGAGGTGAGCATCAACTCGTCGGCGCCCGTGCGCTTTTGGAGGTCGTCGAGGCCGGCGCGGACCTCGTCGATCGTGCCGTGGACGACGTTGGCGTTCCAGGAGTCGATGAACTCCTCCTCCATCGGGCTGAATTCGTACGCCTCGGCCTCCTCCGGCGTCGGCACCAGGCCGGGGCTGCCGCGGCGCAGCCGGAGCATGTTGAGCGCGGCGGCGCGGATCTGGCGGCGGGCCTCGCGCTCCTCGTCGCACGCGAGCGCGGAGACGCCGATCAGCGCGTACGGGGCGTCCAGTACGGCGGAGGGGCGGAAGTGCTCGCGGTAGAGGTCGAGGGCCGGGACGGTGTTCTGCGCGGAGAAGTGGTGCGCGAAGGCGAACGGCAGCCCGAGCATGCCGGCGAGCCGGGCCGAGAACCCGGAGGAGCCGAGCAGCCAGACAGGTGGGCGGTGCACGGACTGGACGCCACCGGGTGAGGTGCCCTGGACGGGGCCCGGGACCGCGTGGATACGGCGGTAGGGGTGGCCGTCGGGGAAGTCGTCGTCCAAGAAGCGGATGAGTTCGGCGAGTTGCTGGGGGAAGTCGTCGGCGCCCTCGTTGAGCCGGTCGGCCCGGCGGAGGGCGGCGGCGGTGGCGCCGTCCGTGCCGGGGGCGCGGCCGAGGCCGGGGTCGACGCGGCCGGGGGCCATCGCTTCCAGTGTGCCGAACTGCTCCGCGATCACCAGGGGTGCGTGGTTGGGCAGCATGACGCCGCCCGAGCCGAGGCGGATGCGGTCGGTGTGGGCGGCGAGGTGGGCGAGGATCACGGCCGGGGAGGAGGAGGCCACGCCCGGCATGGAGTGGTGCTCGGCGATCCAGTAGCGCTGGAAGCCGCGGGCGTCCGCGAGGTGGGCGAGTTTCACGGTGGCGCGGAGGGCGTCGGTGGCGGTGCGGCCCGCGCCGACGGTGACCAGGTCCAGTACGGAGAGGGGTACGGGGGCCGTGCCGTGCGCTGTACCTCGGATCTCGTCCACCACCGGGGCCTCCTGATGCTCATGTTCGTGGGTTTGGGGTGTGCGGGTGGCTAACAGGAGGGTGTCTCCGGTTATTCCCCGGGGGTGGGAAG
>LJCV01000202.1 GCA_001298575.1 Actinobacteria bacterium OK074
CCCTGCCACCATCCCCCTATGACCACCCGCCCCCGCACCTTCGACGCCCTCATCGACGAAGCCGTCGCCGCCCCCGTCGACGGGTGGGACTTCTCCTGGTTCGAGGGGCGGGCCACCGAGGAGCGGCCCCCGTGGGGGTACGCGCGGGCCATGGGGGAGCGGCTCGGGCGGTACGACGTGGCCGCCGCGCTCGACATCGACACCGGCGGGGGCGAAGTACTGGCCTCCGCACCGAAGTTGCCCGTCCTCACCGTCGCCACCGAGGGCTGGCCCCCGAACGTCGCCAAGGCCACCGCCCTGCTGCGTCCGCGCGGTGCCGCCGTCGTCGCCGTGCCCGACAACGCCCCGCTGCCCTTCGCCGACGCCGTGTTCGACCTCGTCACCAGCCGGCACCCGGTGCGCACCGACTGGGCGGAGATCGCGCGCGTGCTGCGGCCCGGAGGCTCCTACTTCTCCCAGCAGGTCGGGCCCGCGAGCGCCTTCGAGGTCGTCGAGCACTTCCTCGGGCCGCAGTCGCTGGAGGTGCGGCAGGGGCGCGATCCCCAGCGCGCCCGGACCGCCGCCGAGGGCGCCGGACTCGACGTCGTCGATCTGCGCACCGCCCGGCTGCGCATGGAGTTCCACGACATCGGTGCCGTCGTGCACTTCCTGCGCAAAGTGGTGTGGATGGTGCCGGGGTTCACCGTGGAGCGGTATCTGCCCCGGCTCCGCTCCCTGCACGAACTGATCGAGTCCCGGGGGCCGTTCGTCGCCCACAGCTCCCGGTTCCTGATCGAAGCCCGCAAGCCGGAGGGGTCGCCGGGGTAGTCGGCGGGGTAGCCGGTGGGGGCCGGACGGCGGCCCGGACGTAGATCCGGTTCGCCCCGGCGGCGGCCCAACTCGGACAGCAATCGAAAATGCCCGAATACCGCCTCTTGGCGTTGGCCCCCGCCGGCGGCCCCAGAACCCCCCTGTCCACATAGCGGACATGTTCACAGGGTTTCCACATCGTTATTCGGACTCCCTGGCTCCACTTCCCCCGCTTCGCGTAAGTTCGGATCCGGGTAATTCGCGTGAGCAAAGCTGCGCGGTCGGCACCGCGCGGTGGAGGGGGCTGCGCGGTGCCCCCGTACCCGGCGATGCCGCTCATCTCGCCGGCCCCCTGCGGCTGTTGCCCCACACGGCCCCGGCGCCGGCCCGACTCCGGCCCCGCCTCTTGCCCTTGCTCCGGCCCCGCCGCCCCGCCTCGTACGCCTACGGCCGCCGACCTCGTACGACCGCTCGCCCCCCCCCGGGGCCGTCACCCCTCGCTCCCCTCATCCCCCGCAACCACAGTCACCCGCACCCCCACCCGAACCCCCCACCCCTCCAGTGCCCCCGCCTCCGCCTCCAGGACCGACCGCGCGCGGAGTCGGGGGCGGCCGATGCGTCCCGGCCGCATCGTGCGTACCGCCAGGACGCGGAACTCCCGGTCCAGGTACGCCACATCGATCGCGAAGCGCATGCCCAGGGTGTGTACCGAGCGCGCCCCCGGCAGCAACAGCGCGCCCTCGACGCCGTCCCGGCCGAGCAGGCCCCGGTGGCGGGCGGCCGGTGTTTCCGCGGTTTCCAGCGGAACCGGAGCGGGGGTGTACGGCGTCGTAAAGGTGGCCACGACTGCGAAGGTAGCGGTGGCGTCAAGCGGGCGTTCCGGGTGTCGTTCACCCGGGAGGAGGACGGCGCCGGTGTCGCGGAACGCATCAGCGAACATCCGACAAGGGTGCGCAAACCCTTTGGATTGCCGCCCAACGCGTCCGTGAGCCTTGGAATCAACCGTGAATCTGCCGTGAATCGGCCATGATCCCGCCTCGAAAAGGTGCTTATACGGCCACCGGGGCGTTGTCGTATGACTGCGGAGAGTAGTTTTTGCATGCCGATGGACGCGGCATCACTTACGAAGGGTTATGGTGGAAACCCCCCCTCGGGCCGGTCCGTCTCCCCCCCACGGACCGGCCCGTTTTATTTGGGCCTCCGCACGCCCTCCGCGCGCCCCCACCGCACTCCCTCTCCGCGCCCCCTCTCCGTGACCCCTCGCGCCACTCCGGCCTTGCCCCCTTGCCGCCCCCTTTGCCGCCCCCTCTGCCACTCCCTCGCCGTCCCCTCGCGACGACCTTTCGCGAGCCCCTACGACGGCCCGTCGCCGCGCCCGCGCCGCCCCCACGCA
>LJCV01000203.1 GCA_001298575.1 Actinobacteria bacterium OK074
CTAATCCACCCCGAAGGGCTTCATCGTTCGACTTGCATGTGTTAAGCACGCCGCCAGCGTTCGTCCTGAGCCAGGATCAAACTCTCCGTGAATGTTTACCCGTAATCGGGTCGACACACACGAGAGCAGAACAACCAGGCGGAATAAGCCCAGCCGTTCACAGCATCCTCGCTGTGTATTCTTCAAAGGAACCTCGCCACCGAAAGAATCTTCCGATGAACGGGGTATCAACATATCTGGCGTTGATTTTTGGCACGCTGTTGAGTTCTCAAGGAACGGACGCTTCCTTTGTATTCACCCTCACGGGCTTTCCTCCGGGCTTTCCCTTCGGTCCTGCTGTCTTGCCTTTGTTTTGCCGTCTTGCTTTGTTCTTGCGTTTCCGACTCTATCAGATCGTTTTCCGGTCCGATTTCCTCGGTGCTTTCCAGGTTTCCGCTCTCGCGTTTTCCCTTCCGGCGGCTCCGACTTTATCAGATCGCTTTCGCGTCCTGATCCCCAGTCAGCGGGGTTGTCTTCCCGACCCGTTGGGCCGTTCCGACGTCTCAAACCTTAGCGGATCGCCCCGGCGATTCCCAATCGGGCCGCTGGGCTCCCATTCGAATTGAATTCGGGCACGCCGAAATCGACCCTGACGGGAGATCGTGCTGATGGTTTGATTGCCGCTAACGCGGCGGGAGTGCCGTCGCAGAACCGTTCCGGCTCGGCGACAACTCGGAGAACACTACGCATCCGCCGTAGGGCTGTCAACCGGCTCCGTCAAGATCTTTTCGGGGGCCGTCAGTCCAGGTCGGCGAGGCGGCCGCCGGCGTCGGGCTGGGCATGCTCCACCCTGCGCAGGAGTCGGGTGAGGACCTCGCCCAGCACCGTCCGCTCCACGGGAGAGAGGTCCTGGAGCAGTTCCTCCTCGAAGACCGAGGCGAGGCGCATCACGCCGAGCCACTTCTCGCGCCCTTCCGGCGTCAGCTCGACGATGACCCGTACCCGGTTCGACTCGTCGCGCTGCCGGGTGACGAGCCCCTCCGTCACCATGCGGTCGATCCGGTGGGTCATGGCGGCCGGAGTGAGACCCAGGCGCTTGGCGAGGTCGCTCGGCCCCATCCGGTACGGCGCACCGGACACGACCAGTTCCTTGAGGACCTCCCACTCGGCGCTGCTGATGCCGAGCCCGGCGGTCTGGCGGCTGTAGGCGACGTTCATCCGGCGGTTGAGGCGGGAGAGCGCCGAGACGATCTTCTCGACCTGGGGGTCGAGGTCCTGGAACTCCCGCTGGTAGGCGGCGATCTGCTCTTCGAGGGTCGGCTCGCTGACGCCGGAGGTGTCGCCCATGACGGCAGTATCCCACGCCCTCAGTTGCCATTGAAGTCCTTCAAGATGTAGCCTTTAGCTTCGAACTTTACTATCGAAGTCTTCACTCCTAAGACTCCTGACTTGAGAAGGTGGAAGTGACCAGGGCGATGGGCGCAGCGATGCGCCGGATCCATGTGGGCAACGCACTCAGCGCGTTCGGGCTCGGCTTCACCGTCCCGTACCTGTACGTCTACGTGGCGCAGGTGCGAGGGCTCGGTGGCATGACGGCGGGGCTGGTGCTCGCCGTCTTTGCCGTGGCCGCGCTCGTGGTGCTGCCGTTCGCGGGGCGGGCCATCGTCCGGCGCGGCCCGCTTCCGGTGCTGCTCGTCGCCCTGGTCGTCGCCGCGGTCGGAGCGATGGGGCTCGGACTCTCGGGGACCGCCGCGACGGTACTGGCGTCGGCTGCCGCGTCGGGCGCCGGGCAGGCCGTGATGCAGCCGGCCCTGGCGACGATGATCGTGGACTGCTCGACCTCGGCGACGCGCTCGCGCGCGTTCGCCATGCAGTTCTTCCTGCAGAACCTCGGTCTCGGCATCGGCGGCCTCATAGGTGGTCACCTGGTGGACACGACGAACGTCTCGTCGTTCACCCTGCTGTTCTCGATCGAGGCGGCGGTCTTCCTGCTGCTCGCGGCCGTCGTGGCGACGGTCCGCATCCCGCACGCCCCGCGTGTGGAGGGCGCTCCGCGCGACTCCGGCAAGTCCAACTGGCGTGAGCTGCTGGGCAACCGGGCCATGGTGCAGCTCTGTGTCCTCGGCTTCGTCCTGTTCTTCGCGTGCTACGGCCAGTTCGACTCGGGCCTGAGCGCGTACGGCATCGAAACGGCCGGGGTGTCCACGTCGGCGCTCGGTACGGCGCTGGCCGCCAACACCGCGGTCATCGTGGTCGCCCAGTTCGCGGTGCTGCGGTTCGTCGAACGCCGTCGGCGCTCCCGCGTGATCGCGTCCGTAGGAATCATCTGGGCCCTCGCCTGGGCGACCGCGGGTTACGCGGGCCTGGGCCACGGAACCCAGACCATGGCCACGGCCGCGTTCATCTCCACGTACGCCCTCTTCGGCCTGGGCGAGGCGATGCTGTCCCCGACGGTGGCGCCCTTGGTGGCCGACCTCGCCCCCACCGGCCTGGCGGGCCAGTACAACTCCACCTTCGCCCTGGCCAAACAACTGGCCCTGGCCCTGGGCCCTGCGGTGGGCGGCCCCATGGGCGCGGCCCTCCCCGGCCCGTACATAGCCGTCTTCCTGCTCTTCTCCCTCGGCATCACGGCCCTGGCCCTACGCCTGGGCCGCGCACTAACCCCACCCCAGGACCGCCCCAGCCTGACAAAAAGCCGAGTGGTCGCCCAAAGCAACACCACGACGGAACTGGCGAAGGTGTAAGGGGGTTCAGGGGGGTTACAGGGCACCCGAGGTTGGTGCGGGTTGGGTGCAACGGGGGTTGCTGGTTGCCCGAGGCTGGTGCTGGCGGGGTGCGGCGGGGTTGTTGGTTGCCCGAGGCTGGTGCTGGCGGGGTGCGGCGGGGTTGTTGGTTGCCCGGGGGTGGTGCTGGCCGGGAGGCGGTTCGCTCACCCGCGCTTGCGGGGTGCCGCTGCGCCCACCCGTGCCGCCCCTAGCGGCACGCATGCCCGCAGCGGCGGCAGGACGGGGTGACCGGGCCTGGCGGGGTCACGTGCCCGCAGCGGCGCGGGGCGGCCGGGAGCGTGCGGCGCCGCGGACCGCAGCGGCGCGGGGCGGGGCTGCCGGGGG
>LJCV01000204.1 GCA_001298575.1 Actinobacteria bacterium OK074
CGGGGGCCGCGGGGGGGGGGGATCGCGACCGCTCCGGCCGGGGTGCCGAGGGCGTGCGACCGGGCGACGGCGGGGTTCGAGCGGGGGACGAGGGCGTGGGAGCGCAGGAGGGGGTGGGGAGCGCGCGGGGTGTCCGACGGCGGCACGGCCGTGTTCTTCGCCCGTGGCTTGTGGGCCCGTTCCGCCGTCAGATTGCGGAAGTTGACGAGCATGCGGTGCCCGTGTTCCGTCAGCACGGACTCGGGGTGGAACTGGACGCCCCACAGCGGCCGGGTGCGGTGCCGCAGGCCCATCAGGACACCGTCCTCGGCCCAGGCCGTCGCCTCCAGGCTCTCCGGCAGCGGTTCGCGGACGGCCAGCGAGTGGTAGCGCACGGCGGTGAAGCCCTGCGGCATCCCCTGGAACAGGTCCCGGCCGTCGTGCCGGATCGTGGACAGGTGCCCGTGCCGGGGCTCCGGGGCGGACTCGACCACGCCCCCCTCCCCGAGCGCCAGCCCCTGGTGCCCGAGGCAGACGCCCAGCACGGGGAGGGCGGACTCGGCGAACACCCGGGCGCCGATGCCGAAATCCCGCGGTGCGGCGGGATGCCCGGGACCGGGCGAAACGACCACGTTGTCGAACCGGGAAAGATCCAATGCGGAGAGATCCGAATCGTTGCGGATCACCACCGGCTCCTCGCCGTTCACCTCGGCGATCAACTGGAACAGGTTGTACGTGTACGAGTCGTAATTGTCGATGAGCAGGGTCTTCACCCGCCCACCTCCTTCGGTCGTTCTCGGACCCGCGCGGCCCGTGGACCTAGGCGGTCCTTTTCTTGTGCCGGCCGCGGAGAGCCTGGAGCGGTGGGTACAGCCATTTCTTGAAGAAGCGCTGCAAGCGGGGCATGAGAATCCAGGTGACGAGAGCCGTCACACACAGACACAGCAGCAGAGTGCGGAAGAGCGGATTGAGGCCGCCGAGGTAGGGGAGTATGAGCAGATTGAACAGTAAAACCGGCGGAAAAACCGCGCTCATGTTGATGAACCACAGTTTCCATTTCGCCGGCGGTCCGGGCGCGGGGGCCGGCGCGGTCGCCGCGGCTGCCGTGGCCGTGCCCGCGGCGCCGGCCACGGCCCCCCCGGTGAACCCGCCCACGGACCCCGTGGACCCTCCCGCGGGTCCGCCCACCTGGGCGTCGAACCACTCGGCGGAGCCCCGTACGCTGCGCCGTCCTGTTTCCCGGGCCACCCCTGACGTGCGGGTTTCCCACTCCGCCCGGGTGGCCGACGCCTCCCAGGCATGGGCCGAGCCGTCGTTGGCAAAGCGGTACACCACATGCCACTCCGCCTCCTGGTCGACCAGTACACCACCGCCCAGGAAGCCCGGCTGCCGTGCGCCGTCGCCCAGCATGGCCCACCCCCACGCGTGGAAGTCGGCCTCACGGCCCGGCACCACGCGATATGCGACGGTGACGGTAACGGGATTCCTGGTCACGGCATTGGATACGCAAAATCGAAGGGTGGCGTTCAATATTTCAACGGTGTTTTTCGACTGTCCGAAACGTTCCCGGTTCGGGGTTTTTGAACCGCCTTGCAGCAATCTGTCGACCGGTACGCGTGAGTAACTTTCCGTGAATTTTCAGAACCGCTTGCCGGGGGCGTGTGAATAGCTGCACGATCGCCATCCGATCCACGTCGTAATCTGACCGTGATGTTGATCAATGGCTGATCGGTCCTGCGATAAAACCCCCTCGGAAAAGCGCGAACACGAACGTGAACGTGAAGGAGATCCCATGTCCCGGTACGACTGGAACACCACCCATGAGGGAATCGAGCGGGCGCGGTCGGTGATCGAACCGGCTCGGAAAGAAGTCACCGCCCACCCGATTTACCAGCGAATAGACACCCGGGAACGCATGGCGATGTTCATGGAACACCACGTGTTCGCCGTCTGGGACTTCATGTCCCTGCTCAAGTCGTTGCAGCGCGAGCTGACCTGCGTCACCGTTCCCTGGGTGCCGCACGGCTCCGACGTCAGCCGTCGGCTGATCAACGACATCGTCCTCGTCGAGGAGAGCGACGAGCTGAACGGCGGCTTCACCAGCCACTTCGAGCTGTACCGCGAGGGGATGAACGAGGCGGGGGCGGACACGACCCGGATCGACACGTTTCTCGGTCTGGTCGCCGAGGGGCATGACGTGCCGTCGGCGTTGCGGGTGGCCCAAGTCCCGGCTCCCGCCGCGGAGTTCGTCCGTACGACGTTCGAGATCATCGGGGAGCGGCCGTTGCACTGCCGGGCGGCGGCGTTCGCGTTCTCCCGCGAGGACCTCATCCCCGACATGTTCGACCAGGTCATCAAGAAGGAGGGCACGGACCGGTACCCGCTCTTCTGCGACTACCTCGCCCGACACATCGAGGTCGACGGCGAGGAGCACACACCGATGGCCATGGCGATGGTCGCGGATCTGTGCGGGGTGGATGATGCGCGGTGGGGGGAGGCGGTGGAGGTGGCGGGGGGTGCGTTGGCCGCGCGGGTGCGGTTGTGGGATGGGATTTTGGGGGTGATGGGGTAGGGGGTGGG
>LJCV01000205.1 GCA_001298575.1 Actinobacteria bacterium OK074
GGTCCGGGTCGTCCGGGCGGAGCTGCCGGTGCCGGTCGTCCCGGTGGTGGCGGCGGCTTCGCCGGTCGTCCCGGCGGCGGTGGCGGCGCTGGTCGTCCCGGTGGTGGCGGCGGCTTCGCCGGTCGTCCCGGCGGCGGTGCCCCCGGTGCGGGTGGCGGCGGCTTCGGCGGTGGCGGCGCGGGCCGTCCCGGCTTCGGCGGCCGTCCCGGCGGTCCCGGTGGCCGTGGTGGCACGCAGGGCGCCTTCGGCCGTCCCGGCGGTCCCGCGCGTCGCGGTCGCAAGTCGAAGCGGCAGAGGCGCCAGGAGTACGAGGCCATGCAGGCCCCGTCGGTCGGCGGCGTGATGCTGCCTCGCGGCAACGGACAGTCCGTCCGCCTGTCGCGCGGTGCCTCGCTCACCGACTTCGCCGAGAAGATCAACGCCAACCCGGCGTCGCTCGTCGGCGTGATGATGAACCTCGGCGAGATGGTCACCGCCACGCAGTCCGTCTCCGACGAGACGCTGAAGCTCCTCGCGGACGAGATGAACTTCGTCCTGGAGATCGTCAGCCCCGAGGAGGAGGACCGCGAGCTGCTCGAGTCCTTCGACATCGAGTTCGGCGAGGACGAGGGCGGCGAGGAGTTCCTCGTCGCGCGTCCGCCGGTCGTCACCGTCATGGGTCACGTCGACCACGGCAAGACCCGCCTCCTCGACACCATCCGCAAGACGAACGTCGTCGCGGGCGAGGCCGGCGGTATCACGCAGCACATCGGCGCGTACCAGGTCACGACCCAGGTCAACGACGAAGAGCGCCGCATCACCTTCATCGACACCCCCGGTCACGAGGCGTTCACCGCCATGCGTGCCCGTGGTGCCAAGTCGACCGACATCGCGATCCTCGTGGTGGCGGCCAACGACGGTGTGATGCCCCAGACGATCGAGGCGCTGAACCACGCCAAGGCGGCCGGTGTGCCGATCGTGGTCGCGGTCAACAAGATCGACGTCGAGGGCGCCGACCCGGTCAAGGTGCGCGGTCAGCTCACCGAGTTCGGGCTGGTGGCCGAGGAGTACGGCGGCGACACCATGTTCGTCGACATCTCCGCCAAGCAGGGTCTGCACATCGACTCCCTGCTGGAGGCCGTGGTCCTCACCGCGGACGCCTCGCTCGACCTGCGGGCCAACCCGGAGCAGGACGCACAGGGCATCGCGATCGAGTCCCACCTGGACCGTGGCCGCGGCGCCGTCGCGACCGTCCTGGTCCAGCGCGGCACCCTGCGGGTCGGCGACACCATGGTCGTCGGCGACGCGTACGGCCGGGTCCGCGCGATGCTCGACGACCGCGGCGAGAACGTGGAAGAGGCGGGTCCCTCGACCCCGGTCCTCGTCCTCGGTCTCACCAACGTCCCGGGCGCCGGCGACAACTTCCTCGTCGTCGACGAGGACCGCACGGCACGCCAGATCGCCGAGAAGCGCGCGGCGCGCGAGCGCAACGCCAACTTCGCCCGGCGTGGCGTCCGGTTCTCCCTGGAGAACCTGGACGAGGCCCTCAAGGCCGGTCTGGTGCAGGAACTCAACCTCATCATCAAGGGCGACGCGTCCGGTTCGGTGGAGGCCCTCGAGTCCTCGCTGCTCCAGCTCGACGTCGGCGAAGAGGTCGACATCCGCGTCCTGCACCGCGGCGTGGGTGCGGTCACCGAGTCGGACATCGACCTGGCGACCGGCTCCGACGCGATCGTCATCGGCTTCAATGTCCGCGCCGCGGGCCGCGCGGCGCAGATGGCGGAGCGCGAGGGCGTCGACGTCCGGTACTACTCGGTGATCTACCAGGCCATCGAGGAGATCGAGGCGGCCCTCAAGGGCATGCTCAAGCCGGAGTACGAGGAGGTCGAGCTCGGCACGGCGGAGATCCGCGAGGTCTTCAAGTCGTCCAAGCTGGGCAACATCGCCGGTGTCCTGGTCCGCTCGGGCGAGGTCAAGCGCAACACCAAGGCGCGCCTCGTCCGCGACGGCAAGGTCATCGCGGAGAGCCTCACCATCTCCGGGCTGCGTCGCTTCAAGGACGACGTCACCGAGATCCGCGAAGGGTTCGAGGGCGGTATCAACCTCGGAAACTACAACGACATCAAGGTGGACGACGTCATCGCGACGTACGAGATGCGGGAGAAGCCGCGCGGCTAAGCGGTAGCAGTTTGTCGGGTCGGCCGGGGGTGGCATTGCCGCCCCCGGCCGACCCGCCTGACGGCTGGGGGGTGCGGGTGTTGCGTTGGCGGCTGCGGCGTTCGTCGTGGTTGCTCGCGCCCACGCGGCGGAGCCGCATATCGGCACAGCCCCGCGCCCCTAAAAGCTGGGGCTGCGCCCCTCGCTTTTATCGTTTAGGGGCGCGGGGAACTGCGCATCCGGGGGTCTGGGGGCGGGGCCCCCAGAAGCGG
>LJCV01000206.1 GCA_001298575.1 Actinobacteria bacterium OK074
ACCCCCCAACCCCCCCCACCCGCTACCGTTATACGGATGACCCCAAAGAGCCCGCCACCCCCAGCGGAGCGAACCCCCCGTTCGCTGGCCGAAGCGCTCCGCGCCCGGGACGACGGTTCGCTCGCCGCGCTGTTGCGGGCCCGACCGGATCTCATCACCCCCGTCCCGACGGACGTCACCCAGCTGGCCACCCGCGCGGCGACCCGCGCGAGCGTGGTCCGTGCGCTGGAGCGGCTGGACCGGTTCGCCCTCCAGACCGCGGAGGCCCTGGCCGTGGCCCCGGACCCGGCACCGTACGGCACGCTGCTGGCCCTGATGTCGGGCGACGACGGCGACCCGGCCGTCGAGTCCGCGCTCCCCCGCGCCCTGGCGACCCTCCGCGAGCAGGCGCTGGTCTGGGGCGGCGACGACCAGCTCCGGCTGGTGCGCACGGCCCGTGAGCTGCTCGCGCCGCAGGCCCCGCAGCCGCGGACGGGCGGCGGCTCGCCCCCGACCCCGGCACACCCCTCGCCCACGGGCCTGGGCCCGACCGTCGCGGAGGCCGCCGCCGGGCTGTCGCTGGGCCGCGTGCAAGAAGTACTCGGCGCCGTCGGGCTGCCGTCGACGCACGACACCGTCTCGGCGACGGCCGCGCTGACCGCCCTGTTCACGGACCGCGCCCGCATGGCCGTACTCCTGAATGCCGCGCCCGCGGAGTCGTTGGACGTGCTGGCGCGGCTGGTGTGGGGGCCGCCGTACGGGCAGGTCACCGCGGATCCGGCCGCGCACCTGCGCTGGTTGCTGGACCGGGGGCTGCTGCTGCCCATGGCCCCCGGCACCGTCGTCCTGCCCCGCGAAGTGGCCCTGCATCTGCGCGGCGGCCGGGCGCACCGGGCGACGGAGCCGTTGCCGCCCGCGGTGGAGGCCGCCGCCGTCCACCGTCCACAGGTTGTGGACAGTACGGCGGCCGGGCAGGCGTACACGGCGCTGGCGACCGTCGAGGAGCTGCTGAAGGACTGGGACGAGGGCGGTCCGGCGGTGCTGCGCGCGGGCGGGCTCAGCGTCCGCGACCTCAAGCGGACGGCGGTCGCGCTGGACCTGCCCGAGCCGGTGGCCGCGTTCTGGGTCGAACTCGCCTACGCGGCCGGGCTGTTGGCCTCCGACGGCGAGGCCGACGAACGCTACGCGGCGACCCCGGCGTACGACGAGTGGCTCGCGCTGCCGGTCGCCGAACGCTGGAGCCGGCTCGCCACCGCCTGGCTCACCGCGACCCGCACGTCCGGCCTGGTCGGCGGGCGGGACGGCAAGGACCGTACGCTGTCGGCGCTCGGCCCGGGCCTGGACCGCTCGGCCGCGCCGGAGGTACGCCACCGGGTGCTGGCCCTGCTGGCCGCCCTCCCGGAGGGCACCGCCCCGGCCCCCGACTCCCTCCTGGCCCGCCTGCGCTGGGAACGCCCCCTGCGCGGCCCCCACCGCGACGACGACCTCCGCACCCGCCTGGCCCGCTGGACCCTGACGGAGGCGGAGTCCCTGGGCATCACGGGCAGAGGCGCGCTGTCGACGCACGGCCGGGCCCTACTGGCACTCCCCGCAGAGCCCCCCACACCGACGCCCCCGACAACGGCATCCGGCCCGGGCGACAAACTCCCCACCCACCCACGCGGCCACCACTCCGAGCCGCTGCCACTGCCCCGCACCCCCGCCGAACAAGCGGCAGCGACCGCGACGGCGACCGCCCGCGCCACCCGCCTCCTGGCCCCCCTGCTCCCCGAGCCCCTGGACCACGTCCTCCTCCAGGCCGACCTGACGGCGGTGGCGCCGGGCCCGCTGCAACGCCCGTTGGCCGACACCCTCGACGTCCTCGCCGACGTCGAGTCGAAGGGCGGCGCGACGGTCTACCGCTTCACCCCCGCCTCCGTACGCCGCGCCCTGGACACCGGCCGCACCGCCTCCGACCTGCAAGAATTCCTCACGGCCCACTCGCGCACACCGGTCCCGCAGCCGCTCGCGTACCTGATCGACGACGTGGCACGCAGGCACGGCCGGCTGCGCATCGGCGTGGCCTCGGCGTACGTCCGCTGCGACGACGACGCGCTGCTGAACGAGATCCTGGCGGACAAACGTTCGACCCCCCTGAAGCTGCGCCGCCTGGCCCCCACGGTCCTGGCGGCCCAGACCGACCCCTCCTCCCTCCTGGAGGGCCTGCGCACGATGGGCTACGCCCCCGCCGCGGAATCAGCCGACGGCGACGTCCTGATCGCCCGCGCCCACGCCCACCGCACCCCACCCCGAACCACCCCCGAACCGGTCCCCGACGGCCCCCCGATCCCCGACACGGCCCTCCTCTCCGCGGCCCTCCGCGCCATCCGCGCCGGCGACCTGGCGGCAACCACCCCCCGCCGCGAGCCGCCCTCCCCCGCCCCCGAAGGCACG
>LJCV01000207.1 GCA_001298575.1 Actinobacteria bacterium OK074
GGGTGTGGCGCTGCGCGCCGCAGCGACTGCGGGGCGGGGTGACGGAGAGTCTGCGGGCGGGGTGGGCAGGGCTGACTGGGTGCGGGCTGCGCGCAGCGGCGGCGAGGCGGGGTGGGCGGGTCTGCGGCGCCGCTGCGCGCGGCGGAGGCGGCCAGTCAGCTGCCGGGCCTGTGCGGCGTGGGTGCTCGCGGCGACGACGGGACGGGGCAGCCGGTTCTCGCGGCACTGCTGCTCGCGGCGAGGGCAGCCGGGCGGCGGCCGTTGGCGGGTGGGCCGCCGGGCCTTTCGGCGCGCATGCCCGCAGCGGCGGAGGGTGGGGCCGCCGGGCCTTTCGGCGCGCATGCCCGCAGCGGCGGAGGGTGGGGCTGCCGGGCCTGCGGCGCCGCTACTCACAGAGAAGGCTCGTGGGCGGGCTGCCAGGTCTGGCGGCGCCGCTGCCTGCGGCGAAGGCAGGTGCACGGCTGCCGCTGCCGAGTGGGCCACAGCTGCTCGTGGCTGCGGAGGATGGGCTTCAGCCCTTGCCGCAGCGGCCGTGACGCGAGCCCCCGCGGCCCCGTCCGCCACCCACGGCGGCAAGGGGACGGTACGGGGGTGTCCGCCCGCAGCGGATGGCGCGTCAACAAACAGCACCTCCACCACCCCACCCATTCCGCGCCAGACCGAGGACGGATACCCCCGTACCGGCACCGACCCCCCACCCACCTCAAGGGGCGCGGGGAACGGCGCGAGCAACCACAAACACACCCGCACAGGCCGCCGCAGGCACCCGCACCCGCACCCACACCCACACCCGTTGACCATTCCCCAAACGAGTGACAAATAGTGCCGCCATACGGCAAGTCCCCACGGACGAGTGGTTGGGAGGCTCGGCGGGGGTTCGGGGCTTGGGGGTGTGGCAGTCTGTCCCGGTATTACGGGTCCGAGTGGGCAGGCGGGGGCTTCCGCGATGAGCGTTGACGGGCGGGACGAGTCACTCGGTGACGGGGGACTCGATGGCAGAGGTCACGGTGACACCTCGCCACCGGAGGCGACCGCGCGCCCACAGAAGCGACCACCGGAGCCACCAGCTCCATCAACTCCATCAACTCCATCAACTCCATCAGCTCCACCGGACCCCCACGAACCCCAGGTCCCCAACCAAGGCGGCCCCTCCAACCTCAGCGGCCCCGTATTCCAACCCACCGACGCCGAACACACCGAACACACCGAACACAGCGTCCCCCAGCAACGCGACTGGACCGACCGCCGGGACGGACACGACGCCCTCGACGAAGGCGTACTCCCACCCCCCCTCGAACTCCCCCCCTCCGACACCGACCTGATCAGCCGCATGCGCGGCGGCGACGACACCGCGTACGAGGAGCTGTACCGCCGCCACGCCGACGCCGTACGCCGCTACGCACGCACCTGCTGCCGCGACGGCCACACCGCCGACGACCTCACCGCCGAGGTGTTCGCCCGCATGCTCCAGGCGGTGCGCGGCGGCTCCGGCCCCGAACACGCCGTCCGGGCCTACCTCCTCACCACCGTCCGCCGCGTCGCCGCGAACTGGACGAAGTCCGCCAAGCGCGAGCAACTCGTCGACGACTTCGCCCTGTTCGCGGCGCAGGCCGGCCGCGGCACCGAGGTCTCCGACGACGACACACTCGACCTCGGCGCCGACGTCCGCGCGATGCACGTGGCCGAGCAGTCGATGGCGATGCAGGCGTTCCGTTCGCTGCCCGAGCGATGGCAGGCCGTGCTGTGGCACACCGAGGTCGAGGACGAGTCGCCGAGCGAGGTCGCCACGCTCTTCGGGCTCGACGCCAACGGCACCCGCGTACTGGCCAGCCGCGCCCGCGAGGGCCTCAAACAGGCGTACCTCCAGGCACACGTCAGCGCCACCCTCACCGACAACGAGGAGTGCGCCCGCTACGCCGACCAACTCGGCACGTACGCCCGCCGAAGGCTGCGCACCCGGGCCGAACGGGGCCTGCGCAAGCACCTGGAGGAGTGCGCCCGCTGCCGGGTCGCGGCCCTCCAGATCGAGGAAGTCGCGAGCGGCATCCCCGCCGTCGTACCGATCGCGGTCATCGGCTGGTTCGGCGCCGCCGGGTACGCGAAGGCCGCCGGGCTCATCGCCGGTGGCGTCGGAGCGGGCGCGGCCGGGGTCGCGGGCGCGGCCTCCTCGGCGAGCGGC
>LJCV01000208.1 GCA_001298575.1 Actinobacteria bacterium OK074
CCGTTGTTTTCTCCTTCAAGTTTCTTGTTTTGTGATGAATTTTTCTGTGGTCCGGGTTTTTATGCGGCGAATCCTACGGAGCTGACGTATTCGTATTTCCCCCACTGCGATCCCAGGTCGACCATCTGGTCGATCCATGCTTCGTCGAGTGCTCGGACGTCTCCCTGGGCCCATGCGGTCACGATCGCGTCCCAGTTCCTGATGTTCAGTGACCGGTATTCCAGGACTCGTTGGTGCGGCCGGGTGACGTTGCTCTGGTCGAGGGGGTGGACTTCCACTCGTGTTCCTCCTCGGGCGTTGAGCCGTTGGAGGAGGTAGCGGGCTACGTTTTTGCGGCGTAGTGCCCAGTATGCTGTGTCGATTTTGGCGAGGTTGGCGGGGTTGGGGCGTTGGGTGCCTTTCTGCCATGCTTTGAGGGTGCGGGGGGTGACGGTGATGTCTGCTTGTTGCATGGCTTGGTGGCCGGCTGGGGAGTTGGTGAGGTAGCGGAGGCGTGCGGCGAGTCCTCGGCGGTTGGTTACGGGGGAGGTGATGCCGGTGACGAGGGAGTCGAGGACGCGGGCTGCGGCTTGGCTGCCGCGTTCGCCTCTGGCTCCGTAGAGGCCGAAGTCGTGGGTTCTGTCGGGCATTTACGGCTCCTGGGTGGTGGTTGTGTATACGTCTTTTACCTTTACGTCGGAGACGCCTCGGCCTTCTGTGAACACGGTGCGCCAGTTTCCGATGATGTGGAGTTCGTCGGTTCCCATTGCCCTGACGGGGGTGAGGCCGGCGGTGTGTGCTTTGTGTACTTTCAGCCATAGGTTTGCGAATGCCTGGGAGCGGATGATGTGCATCCAGTCCGGGCGGTAGAGTTCGCGGTTGAAGTTGGACTCTCCCATCGTCGACACGAACTTAGAATACATGGACTTCACGTATTCCAGGGTGATTTCGTCGTTCTCGGTGATTGATTTTTCTCTGGCGTCGCGGAGGACCTGGCGGAACTTCTCGAATAGGTATTCAGTGGAGCCGGATGTAAAGGATTCGTGGATTACGGGTGGTTCGCACAGGTGGCCGTACTTTTCATTTGCAAGTCTTTGCAGGAGTCGGAGAGTGGGCTCCGTCACCCAGAGCGGGCCGGGTTCCTCCCGTGCGCCCAGGGGGTTGGGCAGGTAGGTGCCGTGGTCCCATTCCGGCGGGGTGATGAGGTGGATGCCGGCGCGGCGGTTGGAGTGGATGTTGCCGGTGGAGCGTTCCAGGGTGCCCAGGGGCAGGTGTGTTTTGAGTGCGGAGAGGTAGGCGCCGTTGATGTCGAGTGCGGTGACCTCGTGGGTTCCGGGGGGCATCGGGTCGCGGTTCCACCGGGGGCGGGCCTCCCAGATTTCGTCGGCGCCTCGGGAGGTCTTCTTCCGCAGGATGTCGGGGAGCGGCGGGTGCCCGATGACGTCGTAACGGGCACCGATGCGGCAGGAGTCCAGCAGGGCCATGGCGTCGGGGATCGCCCGGCGTTGGAGAGCGGCACTCGTGGCTTCGGTGTCACCCCCGTGTGCGGCAAGTTCCTCCTGTACCGCTTGCTCGACGAGGTTGAGGTTGGGGACACCGGATCGCGGGGGGTGGGCTCGGCGGGCAGGGGCGGGGCGTCGGGCAGGCTTGGGAGGCGTGGTACCGGGCTTGGTGGGTGTGGCAGGGGGGGTGGGTGTGTGTGCCGGGGGGTGCGGTGACGTGGCGGGAGGTTGGAGGGGCGGAGGAGCGCAGTGAGTCGGGTCCAGATGCTGGGGATAGCCCTCGACTTCCTGCGTCGCCGGCCCCCCGCACAGGACACAGGGCTGAACAGCCGCCAAAGAACCGACATCGCCATCCACACTCGACACGCCCGAAGCGGACGGTGTACCAGGGATGGGCGGTGCGTCGTTTACCTGTTGCGCGGGGT
>LJCV01000220.1 GCA_001298575.1 Actinobacteria bacterium OK074
GGCGGCTGGCCCGCACCGCGCTGCGGTTCGTCCGCACGGGGCGGTCGTGGCCCGCGGTCGTCTCCGCCGACCGGCTCGGCGCACTGGCCGCGCTCGCCCGACTGCGGGCCGAGGACATCGCCGAGGTCACCGACGTCGCCGTACTGGACCGGATCGCCGCCGAGCCGCAGGGCGAGGAGTTGCTCTCGGTGCTGCGCGCCTTCTGTGCGACCGGTTCGACCCGCAAGGCCGCCGCGGAGGTCCACCGCCACCACAGCACGATCGCCGTCCGCCTCGCCCAGGCCGAGACCCGGCTGGGGTTTCCGCTCACCGACCCCGTCGGCCGCACGCGCCTCGAACTGGCCCTGATCCTGCACCACTTGCGCGACACGGCGGAGTAGCGGGCGACGGCGCCACCCACCGGTACGGTCGTGGCCTCGGAACTCTCGGAGCCCCAAAAAAGTTTGGCCGCCGATGTCGAGAACCCGCGCCCGGCCCCGTCCCCGCCGTGAACGCGACCACAATGGTCGTACCGGCACCGAGGAGAACCACCATGGCCAAGTACCTGCTCCTGAAGCACTACCGCGGCGCCCCGGCATCGGTCAACGACGTGCCCATGGACCAGTGGACGCCCGCGGAGATCTCCGCCCACGTGGGGTACATGAACGACTTCGCGGCCCGGCTGGAGAAGACCGGCGAGTTCGTCGACAGCCAGGCGCTCGCCCCCGAGGGGACGTTCGTCCGGTACGACGGCGAGGGGCGCCCGCCGGTCACCGACGGCCCGTTCGCCGAGACCAAGGACGTCATCGCCGGCTGGATGGTGATCGACGTCGACAGTTACGAGCGCGCCGTGGAGCTGGCCGGTGAGCTGTCGGCCGCCCCCGGGGCGGGCGGCAGGCCGATCCACGAGTGGCTGGAGCTGCGGCCGTTCCTGGGCCCGCACTCCACCGTCACGGACACGGAGTGCACCTTCAAGTGAACGAGGTCCTGCTGAGGAGCCTCACGCCGGGCGTGCTCGGGATCCTCGTCCGCCGCGGAGCCGACTTCGCGGCGGCCGAGGACGCCGTGCAGGACGCGCTGGTGGAGGCGGTCCGCGTCTGGCCCGCCGACCCGCCGCGCGATCCGAAGGGCTGGCTGGTCACGGTGGCCTGGCGCAAGTTCCTCGACCGGGCCCGGTCGGACACCGCCCGGCGCCGGCGCGAGGACCTCGTCGACGAGGAACCGGCCCCCGGGCCCGCGCCCGCGGTGGACGACACGCTCCAGCTGTACTTCCTGTGCGCCCACCCGTCGCTGACGCCGTCGTCGGCGGTCGCGCTCACGCTGCGTGCCGTCGGCGGGCTCACCACCCGGCAGATCGCCCAGGCGTACCTGGTGCCCGAGGCGACCATGGCGCAGCGCATCAGCCGGGCCAAACGGACCGTCTCCGGGGTACGGTTCGACCGGCCCGGCGACGTCGCCACCGTGCTGCGCGTCCTCTACCTGGTCTTCAACGAGGGCTACTCCGGTGACGTCGACCTCGCCGCCGAGGCGATCCGGCTCACCCGGCAGCTCGCCGCCGCGATCGACCACCCGGAGGTCTCGGGCCTGCTCGCCCTCATGCTGCTCCACCACGCCCGGCGGGCCGCCAGGACCACGCCCGACGGGGGCCTCGTACCGCTCGCCGAGCAGGACCGCGGCCGGTGGGACACGGAGGCGGTCGCCGAGGGCGTCGGGATCCTCCAGGCGGCGCTCGTCCGCGACCGGCTGGGCGAGTTCCAGGCCCAGGCCGCCATCGCGGCCCTGCACGCCGACGCGCCCACCGCCGGGGAGACCGACTGGGTGCAGATCGTCGAGTGGTACGACGAACTCGCCCGCCTGACCGACAGCCCCATCGTCCGGCTCAACCGCGCGGTCGCCGTCGGCGAGGCCGACGGAGCGCGCGCCGGGCTCAAGGCCCTGGCGGAACTGAACGACGCCCTCCCCCGCCACACCGCGGTCGCGGCCTACCTCCACGAGCGCGACGGCGACCTGGCGACGGCGGCACGGCTCTACGCCGAGGCGGCCCACAAGGCGCCCAACCTCGCCGAGCGCGGCCACCTGACCCGCCGGGCCGCCCGGCTCAACGCCCACCTGCGCCACTGACGGGCCATGCGCTGGCCCACCGGCGGCATGATCCGCACGGCCGAGCGAAGTGATCACTCGATCGTGAGTTTGCCCGCTCCCGCGCCCGCCGGGTCGCGATGCTGCTGGGGCCTGTTGCGAAAGTCCCGCCGTTCGCCCGACAGACGGGACTTTCGCAACAGGCCCTGGGACGGCGCGCGACCGGCGCCGTGCGGACGGCGGTGGGCGGGGAGTGGCATGACGGACGACGCGGGACGACGCGGGGGCGCGGACGAGCGGGCGGTCCTGCTCGTGGCCGGGCTGGCCGAGCTGGCGGTGAGCACGGTGGGCTCGGCGCTGGGGACGGTACGGGGGCTGCTGCGCCGGTCGGACGCGGCGGCGCTGGCGGCCGACGCCGAACAGGACCTGCTGGCGCGCGGGCGGCTGGTGCTGGACCGCTGCGCGGCCGTGCCCCCGGCGCATCTGGAGACCCTGGCCCGGCACGTCCTGGCCCGGCAGGCCGCCGCCGATGACGTCTGAACGCTGGGAGCCGGCCGTCTTCAAGGCCCGCGTCGACGACGTACTGCACCGCTTCGTGGCCCGGGAGGCCGATCAATTCGCGGCGGTGGACCCGGCGTTGGGCCCGGTGGCCGAGCAGCTGGAGGCCGCGGTCGCGGACGGCAAGCGGCTGCGGGCGGCGTTCTGCTACTGGGGCTGGCGCGCGGTGGGGCAGCCGGACAGCGACGCGCTGGTGCGGGCGGCGTCCTCGATGGAGCTGGTGCACGCGGCGGCGGTCGTGCACGACGACCTCATCGACGACAGTCCGCTGCGGCACGGCCGACCCACCGCGCACATCGCCCTGCGCGGTGCCGTACGCCGCCGCCCGCGGTCCGCCGCGGCCGCCAGGTCGCTGGCCATGCTGGTCGGGGACCTGCTGACGGGGCTGGCCGGGCAGCTGTTCACCACCAGTGGTCTGCCCGCCGCGTATCTGGCCCGGGCCCGGCCGCTGTGGTCGGTGCTGACCCGGGAGCTGATCGCGGGCGAGTGCCTGGAGATCCTGCGGACCGGGGCCGAGCCGGACACCGCGGCGTCCCTGAAGGTGATCCGGTACAAGACCGCCAAGTACACCGTCGAGCAGCCCCTGTTGATCGGCGGCGCCCTGGCCGGGGCCGGCGGGCGGCTGCGGTCGGGCTACTCGGCGTACGGGCTGCCGCTGGGCGAGGCGTTCCAGCTGCGGGACGACCTCATCGGCCTGTTCGGGAACGTGGCGGACACCGGGAAGGCCGGCGCCGACGACGTCCGCGGCCACCGGCCGACGGCGCTGCTCGCGGAGACCTGGCGGGTGGCCGGTGCCGACGACCGGGAGCGGCTGCGCGCCCTCCTGGGGCGCCCCGACCCGGACGGCGCCGGTCTGCGCGCGGTCCGCGAGCTGATGCGCCGGCTGAAGGCACCCGACCGTGTCGAGGCCATGATCGCCGCGCGGGTGGCGGAAGCGCTCGGCACCCTCCACGAGTTGGACGTTCCCCCGCACGCCGCCGCGGCCCTGACCGCGCTGGCGCACTCGGCGGCCGTCCGCCTCTCGTAGGCCACTCGCGTCCGCCCGTCGTAGCCCACCCGCCGGGAGCGGCAAAAGCCCCGGCAGCAGCAGAGACCAGGAGCCCGCCATGCCCCGCATGCCTCGCACCGCGACCAAGACCGACACCCCGCCGGACGACCTGCGCCAGGTCGGCGACGAACTCGCCGACGCCACCGTCGCCGCGCTGTTCGACCGCGGGGAGGTGGGCAGGTTCAACACGCTGATGCGTTACGTCTCCACCGCGGGCGCTCCCCTGCCCGACGGGCTGCCCGACGTGGCCCGCGAGTATCTCAGGGTCACGAGTGCCCCGCCGGACTGGGTCGACTGGGACGAGATGGAGCGGGCCCGGCTGTTCTTCATCGACAACAACGTGCACATCTCCACCGCGCTGTCCTTCGCCGCCATGCCCGCCTGCTACCTGGTCCCACCGGTGGCGAAGCTGCTGTCGGCCAGTCACGCGCTGAGGTACCCGTCCAAACGGATGGCGGAGACCGGCCAGTTCACCGTCTACCTGATGCGGCCCGACGCCTTCGAGGCGGGCAGCCGCTTCGTCCCCGCCGCCCAGAAGGTCCGCCTCCTGCACGCCTCGATCCGCCACCACCTCCTGCGCGAGAACCGGTGGGACACCGCCGCGCTCGGCACGCCGATCTGCCAGGAGGACATGATCGGCGGGCAGATGTTCTTCTCGCTGCTGGTGCTGGACAGCCTGCACCGCCTCGGGATCCACATGTCGGCGGAGGGCGCGCAGGCGTACTTCTACGCCTGGCGGGTGGTCGGCGCCATGCTCGGCGTCGACCAGGACGCCGCGCCCCAGGACCTCGACGAGGCCCGGCGGTTCCTCGACCGGTACCTGGTCCGGCACATGGGACCGACCGAGGAGGGCGCACACCTGATGCGCCAACTCATCGACCTCTACGAGGAGGTGGTGCCCGGCACCTTCTTCGACCCGGTCGTCTCCGCCCTCGTCCGCCACCTCGTCGGCGACACCTGCGCCGACTGGCTGCGCGTGCCGCGCACGCCGTGGGACACCGTCGTCAAGGCCGTGCCCCACCTGCTCGGCGTCCTGGAGGGCATCGAGGACCGCTCCCCGCTCGGCGCCTGGGCCCTGGACCGCCTCGGCCACCTCACCACCGTCCTCGAACTGTCCTCCCTCACCCGCGGGCGCGTGATGCACTACGCCATCCCCGAACAGCTCAGGAAGGAGTACGGCATCGCCAACACCACGCCCCGCAACCGCCGTTGGACCCCGCCCGCCTCCACGGTCCCCTCCTGATGCCCCCGGCGGACCTCAGTCGACGGCCGGCGCGGTCGGCACCCCCGGCGGCATGTTGAACGGTGTGACCACCTGGATCGCCGACGGCAGCGACGGGCCGTCGTCGGGGAGTGCCCGGTGGGCGCGCATGACGGTCTGGCAGGCGCGCCGCATGTCCTGGCGCAGGTCGTGGTGGAGGACCGCGGACAGGCGGCGCTCGCACAGCAGCCGGGTGTTGTCGTGGTCGAGGTCGTGCGCGATGAACACCGCGCACTCCCGGCCGAGCGCGTCGAAGGCGTCCAGGGTGGCGAGGTTGCCGCCGCCCGCGGAGTAGACGGCGATGATGTCCTCGTCCCGCTTGAGCGCCTCCAGGACGAGGTCGTGCTGGGTAGCGTCGAGGCCGTCGCTGTCGGTGACCTCCACCAGGGACCGCCGCGGGTCGGCGAGCCGCATCGCGCTGCGGAAGCCCATCTCGCGCTCCTCCTCGCCCCGGAAGGAGCCCCGGCTGATGGTGGTGAGCACGTTGCCGGGCCGCTTGCCGAGCCACTGGCCGAGGAGGTAGGCGGCGGTGGCGCCGGCCGCGCGGTTGTCGATGCCGACGTACGCCAGGCGCGCGCTGTGGGGCAGGTCGGTGACCAGGGTGACGACGGGGATGCCGGCCGCGACCAGGCGGCCGACCGCGGCGGCGATCTCCGGCTCGTCCGGGGCCTTCAGGATCACGCCCTGGGTGCCCCGCTTCGCGATCTTGTCCAGGGTGTCGACCAGTTCGGCGGGAGGACACGCCTGCCGGAAGTGGAAGCGCGAGCGCACGAGGGCGGGGTGCAGGGAGGGCAGTTCGGCTTCGAGCGCCTCCCGGACGGCGGTGGAGAACCGCTCCGGGGTCTGCATCACGATGTCGATCATGAAGGTGCGGCCGCCGAGCCGGACCTGGCTCTGCTGGCGGTCGAGATCCTTGATGGCTTCGCGCACCTCCCTGATGGTGCTCTCCGTCACGTTGCCCCGCTGGTTGAGGACGCGGTCGACCGTGGCCGTGCTCAGTCCGGCCTGCCGGGCGATTTCCCTGATCGGGTAGCGGTGCCGCATGACTGATCCCCAGATCGATGATTGATTTTTGATGCATTGATAAGCATTGAATGATGGGTTCGAGTTATCAAGACTGGCAGAAACGCACGGACTGCGAAAGGACCCTGATGTCTCCCGTAGCCGCAGGAACGCGGACTTGGCTCACCGAGGCGGACTGCGACCTCGACGTGTTCCGCTCACTCGTGGAGCAGCGCACCGACCCCGCCGACCACCCCTCGGCCGAGCGGATCGAACAGAACGTCCCGCTCTACGACAGCGACCGGCTGCGCGCTCTCGCGGCCACCGCCGAGGGACGCAGGGACGTACAGAGCGAGCTCGTCGGGGCGCTGCTGGACGGGCCCGGCATCGTGGTCCTCAAGAACGCCTTCCCGGACGCGGCCGTCGTGGACCGGGCCTCCGACGCCTTCCGCGCGCTGATCGAGGAGGAGCGGGCGGGCGGCACGGCCCGCGGCGACCACTTCGCCAAGCCCGGCGCGAACGACCGCGTCTGGAACGCCCTGGACAAGGTGGCCGTACGGGCGCCGGAGGTGTTCGCCGACTACTACGCCAACGACGTCCTGGAGCTGGTCTCCGAGGCGTGGCTCGGCCCCGCCTACCAGGTGACCTCGCAGGTCAACGTGGTCAACCCGGGCGGCGCGGCGCAGAGCGTGCACCGCGACTACCACCTCGGCTTCCTCACCCAGGCGCAGGCGGCGGCCTACCCGGCGCACGTGCACCGGCTCTCGCCGACGCTGACCCTCCAGGGCGCGGTGGCCCACTGCGACATGCCCGTCGAGTCCGGCCCGACGCTGTACCTGCCGCACTCGCAGAAGTTCGAGCCCGGCTACCTCGCCTGGCGGCTGCCGCGGTTCGTCGAGTACTTCGAGGCCAGCCACGTCCAGCTGCCGCTGGAGCAGGGCGACGCGGTCTTCTTCAACCCGGCGCTCTTCCACGCCGCCGGGCACAACCGCTCGGCCGGCATCCGCCGCATGGCGAACCTGTTGCAGGTCTCCTCGGCCTTCGGGCGCGCGATGGAGAGGGTGGACCGCGAGGCGATGGCGAACGCGCTGTTCCCGGTGCTGCTGCGCCGCAAGTCCGAGGGCGTCTCGGAGGACTGGCTGCGCCGCGTGGTCGCGGCCACCGCCGAGGGCTACCCCTTCCCCACCACCCCCGCCCTCGACCCGCCGGTGGCCGGGCTCGCCCCGCCGTCCCAGGCGGACATGCTCGCTCAGGCCGTCGCGCAGGGGTGGGACCCCGAGCGGCTGCGCCAGGAGTTGCGGGCCGCCGCCGAGCGCCGCCAGAGCTGAAGCAGCAAGAACCGAGCCGCACTTCAGCAGAAGGAGCAGAATTCCCTTGCGTATAGGCATCATGGGGCTGGGCCGCATCGGCAGCTTCCATGCACAGACCCTGTCCGGGCTGGACGCGGTCGACTCCCTGGTGGTCACGGACCCGGTGGCCGCGGCCGTCGGCGCCGCCACCGAACGCTTCGGGGCCACCGCGGTGGACTCCCCCGAGGCCGTGCTGGCCGCCGGTGTGGACGGCGTCGTGATCGCCGCCGCGACCGACGCGCACCCCGGGCTCATCCTCGCCGCCGTACGGGCGGGCATCCCCGTCTTCTGCGAGAAGCCCGTGGCCCACGGCGTCGAGGAGAGCCTGGAGGTGCTGCGCGCGGTCCAGGGCAGCGGCGTCGAGGTGCACATCGGCTACAACCGGCGCTTCGACGCGGGCTGCGTGGCCGCCCGCCGGGCCGTGCTGAGCGGCGAACTCGGCGACCTGCACACCGTACGGTCCACCACCCTGGATCCCGCTCCCCCGCCGCCCGCCTATGCGGCCGTCTCCGGCGGCATCTTCCGCGACTGCTCGGTGCACGACTTCGACATCGTGCGCTGGGTGACCGGCCGCGAGGTGGTCGAGGTGGTCGTCACCGGCAGCAACCGGGGCGCTGCGTACATCCGCGAGGCGGGCGACGTCGACACGGCGTCCGCCCTGCTCACCCTGGACGACGGCACCATCGCCGTCGTCTCCAACTCCCGCCACAACGCCCGCGGTTACGACGTGCGCCTGGAGCTGCACGGCATGAAGGACAGCATCGCGGTCGGCCTGGACGACAAGCTGCCGCTGCGCTCCGTCGAGCCGGGCGTCACCTTCCCGGCCGGGGTGCCGCACACCTTCTTCATGGACCGCTTCGCCGCCGCCTACCGCGCCGAACTCACCGCGTTCACCAAGGTCGTCGCCGGTACCCGTACCTCTCCCTGTACGGTCGCGGACGCCGTCGAGGCGAGCCGCATCGCCGAGGCGTGCACCCTGTCGCTGCACGAGTACCGGCCCGTCCGGCTGGACGAGGTGCCCAAGTGACGGCGGCCGAGCCGCTGCGGATCGGCGTCCTGGGCGCGGCCCGGATCGCCGAGTTGTCGATCGTCGGACCGGCCCGGTCCGGCGGCCATCGTCTGGTCGCGGTGGCCGCCCGCGACCGCGGCCGGGCCGAGGCGTTCGCCGCCGCGCACGGCGTGGAGCGGGTGGTCGGCTCCTACGCGGACCTGGTCGCCGCCCCGGAGGTCGAGGTCGTCTACAACCCCCTCGCCAACAGCCTGCACGGGCCGTGGAACCTGGCCGCGCTCCAGGCGGGCAAGCACGTCCTCACCGAGAAGCCGTCGGCGAGCAACGCGGCCGAGGCGGCCGAGGTGCACCAGGCCGTCGCCAAGGCGGGCACGGTGTTCATGGAGGGCTTCCACTACCTGTTCCACCCGGTCGTCCTGCGCCTGCACGAGCTGCTGGACAGCGGGGAGTTGGGCGAGCTGCGGCACGTCGAGACCATGGTCGCCATGCCCGCGCCCGCGGCCGGTGACGTCCGGTGGTCGCTGCCGCTGGCGGGCGGCGCGCTGATGGACCTCGGGTGCTACAGCCTGCACGCCCAGCGCATGCTCGCGCCCTGGGCGGGCGGGGCGCCCCAACTGGTCGGCGCCCGCGGCGGCGCGAAGGCGCAGGCCCCGGGGGTCGACGAGTGGCTGGACGCCGACCTGGAGTTCCCGGGCGGCGTCACGGGCAGCGCCCGCTGCCACATGGCGTACCACGAGTGGCGGATGAGCTGCCGGGTCGTGGGCTCGCGCGGCGAGGCCACGATCGTGAACTTCGTCCAACCTCACCTGGACGACCGGGTCGTCGTCCGCACGGCCGCCGGTGAACGCACCGAGGAACTCGGCCGCCGCTCCTCGTACACCTACCAACTGGAGGCGTTCGCCGCCCACTTGAGGCGCGGTGAACCGCTGGTACTCGACGCCGAGGACGCGCTGACGACCATGCGACTCATCGACGACTGCTACCGGTTGGCCGGGTTCCCGGTCCGGCCCCGTACGGTCCTTCCGCACACCGGCTGAGCTGAAGATGACCCCGAGGCCGCGGTCGCGGGCGGTGGCGATGTACTTCAGCACCACCCCCGACTGCTTGACGCCCAGCGCGGCGGTCGGCTCGTCGAGAATCAGCACCCGGGCGCCGAAATACACCGCGCGGGCGATGGCCACGGACTGGCGCTGGCCGCCCGACAGGGTGCCGATGGGCTGGTCCAGGTCGTCCAGGACGATGCCCATGTTCCGCAGCTCGGTGTCCGCGGTCTGCTTCATCCCGGCGATGTCGAGGCGGCGCACGGGCCATACGCCCCGGGTGAGTTCGGAGCCGAGGAAGAAGTTGCGCCACACCGGCATCAGGGGGACCGTGGCGAGGTCCTGGTAGACGGTGGCGATGCCCTGGTCGAGTGCCTCACGCGGGCTGGCGAAGTGGACCGGTTTGCCGTCCACGAGGACGTCGCCCTCGGGTGCTGGTGCAGCCCGGAGATGATTTTGATCAGCGTCGACTTGCCCGCGCCGTTGTCACCCAGCACGCACGTGACCTGTCCGGCCTTCACCGAGAGACCGACGCCGTGCAGGGCGTGGACGTTGCCGTACGCCTTGCCCGTGCCGCGCAGTTCGATGATCGGGGTACCCGTGGTGGGCTGCTCGTCGTCGATGAGGATTTCGCCGGCGGCGGTTGTGTTGTTGCTTGTCATGGGACCGATCACCTCCGGGTCGCCGTGTGACGGACCCACAGATTGACGAGAGCGGCGACCAGGAGCATCACGCCCAGGAACGCCTTGAACCAGTCGGGATTCCAGTTGGCGTACACGATGCCCTGGTTGACCATCCCGAAGATGAACGCACCGATCACCGACCCCACCGCCGAACCGTGACCACCGGTCAGCAGACAGCCGCCGATCACCGCCGCGATGATGTACAGGAACTCGTTGCCGACGCCCTCGCCGGACTGCACGGTGTTGAACGAGAACAGCAGGTGCATGCCGACGAACCAGGCACCGGCGCCCACGCCCATGAACAGCGCGATCTTGGTGAAGTTGACGGGGACACCCACCGCGCGGGCGCTCTCCTTGTTGCCACCGACGGCGAAGATCCAGTTCCCGAACTTGGTGCGCAGCAGCAGCCACGTCGCGATCCCCGCGAACGCCAGCCAGTAGAAAATCGTGATCTTGAAGTCGATGCCGCCGATGGTGAAGTCGGACGCGAACACGTCCTTGGCCTGGTTGAAGCCAGCCATGTCGCTGATCGAGTCGCTCGCCACGTTGCCCGTGAAGATCTTCGTCACGGCCAGGTTCGCACCCTGGAGGATCAGGAACGAGCCGAGAGTCACCAGGAAGCTCGGCAGACCGGTCTTGATCAGCAGCCAGCCGTTGAACGCACCGACGGTCAGCGAGACCAGCAGCGCGACGAACACGCCGCTCCACACGTTCACCGTCAGCTGGAAGCTCAGGATCGCCGCCGTCAGCGCCGAACTCGTCACCGCCACACCGGCCGAGAGGTCGAACTCACCGCCGATCATCAGCAACGCCACCGGCAGCGCCATGATCCCCATCACGGATGCCTGGTAGAGCACGGTGGACAGCGCGCCCACCTCGCGGAAGGCCGGAGCCACCGCGAAGAAGAACAGGTACACGCCCACCGCCGCGTTCAGCGCGCCGACTTCCGGGCGGGCCAGGAGCCTGCGGCTCAGGGAACGGCCGGCCGTGCGGCCGTCCTTCTCGGCGGCTGGGGCCGGTGACGGGGAGCTCGTCGCCAGGGCTGTCGTTTGCGTCATCTCCATCACCGGGTGCCCTTCGCGGCGTACGTGGCGATCGTGTCGACGTTGGACTTGTCGACGAAGGCAGGGCCGGTCAGCACGGGCTGCTCGCCGCCGCCGCTGTAGTTGCCGTTGTTCTTGTAGAGCCACAGCGCGTCGACGGACAAGTAGCCCTGGAGGTAGGGCTGTTGGTCGACCGCGAACTGGATGGTGCCCTTCTGGATCGCGCCGGTCAGGTCCTTGTTGAGGTCGAAGGTGGCGATCTTCGCCTTGCTGCCCGCGTCCGACACCGCCTGCACCGCGGTCAGCGCGACCGGGGCACCGAGCGTGACGACCTCGTCGATGGAGGTGTCCTGCTTCAGCTTCGCCGTGATCGTCGACTGCACCGAGGGCGTGTCGGCGCCGTTGACGTACAGGACCTGGATCCTGCCCGAGAAGGTCTTCTCCACACCCGCGCACCGGGCCTCCAGGGCGACCTGCCCCTGCTCCTGGATGACACAGACGGCGTTCTTGGCGCCCTCTTCGTTGAGTTTCCTGCCGACGGCCTCGCCGGCGACGGTCTCGTCCTGGCCGAAGTACTCCAGCAGGCCCTGGCTCTTCCAGTCGTCGACCCCGGAGTTGAAGCCGACCACCGGGATGCCGGCCTTCTCCGCCTTGGCCACGGCGTCCTTCATCGCGTCGGGCTTGGCCAGCGTGACCGCGATCCCGTCGACCTTCTGGTCGATCGCGTTCTGCACCAGGCTGGCCTGGTTGCCCCCGCTGGGGTCCGAGGAGTAGACGAGCTTGATGTTGTCCTTGGCGGCAGCGGCCTGCGCGCCCTTGCGGATGGTGTCCCAGAACGTGTCACCCGGGACCGCATGGGTGATCATCGCCACCGTCATCCGCGGCGTGGTGGCCCTGCCGGCCGAGACGTCGCTCGCACTCTCCTCGGCCTTCTTGCCACCGGTACCGCTGGAGCACCCGGCCACAAGGAGTGCGGCGGCTGCGACCGCCGCGAGAACGGGGACGGTTCTGCGGGAACGGGGGTGGGACGAACGGTCCATCTTTCCAGCACCTCACTGTGCTTACGGGGGGAAAGGGGGGAGCGGCTGACCAAGCGGACACTGCACATCGCATGCCGTTAACACGGCTGTTTCCTATGCCGAGATAGAACCGTCACGCCACCCAGAGGTCAACATTTGCAATGACATCATTTATCCATCAAGGCAAGATGCCAGAACATTTACTTGACGCTGGTAGCGGCGACCTCTACACCTGAAATAGCCGGACGTCCCGGCTTTTCCCCCTCACCCCCGGCCGCGACGGGTGACACGCGTGCCCGCATACAGGAGATCCGCGAATGAGCCCTTCTTTCGATGCCGTGACCGTGGGGCCCACGAGTGTCGACAAGGACGAGGTGGCGATGGGTTCGATGAACCGGGTTCGCTCACCACGCTGGAGTCCGCCACGCAGGCCGTCCGCGCCATGACCGAACGCCAACTCCAGCTGTTCGTCGAGCCGTTCGTGTCCCGGCGGGTCGACGGGCGGGTCGGGAACGACCTGAGCGCGGACGCGGTCGACACGGCCGTGACCCTGCTGTGAGGCCTGTGCGGCCACCGGCCGTCACTCCTGCACGGTGGGCCGGACGACGACCTCGCTGATGTCGATGTCTGCGGGCTGCTCGATCGCGTAACCGATCGCGGACGCGACGGCGGAGGGCGGGATGGCGATCTCGTCGCACTGTCGGGCCAGCGCCGCCGCGGCCTCGGGGCTCGCCCCCTTGCCGACCCCCTCGGTGTTGGTGAACCCCGGCGAGACGAGGGTGACGCGCAGGCCGGGACCCGACTCCTGCCGCAATCCTTCGGTCAGCACTTTGACCGCCGCCTTGGTGGCCGCGTAGACGCCCTGCGGTGATTTCACGACGTAGGCAGCGGTGGAGGCGACGTTGACGAACCGGCCGGAGCGCTGCCGCCGGAAGACGGGCAGGGCCGCTCCGCTCCCGTTCAGCAGGCCGGTGACGTGCGTCGCGACCATCGCGTCCCAGTCGTCCTGGCGCAGCTCGTCGAGGGGCGACACCGCCATCGTGCCGGCGTTGGAGACCAGGACGTCGAACCGGACGCCTGTGCGGCCGCCGGGGCGATCCGCACCGACATCAGCGCCTCCGACATGGGCGCCGCGCTCGCGGGCATCGCCCTCACCTCGGCACAGCCCGCCCAACGCGAGCAGGCCGAACGCCTGCTCGACCTCACGCTGGACGGACTGGCCGCGTGGCCGTGACACCCCCGCAGCCGGCGTAGAACAGGGGTGGCGGGGGCGACCGTGGTTTCGCCCCCGCCGCCCCTGTGGCCTTTAGTTCACCAGCGCCGCGGCGCTCCGGTAGGCCGCGGCGGCGGCCTCCCGGACGGGCAGTGCCCGGTGCGCGTCGGAGAGGATCTCCACGCCCCAGGGCCCGCGGAAGCCCGCCGTACGCAGCGCGGCGACGATCCCCGGCAGGTCGAACGAGCCCTCGCCGCACAGCAGGCGCCGGTGGACGGTGTCCTCGAAGAGCGTGCCGACGACCAGGCTGTCGGCGTCGTTCAGTTCCACGCCCACGATCCGCGCCCCGGGCACCTCCGCCAGTTCGGCGGGCGGGGTGTGGGCGCGCTCGGTGTGCCAGACGTCGATGATGAGGCCGCCCGCCGGGTGCCCGGCGGCCTCGACGAGCCGGAGCCCGTCGTGCACGGTCTTGAGGTTGGACCAGGGCAGCGGCTCGACGCCGAGCCGGGCGCCCACGTCGTCGGCCTGCGCCGCCAGCACGGCGAACTCCTTGGCCCAGACGTCGGGTTCCCAGGGCTCGTCCGCCACGTCGGGGCCGATCTTGAAGGTGCGGGCGCCGAGCGCCTCGATGGCCCGCAGCATTCCGCCGCGGACGACGTCCGACGCGGCCCGCCGGGGTCCGTCGGCCCACCAGTCGGTCAACAGCTCCAACTCGACGTGCTGGATTCCGTTGTCCGCGAAGAGCGACCGGATTCCGGCGAGCCCGTATGCACGCTCGGCCTCCACCAGGTCCGCGTACAGCAGCCCGAAGGCGGTGAATCCGGCGTCGCGTGCCGCTTCCACCCGTTCCCGGAGGTTCAGTGGACTGCGCTGGTCCTCTTGGTCGGGACGGGCGTCGCCCGCGGTGGTCCAGCACGTGGCCAGAAATTCGTCAGCGGTCATTTCTGTTTCCTGGATTCCTCATGTTCGGGAAAAGACGCCGGCATGCAACGAATGGAAAGAAGAACGGGCAGACGGTGCCCCGATATTCTTCGATGTTCCGCTGACACCGGTCAATCCCTCAGAAGACATCAAAAACACATCAGCTGCGTATACGGCTACGCGACGCCGCGCAGCACCGTGCGCAAGTATTCGGCGCTGGCCCACACGTCCTCGACCGGTCCCTTCGCGGTGGGCTCCGCGGTGAGGATGGTGTCCTGTTCGAGGACGTACCAGCCGTCGTAGCCGCGGGCGCCGAGGTGGGTGACGATGGCCTGGACGTCCACGTCGCCGGCGCCCAGCGGGCGGTACATGCCCTTGCGTACGGCGTCGGTGTAGCTGAGCCGTCCGTCCTGGACCTTGGCGGCGAGGGAGGCGTCCACGTCCTTCATGTGGGTGTGGGCGATGCGTTCGGGCGCCTGCCGGGTGAGTTCGGCGGGGTCGGTGCCGCCGATGAGGAGGTGGCCGGTGTCGAGGCAGAGCGAGATCGCCGAGTGCTCCAGGACACGCCGGACCTCGTCGCCGTTCTCGATCATCGTGCCGACGTGCGGGTGCAGCACGGCGCGGACGCCGCGTTCGGCGGCCAGCGAGGCGAGCCGGTCGAGGTTGGAGAGCAGCAACTTCCAGCCGTCGGCGTCGAGTTCGGGGCGGGAGTCGTAGCCGTCCTGGCCGGTGACGGCCGACAGGACCAGCACCTCGGCCTTGGAGGCGTCGTAGCCCGCCAGGAGCTGTTCGGCCCCGGGCAGCGGGTCGTGTCCGGGCACGTGCAGCAGCAGCGGGGTGAAGCCGCCGACGGCGTGCAGGTCGTGGTCGGCCAGCGTGCGCGCCATGGCGTCCGGCTCGCCTGGCAGGAAGCCATCGGGGCCGAACTCGGTGGCGGCCAGGCCGACCTCGCGCATCTCGTTCAGCACGCGTTCGGGCGTCAACTGGTAGCCCCAGCCGGGGACTTCGCACACTCCCCAGGAGATGGGGGCACCGGCGATCCTGTTCAGGGAGGAGGTGGTCATGCTGTGGCCTTTCGGTGGTTCCACTCGGGGTTGGCGACCGCGGCCGGTGCGCGGCCGGCGAGGACGTCGGCGACACCGCGCGCCACGTCGACGAAGGTCAGGGTCATGGCCCGGCATGTCATACCCATCGGATGCGGGGTCATGACGACGTCGGGGTGGTCGAACAACGGATGGTAGAGGGCCGGTTCGGGTTCGAACACGTCCACTCCCACGCCCGCCGGCCTGCCCGACTCCAGGGCGGCCAGGGTGGCGTCCGGGTCGAACAGGCCGCCGCGCCCGCAAATGATCAGGATCGCGCCCGGTCCGACGCGGGCCGGCAACCGCTCGTCCACGAGGTGCCGGGTCTCCTCGACGAGCGGCGCGTGCGGGGTCAGGCTGCCGCTGTTCGGAGTGATGACCACGGAGATCCCGCGGCCGGAGGCCGCCGCCACGTCGACCAGGTCGACACCGACACCGATGCGGGCGATGACCCGCAGCCGGGGCGCGCCGCAGGAGGTCCTCGTCGCCCCGCCGGTCGGCGCGGACGATGGCGCCCTCGGCGACGGCGAGGGCGTCGGGGGTGGGGTCCGCGACGAAGGTGCCCCGGTCCCCGAGGGCCGGGGCCACTGTGTCGACGTCGACGGGGCCGAGGGCCACCACGGCATGCTTGCTCATACGATCAACTCCGCACCGGATGGCCGAAGTTCGCCCTCGCGAACGCGGGCACCGATTGCCGGGCACCGCTCCGCGCGGAGGCGCCCGCCGCCTCGACGTCCTCGGGGCCGGCCACCGTCACGGTGCCGACGGTCTTGCTGTCGAAGGGCGACGTGGCGTCCCGGGTCCGCCCCTCCCCCGCCGATGCCCGCCATCGGCTTCCGCTGAGTAGTTCCGCAGGCGCCATCGCCCTCTCCCTCCAGAAACCGTCAAGGCTGGTCCATGGCTCTCCGCGGAACGTTCGAAGGACCTCTCGCAAGGCCGAAGAAGCACTCATCAGCCGACCGCCAGGCCGTCTACATGGGCGCAACGCTAGGCGGGCCGCGGGGTAATACTGAAGGGGCGGAATCCATCATTATCGCGTCATTGGGCACCTCCTTTTTCCATCATCCGTACGGCCGACGCACACACCCGGCGGTGAACGATCACGCCGCGCACCGGCCGCAGCGGGCCGCTGGAATACTCCGGCCATGGACATGCGCACGCGGCACGATCGGATACGGCCGGACCGGGCGGCGCCCGAGGCCGGCTCGGACCGCCCCCTGGACTGGGGGCTGCGTTCCGCGGAGCAGGCGGACGTCGAGGTGATCGCCGAGTTGCGGGCGGTGGTGCTGCGCCCGGACCTGGAGCGGCTGGGCCGGTTCGACGAGCACCGGGTCCGGCAGCGGCTGCGGGACTCCTTCTCCCCGCGGCACACCTCGGTCGTCGTGGCCGACGGCGCCTTCGCGGGCTGCGTCACCGTGCGGCCGGCCGAGGACGGGCGGTGGCTGGAGCATTTCTATCTCGCCCCGGGTGTCCAGGGCCGGGGCCTCGGTTCGGCCGTCCTGCGCACACTGCTGCGTCGCGCCGACGCCGATGGCGTTCCCGTACGCCTGAACGTCCTCCAGGGCAGCGCCGCCCGTCGGCTGTACGAACGCCACGGGTTCGCTGTCGAGGCTCAGGACCCGATCGACGTCTCCATGGTGCGACGGCCGGGTGCGGGCGCCTCCGGGACGTGAACCGGTGCTGAGGGCGCGCGTCGCCCGACCGCTGCCGCTGCTCGACGCCGTCGTGTGGCGCGGCGGTCACGGCCGCCGCGCCACGGGTACGGTGTTCGGGGTTTTCCGGGGTCAGCTGGCCGTGCAGGAGACCGTTGGCCAGGTGTAGTTGCCGTTGTGCTGGATGGTGACGCCCCAGTTGTTCCCGCTGCCGTTGGGCGTGGCGGTCAGGACCTGGGCACTGGGGTAGGCGGCGTTGATGTTCCAGGTGGCGAGGATCTTCGCCGGAGCGGGGACGTTCATCGTCACGGTCCAGTTGCTGGAGCCCGTGACGGCGACGTTGAGGTTGTACCGGTCGCTCCACGACTGGCCCGCGGACAGCGTCGCGGTGCACGCGCTGCCACTGCCACCGCCCGATCCGCCGTCGGGAGCGACGGCGCGGCCGGTCGTCGGTGAGATCATGCCGGCGCACAGGCCGCGTGCCGCCAGTCCCTGCGCGATCCGCGGGATCGCGGCGAGGGTGTTGGCGGCCCAGTCGTGCATCAGGATGATCTGGCCGCTGGTGAGCCGGCCGGCGGCCGCCACGATGGCGTCGGTACTGGCGCCGTTCCAGTCCTGCGAGTCCACGTCCCAGATGATCTCGGTCAGGCCGTACGCGGCCTCGACCGCCTTCACCGTCGCGTTGGTCTCGCCATACGGCGGCCGGAACAGTTTCGGCGTACCGCCGCCCGCGCTCGCGATGGCCTGCTGGGTCCGGGAGATCTCCGAGTCGATCTGTGTCTGGCTGAGCGTGGTCAGGTGCGGGTGGGTGTAGCTGTGGTTGCCGACCCACATTCCGGCGCTGACCTGGGCCCGCACCTGGGCCGGGTAGGCGGCGGCGTACTGGCCCTCGTTGAACATCGTGGCCCGCAGCCCGTTCTGCGTGAGCGCGTTGAGCAGGGCGGGAGTGCTGCCGGACGGGCCGTCGTCGAAGGTGAGCCCGACGTACCCGGTGCAGGTGGCGGCCTGAGCGGGGGCGGCGGCGTGGACGGTCAGGGTGCTCGCTGCCGCCAGGGCGACGACGGCGAACCTGGTGATCAGGGAACGTAACGGGAGACGCGTTCTGCTGTTTCTCATGCCGATGTTTCTCATGCCGAGTGCTCCTTCAGCCTCGCGGGACGGTGGTCAGCTCGCGGTGCAGGAGACCGTCGGCCAGGTGTAGTTGCCGTTGTGCTGGATGGTGACGCCCCAGTTGTTGCCGCTGCCGTTGGGCGTGGCGGTCAGGACCTGGGCACTGGGGTAGGCGGCGTTGATGTTCCAGGTAGAGAGGACCTTCGCCGGAGCGGGGACGTTCATCGTCACGGTCCAGTTGCTCGAACCCGTCACCGCCACGTTGAGGTTGTACCGGTCGCTCCACGACTGGCCCGCGGACAGCGTCGCGGTGCACGCGCTGCCACTGCCGCCACCCGAACTCGCCTCGCCCACCGTGATGTTGGAGCTGCCGCTGCTCTGGTATCCCTCGGTCGCCATGATCATGTAGTAGCTGAAGCCGCCGAGGGGCATGCCGACGCGGGCCCAGGCGTCGAAGTGGTTGCCGGTGGTGATGGTGCCGCCCGTCCTCTTCGACTGCCGGACGCTCCAGTACTGGTCGAAGGTCTTGGTGCCCTCGACGGACGGGGCGTTGTACCGCGTCGTCTTGTAGATGTCGTACGTACCGCCGTCGCTGGTGACGGTGCCCATGAACGTTCCGGTGGGCCGGTAGGTGCCCCAGTTGTCGACGATGTAGTACTCGACGAGCGGGTTCGACGTCCAGCCGTAGAGCGACAGGTAGCCGTTGCCGGACGGGTTGAACGTGCCCGAATAGGTCACGCTCTTGCGTCCGCCGTTGGCCCAGCCCTTGCCGGCTACGAAGTTCCCGGTGTTGCTCCAGGAGGTGCTGTAGTTGCCACCGGCGGCCAGGTTCATGGAGGCCGTGCCCGGTGAGTCGGTCCAGAACGAGTAGTAGTAGCCGTTGTTGGTGCCGGTCTGGTTCGTGGTGACGACCGTGTCGGCGTGGGCGGTGCCGGGCAGGGCCATCGCGGCCACGGCGACCAGCGCCGCGGTGCAGACAGTGCTGATGAACAGCCTGAAACGGCCGAGCGGTCCGAATCCGCCGTCTCTGCGGTACCGGTCGCCACTGCGGGTCGTCGTGCGGGGTGCGGGTGCGTCGTACATGTGCGCGCTTCCTCCTCGTCCTCGGGAGGCCGGCGGAAGCCGACGGAGACCGACGGAAGTCGGGCAGCGTGACACGAAGACATGGGTCGTCGGCCACCGGGGAACCGGGGCGCGGTTGCGGCCCGGGCCGGCAGTTACGGAGCCCTGCCGACGGCGAACAGTTTTGATATGGCCCTGTCAGCTGTCAATGGTTTCGACGATTATTCCGAAACATTCGTTGATCGGAAACTTGCTCAGGTACAATTTCGTTCCTGGTCAAGCTTTTGCCGAGTTGGTCAATTGTGCATTGATCGCCGATCTCTGCGATTTGAGATCCAAAACCCTGCACCCGTTCTTCGAATGTTTCGAAACGCGGTCGAGCGGTCAGCCATTGGCCAGGACCTCGACGGCATCGGGCAGGTCGGGGCTGGTGGCCTTCGCCCAGGAGCGCGTGATCAGTTCGTCCACGCCGACCCCCTCCCTGCGGGCCGCGAGCAACTTCTCCGGGTCGAAGGCGACTCCCGCCGGGTCGGCGCTGAACTCCGGACCGATCATGTACGCGGTCGCGTTCTCGGGCACCGGGAAGTTGTCGATCTGAAGCTCGACGAAGTTCCCGTCCGGGTCCCGGTAGTAGAGCGACGTGGTGACCCCGTGCTGGACGGGTATGTGCGGCTCGATCCCGTCGGCCTTCAGTTCGAGGTAGCGGCCGAGCAGCTGGTCGAGGTGGTCGAAGGTGTAGGCGAAGTGGTGCATCCCGGCCGCCGTCGGCGACTTGGCGTCCAGCTTCACCGGCGGTCGCAGGAACGCGATGCGGTGGTGCTCCTCGTCAAAGGTGACGAAGGACAGCCCGTGCCCCTCGTACACCACATGGCCGTTGAGCAACGTGCAGTACCAGTCCCGCATGGCCGCGATGTCGTTGGTCTGGAGTACGACGTGGGCAAACTTCGGGGTACCCATGTGCCACCTCCCACAGTGGTCCGATCGTGTCGACGCGGCGGTCCCGCGCCGTGTGTGCTGTCACGCTGTCGTGCCGGGGTCTTGAAAGGTCACGTGTGATCGCGGTCCTCCAGCCCGGTGACACGGCCGGTCAGGCGGCGGCGTCGCCTTCGAGCAGGTTCCGCAGGCGGGTGATCGCGGTCACGGAGGTGGGCCAGCCGGAGTAGAACGCGAGGTGGGTGAATGCCTCGGCGAGTTCGTCCGTGGTCACCCCGTTCTCCAACGCCCTGCCCAGGTGGAATTCGAGCTGGTCGCCGCGGTAGAGCGCCACCAGGGCGGCGACCGTGATCAGGCTCCGGTCCCTCTTCGACAGGCCCGGGCGCTCCCAGACGTCGCCGTACAGCACGTCGTCGCTGAGCTCGGCCAGCTTGGGCGCCAGGTCACCGATCGTCTTCTGGGGGTAGCTGAGCGCTTCTGCCATGGCGATGCTCCTGGTCTTGGTACCTGGTCTTGGTATTCGGGTGTGGAAACCCGTTCCGCCGCTCGGCTCGACGGGTGAGGTTCCCGGCGGCCGGGCGGTAACTATGCGGCGGGGTCGTGGAGTTGGACGACGGCGTCGTCGGGGATGGAGTCGTGATCGCTGGCGGAGTCCTTCTCCCGCCAGACCTCGTAGCCGATCTCGCGCGCGATCCTGCCGTCGCGCATCTGGAAGCAGTGCACAAGGCGGACGCTGACCTGGTCCCCCACCTCGTACGGGAGGTTCGGCACCAGGTCGTCGACGACAGTGCGGTGGATGATCCGGTCGTCGAAGACGACCTCTTCCGTGGCGAACCGTCGCACCAGGACGGCCTTGTCGATGTCCATGGGGTTCTCGTTGTGGAAGTGCGACGCGACCGCCGCGAGGTTGCGGGCGACAACCTCCTCGCGCGACAGCTCGGCGTCCGGGCGGGTGTCCTTGAGCAGTCGCTCGGTCGGGTCTTCGCTGATGGCAGTCATGGCGGTCCTCACTCCTGGCATCGGGGCGGCTGAAACGGGGCGGTCACCGGCAGGGGCACGACGCCGCTCCCCGCTGCCCACGGCGCTGACCGGAACTCAGCGCGTGCGCGGCCGGTGACTCACGTCGGCGGCCCCGTCCGGCTCTTGGGCCCGAGCGGTCTCCCCAAGGCTATGAACGCAGGCCCCGGGTCCCCCAGTTCGCAGGGCGCACCACCCGCAGTCGCTTTCCGAACCGCCGCGTCGGACCGTCGGGCCGACAACCGCCCGGCCGCGGCAGCGGGTTCGCAAAGTGCCCTGCGGTCGTTCGGATCCCGACTCCCGCCGGCCGCGTGGCGGTCCCAAGCTTGGAACCACCCCCAACCCCTCTTGGCCTGGCCTTTCTCGCCGAAGAGACAGACGAAGAGACAGAAGACACAAAGGAGTTGATCCAGTTGGCCTTCTCCGTGATGACCCTGCGGGTGAACGGCACGCCGACCCCTGCCCTGTGTGTCGGCGACCGCCACTGGGCCCTCGCCGACGTGGCGCCCGAGACGCTCCAACCCGATCCGGGCCGCGGCCTGCTGAACGTCTTCGACCACTGGGAGCGGACCGAGCCCCTGCTCGTCCGGGCCGCCGAGCGCCTCGCCGACGGCACCGACACCACTCCCCCGTTGCCGCCTCCGGCCGCGCCCGAGGACGTCCTGACGCCGCTGCTGTACCCGCGGAAGGTCATCCTCACCGGCGGCAACTACCTCGACCACATGCACCACGAGGCCGGCTTCACCTCGTGGGACAAGGAGGCGAACTACCCGATCTTCTTCCTCAAGCCGCCCACCACCACCCTGGTCGGGCCCGGCAGGTCGGTGCGCTACCCCGCCCAGAGCGAGAAGTTCGACTTCGAGATCGAACTGGCCGTCGTCATCGGCAGGACCGGGCGGCACCTCACCCTCGACAACGCCATGGACCACGTGGCCGGTTACACCGTGCTCATGGACCTCTCCGCGCGCGACTGGCAGCTCCACCCCAAGCACGTGGTCAAGTTCGACCTCTTCGCGGGCAAGGCGTTCGACGACAGCTGCCCGATGGGACCGGGCATCGTCCCCGCCCGTTTCGTCGACCCCGAGAACCTTCGACTGCGGTTCTGGACCAACGGCGACCTGCGGCTGGATTTCCACACCCGCGACATGATGTGGTCCGTCGCCGAGCAACTCGTCCAGATCACCGAGCACATGACGGTCGAGCCCGGCGACGTCGTCTCCACCGGATGCCCGTCGCGCCTGGAGTCGGCGCTGGGCCGGTATCTCGGTCCCGGGGACGTTCTTGAGGGGGAGATCACCGGGCTCGGCCGCCTGAGTGTCGAGATCGTCAAGGAGCACTGAGAAAGCCCCGACCGGCACCGCGCACAGGGAGCAGCACCATGACCGATCCCACAATCGTTCTCCGGCTCGACCAGGACCGTCGCGAAGCCATGATCCGCGCCGACGTCCCCGCCCTTTCCGCCATGTTCGCCGACGACATGGTGTGGATCCACGGCAATGCCCGGGTGGACTCCAAGGAGAGCCTGCTGGGCGCCCTCGGCTCGGGGAAGAGGAAGTACCTCGCCATCGACTGCGCCGACGAGACCGTCCGTTTCCACGGCGGCCTCGCCTTCCTCGGCGGTGTCGCGACCATTTCGGCCGAGGCCGGCGGGCATGTGCTCCAGGGCGTGCGGAACCGCTACACGATTGTGTGGGCCCCGGCCGGAGACGACTGGAGGGTCGTCAACTGGCAGTCCACCGCCGTCCCCGAGACCGCGTGAGCATCGGCCGACCGTGTTCGACCAGTTCGACCAGTTCGACCAGCGGGTCCCGACGCCCCCGGCACCTGGACGGGTGCTGGAAGCGGCACATGGACGGGTGCCGAAGAGCGCGGGCCGCACCAACAAGGAGGCACAGTATGAGAGTCGAGAAGCAGGCGGGCAACGGCATGGCAAGGCGTGGCCTGCTGCGCGGAGCCGCGCTCGGTGGTGCGGGGATCGCCGCCGCGTCCCTGGTTCCCGCCCAGAGCGCGTCGGCCGCGTCGACCACGTCGGCCGCCGGTGCGGGTGACGGGTTCGTGTTCCCCGGCGTCGACGTCGTCATCGACGGCTCCCACGCCACCACGGACGTGACCCTGCTGGTCCGGGCCTACCTCGCCCGCAAGAGCGCGGCCGACCCGGCCGGGACGACCGACTTCTTCTCGCACCACCCCGTCACCTACATCGACGCCGTACTGGGATGGGCCTGGTACGACTGGGACTCACTGCTCACCGCGATGGGCCAGTTCATGCCGACCTGGCCCAAGGACGGCAAGTCCTACCCCACCCGGATCCTCGGCGATTCGACCAGTGCCATCGTGTTCTTCACCGACACCGCCGGTCTGTTCGGGCCCTCCGAGATCCGCGCGGTGGGTGTCGTCAACTTCAACGACCGGAAAATAGCCCGGCAGATCGACTACTGGGACGGCCGGCATTTCGGAATCTCCAACACGGCCCAGCTGAAACTGCCCGCGGATCAATTCCCTGCCGACTTCCGTGAATCCACCGTCGGAGAAACCGCGGCGCGCACGATGAAACACGTCTCGTACGAACTCGCCCGGGTTCTGCGCGATGGCGACGGGGCGAACGCGGCGGAACTCTTCGCGCCCGGCGCCGTTTTCGAGGACATTCCGGCACACGTGCAGATCATCGGCCCCAGAAGTATCGGTTCCTACCTCACCGACGCCGCCGCCCTGCTGCCGTACGCCGGTGGAAGTACGGCGGTTCGCCATGTCGTCGGCAGTGCGGTCGGCGGCGGTTATGAATGGACCGCTTCCGACGGTCCCGTTCTCCGGGGTGTCATCGCCCTTGAGCTGGACCGTTGGCGCAGGATCACCCGCCTCACCGCCATGTGGGACGGATCGCAGGTGGACGACTCCACGCTGGTCTCCCTGTCCCGGAAGGCGATCGAGCGATAACCGGGCCGCGCTCCGCGCGGGAGAGTTCCCGGCCCATCTCGGTGCTATCGTCAGCATCGAATGCGTTGACCTGACGGAGTCTGGGCAAGAGGTGGACAGTGGTCACGACGAAGGACCTCGCGGAACGGCTCCAGTTGTCGGTGTCCACCGTCGGCCGGGCTTTGGCCGACGACCGGCGGATCAGTGAGCAGACCAAGGTGCGGGTGCGTGAGGCCGCCGCCGAAATGGGTTATGTGGGCAATCTCGCGGCGCGGATGATGCGGGGCGCTTCGAGCAATGTCGTCGGGCTCGTGATTCCCGATATCCGCAACAGTTTCTTCGTGACGATCGCGCACGAGCTGTCCTCGGTCATGGTGGCCCAGGGTTATCAGCTCATGCTGGCCGAGACGAACGACGACCGGACCACCGAGCTGCGGCAGTTGCGCGAACTGGCGGCAAGCAGGGTGGCCGGCATCGTCATCGTCCCGACGTCCCGTCCGCACGGCGACTCGGTGAAGCTGCTCCAGGGCATCCCGCACGTACAACTCCTGCGCAAACACCCGTCGTTGGGGACTCAGTGGTTCGGCCTCGACGACCGGCAGGCGCTGCGGGAGGCCACCGGCCACCTGGTCGAGCGGGGGCACACCCGTATCGCCTACGTCGGCGGTCCGGCCGAGCGGTCCACCGGCGCGCAGCGGCTGGAGGGCTATCACCAGAGCCTGCGCGATGCCGGTCTGCCGCAGCGGGCGGATTGGGTCGAACTCGGTCCGCCGTCCTCGGTCGAGCACGGCCGGGACGCGCTGCGGCGGCTGCTGGAGCTGCCGCAGGCGCCCACCGCCGTCGTGCTGGGCGCGGTCCAGCACACGGTCGGGGCGGTGGACGAATTGTTCCGCGGCGGTGTCAAGGTGCCGCAGGAACTTTCCGTCGTCGGCTTCGGGGACGAGACCGGGTTCTCCTGGTGGGGGCCCGGTCTCACCACGATCCACCTGCCGATCAGGGAGATCGCCGCGTCCTGCGGTCTGTGGTTCGTCCGTCGGCTGAGCAGTCGGCCCGGTGACGACGACGGTGCCTTCGCCTCGGTGTCGCCCGGTTCGGTCGTCTTCCGTGGGAGTACCGCTCCGCCCGGCAGAAGCAGACCGGCCCGGTAGTCCGACCCGGTCGCCCGCGCGATGGTCTCGCGGGCGGCCGGTCGTGGTTCTCGGCTGCTTCAGGCCGTGGCGGAGTGGCGTTCCCGCGTCCATCGGGCGAGCACCTCGGCCACGGTCGGTGCGGGCTCCCGCAGTAGCGTCCGGGCGGTCGCGCGCACGTGCTGCCGCTGCGCGGTGTCGAGGTACTCGACCGGGGAGGTGCCGTCGACGCGCGCGAGCGCGAGGGCGGGCAGCAGTGCCGCGACGCGCCCGTCGAACGCCTGCGGGGGCTCCCAGTCGAGGTGGCGTGCGTGCGCGGCGGCCAGTGCCTGTGCGGAAGCGCGCAGCGTGGCGGCGCGGTGCGGCAGTTTCACGGCCTTGAGGAGCAGGTGGTTGAGGCAGAACGCGAGGTCGAAGGCCGGGTCGCCGAACCAGGCGCACTCGGCGTCGAGCAGCACCGGCCCGTCGGGGCCGAGCAGGATGTTCTTCGGGCTGACGTCGCCGTGCACGACGGCCAGGTGCGTGCCGGTCGTCGCCGGGATCAGGGCGTCGAACCGCTCCCGCAGATCCGGGTGCACGCGCGCGGTGGCCCGTAGATACGGTTCGATGCGCAGCGCCTCGAAGTTGTCGTCGGTGGCGAAGACCGCCGCGGTGTCCGGGGCCGCGGCGCTCGCCGAGTGCAGTCGGCCGACGAGGTCGCCGACCGCGGCGGCGGCGTCCACGTCCACGCGCCCCGCCAGCAGGTGGGACTTCCACACGGGGTAGTGCTCCGGCGGCAGGAACTCCATCGCGAAGAGGCCGGCGTCGCCGTCGTGGGCGAGCACGCGGGGCACCTGGCCCGGCGCGACCCCGGCGGCGAACCGCAGCCAGTCGTGTTCCACACGGTTGCGGGAGACGGGCGCGTGCCACTCCCGCTCGACCTTGAGCTGTGCCAGCGCCGACTTCACGCACACGGAACGACCGCCGGGCAGGTCGACCCGCCACAGGTCCGACGACACCCCGCCGGTCAGCGGTGTGAGTTCGGCGTCCGCCCCCTCGGCGAGCAACCCCTGTCGGTGCAGGAACGCCTGTACCTGCGAGCGGGAGTCGGGGGCGGTCACTGCGCGGGCTCCAGGCCGGGTACCGGGAGCGGGCTGAAGCGCAGGGTGCGGTCCTCGGCGATGCGCACCAGCTGGTTGTACTTGGCCAGGCGCTCCGAGGAACGTACCGAACCCACCTTGATCTGGCCCGCCGCCGTACCGACCGCGAGATCGGCGAGGAAGTCGTCCTCGGTCTCCCCCGACCGCGCCGACACGACGGGAACGTAGCCCGCGGCGGTGGCGGCGGCGACCACGTCGAGGGTCCCGGAGAGCGTTCCGTTCTGGTTGAGTTTCACCAACACCCCGTTCGCGCAGCCCTGTTGGACGCCCTGTGCGAGCCGCCGCGGGTTGGTGGTGAACAGGTCGTCGCCGATGAGGTGGACCCGGCCGCCGAGCCGCTCGGTCAAGGTGCGCCAGCCCGCCCAGTCCTCCTCGTCGAGCGCGTCCTCGACCGACAGGACCGGGAAGTCGTCGACCCAGGAGGCGACCGTCTCGATCATCTCCGCGGTGCCGACCCGGCGGCCCTCCCTGCGGAGGTGGTACTCGCCGGTCGCGGGGTCGAACAGCGCGGTCGCGGCCACGTCGATGGCGATGGCGATGTCCATGCCGGGCGTGAGTCCCGCGCGTTCCACCGCGGCGCAGAACAGTTCGAGCGCGTCGCGGCCGGTCCGGCAGCCGGGGCTGAGTCCGCCCTCGTCGGCCAGCAGGGTCGGCAGCCCGCGTTCGGCGCACACCTCGGCCGCGGAGGCGCGCACCCGGGCGACGAGGCGGATGGCTTCGAGCACCGAGGTCGCGGCGACGGGCACGGCGAGGAAGTCCTGGACGTCCATCCCCCGTCCCGCGTGCAGGCCACCGGAGAGGATGTTCACCATCGGCATGGGCAGGGTCGGCGCGGTGACGCCCGCGAGTTCGGCGATACGGCGGTACAGCGGCTGCCCGGAGGCGACGGCCGATGCCCGGCAGACCGCGAGGGAGGTGCCGAGCACCGCGTTCGCGCCCAGCCGCGCCAGCGTGGCGGTTCCGTCGAGTTCGCGCAGCAGCGTGTCGCAGCCGCGCTGGTCCCCCGGGTCGCGTCCGCGCAGTGCGGCGGCGATCTCGCCGTTGACGTGTCCGACGGCGGACAGCACGCCCAGGCCGTCGAAGACGTCCATGTCGCCGTCGCGCGCTTCGTGGGCCTCGTAGGTGCCGGTGGAGGCGCCGGAGGGTACCGAGGCGCGGGCGACGACGCCGTTGTCGAGGCCGACCTCGACCTCCACGGTGGGGCGGCCACGGGAGTCGAACACCTGGCGGCCGTGCACACTGCTGATCACGCTCATGACGATGCTCCGTACGACGGAAGGGTGGTCGGCCGGTTGCAGGGGTGGTGGGGTGGCTCGCCGCGCAGCACGCGTACGACTTCGGCGGCGGCGTTTCGTCGCAGATCGGCCACCGAGGCGTCCGAGGAGAAGGCGGTGTGCGGGGTGATCACCACTCCGGGGTGGGCCAGCAGCTCCGCCGGAACGGACGGTTCCTCTTCGAGTACGTCGAGGCCGGCGCCGCCGAGGTGTCCCGACCGCAGTGCGGCCACCAGGGCGCCGGTGTCGACCAGGCCGCCGCGGCTGACGTTGACCAGCAGCGCGCCCGCGGGCATCAGCGCCAGTTCCCGGGCCCCGATCAGGTGCCGGGTCCGGTCGGTCAGGGGCGCGTGCAGGATGACGACGTCGCTGTGGGCGAGCAACGCGTCGAGGCCGAGAACGGCCGCGCCCCCGGTGTCCGCCGGCGGGTGCGGATCACTGATCACCACGCGCGCGCCCAGCGCGCGCAGCTTCGCCGCGGTGGCCCGGCCGATCCGCCCGAACCCGACCACGCCGCACGTCAGGGTCGAGAGCCTGCGCAGCCGGAGCCCGCCCGGGTGCCACCGCCCCGCCCGCACCTCGCGGTCGGCGGCGGCCAGCCCGCGCGTCCAGGCCAGTACATGTCCGACGGCGTGGTCGGACACCTCCTCGACGCAGTAGTCGGGCACGTTCGTGACCAGCACACCCCGCTCGGTGGCGGCGGCCACGTCGATGTTGTCGAGCCCGACACCCATCCGTGCGACGACCCGCAGCGGGGCCGCCTTCGCGAGGGCGGCGGCGGACACCGGGGCCCAGCAGGTCAGGATCGCCGCGGGCCGGTGCTCCGCCGCGAGCGCCTCGATGGTCTCCGCGGGCGCGGGCTCCGCCGGGCCGCCGACCAGTCGCAGCCCCGCCCGTTCGAGCACCTCGCGTTCCATGCTGTCGTCCGGCCATGCCCGGTCGGTGAGAAGAACGACGGGTTCGTGATCCTTGGTCACAGCCTGTGCTCCGCCTCTGTTGTTCTCTGTTGTTCGGCGATCGATTGCCCGGCCTTGCCGTCCGGGAGCGCGCCGCCGAGCCGCACACTCCGCGATCGGTTTGCTAACGATAGCACTCAGGCTTCCGAAATCGTCATGAAGGATCGAGGGCTTCTCCCTGCGAGGATGCGTTCCGGCCGGTTTCACTGGCCTGTTCAGGCGCCTTGACAGCATCACGAGTGGCGCCGCATCGTGCTAACGATAGCCAAGAGGCCGATCACCCCGGCCCTCTCCTCGACGGCCTGCGGCAGAATGACCAACCGGCCCCTGTCGTGAATCGGCTCGTCCACACCAAAGGCGGTGAGAGCGGTGAGGTTGAGCACGGATGTCACCCCGACCGGCATAGGGCACCTCCTCACCGGCTACGAGCGGTTCCACACCAGTGACCCGACCCGGGCGGAGAGCGAGTTGTGCCAGGTGACGGCGCCGCAGCGGCTCACGGTCCGCGGGGACGGATCCGCGTTCGACGCGGCGCTGAGCGTCGCCGGTTTCGGCAGCATCTCGCTCTGTCTGCTGAGGATGGGCACGGAGGTCACGGTCGACAGTCCCCCGCAGAGCCGGTACATGACGGTCCTGGTCCCGCTGACGGGGACGATCGCGGCCGCTCACCAGGGTGAGGAGTTCGTCGCCGTGCCGGGCCGGACGCATGTCGCCCTCTCCGAGGGCACCAGCACCCACATGCGGTGGAGCGAGGACTGCACGGTCGTCTTCCTGCGCGTCGACATCGAGGCACTGCGCTCGGAGCTCGCGGGGATGCTCCCCGACACCGGCGTCGAGACGCTGCGGTTCGTGCCGCGGGTCGAGTCGGTCGCCTCCCGGGCGGCGATGCTGGGCTCCCTCCACCTGCTGACCTCCTCCCTCAGCACCGCGGGCCTCGCTCCACCGCCCGCCATGGAACGGCAGCTGCGCCAACACACCCTGACGACCGTGCTGTTCGGACTTGAGCACAACTACTCCGCGGCCCTCCGCGATCCCGCGCCGCTGATCTCCAACCGGGCGGTCCGGCACGCGATCGACGTCATCCACGCCGAGGAGACGGCGCACCTCACGGTGGTGGACGTCGCGCGGGAGGTCGGGATCGGGCTGCGCGCCCTGGAAATCGGCTTCAAGAAGCAGGTCGGCATGTCGCCCAGCCAGTACCTCAAGAAGGCCCGGCTGCACCGCGCGCACATCGAACTGCTGGCCGCGGGCGCCGCGGACGAGGCCACGGTGGGAGGGATCGCGATGGAATGGGGCTTCTCCCACGCCTGGCGTTTCTCGCAGGCGTACCGGGCGGAGTTCGGCGAGTCGCCGAGCGCGACCCTGCGGCGGCGCCCGTCCTGACCGGGGAGTCGGGGAGAACGTCAGGCGTGGTCGGCCGCGTCCCCGTCCGGGGCCAGACGCATCCAGGAGGGCAGGGGCCCAGGAGCAACGGCGCAGTATCTCGTGGCTGCGCGGCACGGTCTCGTTGGGATCGAGGCTCAGCATCCGTTCCAGCGCCGTGCCGAACGGCGTGGTCGCGTCGTCGATGACGGGTCGTCGTAGCCGAACCCGAAGGCGCCCCCGGGAGGTGCGCCCTGGCGGGTCACCCGCCCTTCGTCGTCGTACGGGTTGGTCACGGCCACGGTGCCGTCCGCGTCGTACGCGTAGGTGACGGAGCGTCCGTCTCCTGCGTGTGGTTCCCGACGGCGGTGCTCACCCCGACGCCCGCGAAGCCGTAGCCGGGATGCCTGCCGAGCAACTCGGCGGCCGGGCGCGTGACCTGGGTGGATGCACGGAAACTCGCCGGATTCCCCGGAGTTGGGCGTGACGCCCTTCAGCCGGTCAGCCGGTCACCAACCGGTTCCTCACGAACCCTGCGGCCACCTCGTCGAGGCACCGGCCCCAGCAACAAACCCCGCAATCCGGCATACCCCCAGCTACTAACACTTCCACGCGCCGCGAGTCTCATTCTTGGAGATTCCTTGATGTGACGTGCGCAACACTCATTGATCCCATCAAGCCCGAATGATGCGAACTTGAGGTGGGCACGTTTCCGTTCGAGGCAATATGGTTTCGATGCACCATGGGCGACCGGCACGACATGGGGGGCAGCGGGTAATGGAACAGCCAGGGGCAACCCGGCCTCATTATTCCGACCGGTCGTTCTACATCGGAAGGGCCGGCGCGCGCCGGCCCTTCGCCACAAGACCACTGAGCCGCTCCACCGGATTCACCACCGCGGACCCGACCTGTCCCACAGGTCGAATCCGCCCTGCCTGACGTACGCCCTTTCCGCGTATGCCGGGCCATGCCCAGCGGCAGGTGCGACACCGCTCGCCGGAATCCGGAAGCCCGCCTCACGCAACAGCTTCACGTCATAAATGATCCGCAATGCCGAAAGGTAAATCCTTGCTGTCCGACGCACAGCAATTCGACCGGCCTGCCACCGAATCCCCGGACCTCGTGGTGGAGGGAGGCGCAACCGCGGGGAGCGACATATTACGGACCCTGACGGTCCCGGGGGACAAGTCCATCAGCCATCGCGGCCTGATGGCAGCGTTATTGCCCGGCGCCCCCGAGGTCGTCACCTTACGCAATGCGAATCTGGGCCAGGCCGTACGTGCGCTGATTCCCGCGATGCGCGCCCTGGGACTGGGCGTGGACGTCACGCCCGAAGAGATCACCGTGCGCCAGGCGCACAGCCCCGTACCCCAGCCGGTGCGTCCGCACGCGACCGTCGCCTCCTGGCCCCGCGGGGTTCCCTATCTGGAGACCGGCGGATCCAGCGCGGCAGCCCGGCTCCTGGTCGGGCTGCTCGCCGGGGCGGGCACGCCGGCGGTGGTGGACGGTGACGAGGTTCTCCGCCATCGTCCCATGGACTGGCTGGTCGAACCGCTGGTCCAACTGGGCGCCGAGATCGACTACTTGGGAGAACCGGGCCGGTTACCCGTGCTCGTGCGCCGCCCGGTCGACCGCCCCGGGAGCGTGGAGCTCAAGGTCGGCAGCGCGCAGGCCCGCTCGGGCGTGCTGATGGCCGCGGTGGCGGCGCACCTGCCCGTGGAACTGCACCACCGGGTCCGCTCGCGCGACCACTCGGAACGCATGCTCGCCGCTTTCGGCGCGAAACTCATCGAGGCGCCGGACCGCACCGTTTACGACGGCGGCGACTACACGGTTCCCGGCCTCCTCGACATACCGGCGGATCCGTCCTTGGCCGCCTATCCCGTCGCCGCACATCTCCTGCACGACGACAACGGGGAACTCCACATTCCGGATGTGTGCCTGAATCCGACCCGGCTCGGTTTCTTCGACGTACTACGTCGCGCGGGGGCCGATATCACCTACGCGGACCATTACGTCACGGCCGGCGGTGAACCCTCCGGAACCATCGTGGTCCGCGGCGGCCTCGCGGACGTCGGGGCCATACGCGTCGACGAACCCGCCGTCCTGCATTCCCTGATCGACGAGGTACCCCTGTTGGCCGCGGTCGCCACCCGATTGCCGGGAGTTTCCTGGATCGGGTGCGCGGAGGAACTCCGTTTCAAGGAGACCGACCGGCTGGCGACGACACAGCGGATGCTCGCCGCCTTCGGCGCGCAGGTCGAAGCGCGCGACGACGGACTTCTGGTGACCGGCGGAATTCCGCTCGCGTCCTGCACGGCACCGAGTTTCGAGGACCACCGCATCGCGATGGCGGCCGCCACTCTCGCCACCTGTCTGCCGGGCCGTACCACGGTTTCCGGGGGCGCCTGCCACCGCACGTCATTTCCCGATTTCGTCGACGTCCAGCGTGCCGTCGGCGTCAGGGTTTTCGAGGGTTCGAAAAAATGACTCACACGACGAAGACTCACACACCGAAATCGCCGTCCGTCGAGAAAGCCAAGAAAGCACCGGCCGTCGAGGCCCGTTCCACGGGTACGACACTCGGCCCGGAGTTCAGTTCCGCGGCCGGACCCTGGCTGTACACCGAGGAAGGCGAAGCCTGGTTCGACGGCACCTCCGGCAGCGGCGCGGCGACGCTGGGCCACGGCCACCCCGCCGTCACCGAGGCCGTCGAGAAGCAGCTCAAGAGACTCACCCACACCGGGTGCAAGCTGGGCTCCGACGCCCGGACCCGTATGGTCCGCGCGATCGGGGAGCTGTCTCCCTACGCCGAGCCCGCCGTGCTGCCCACGACGACCGGTGCGGAAGCGGTGGAGACCGCGCTGAAGATCGCCCGGGCCGCCACCGGGCACCGCGCGGTGGTGAACTTCCGGTACGGCTACCACGGCAAGACCGCCGGCGCGCTGGCGCTGACCTGGCGGGCGGAGTTCAAGGCGTACAGCGATCTGGCGGGCAGTGCGGTGGTCACCGCGGAGCTGCCCGATCCCCGCCGTCCGGCGGCGGACGACGCCTCGGTCTTCGCGGCCGGTCTGCGGGCCGCCCTGGACGCCGCCGACGCCCTGGGCGGGACCGCCGCCGTCGTCCTCGAACCGGTCCAGATCACCGAAGGCGTCCTGCCGGTCTCCCCCGCCGTGCTCGACGAGATCTCCCGCCAGGCGCACTCCAGAGGCGCGCTGCTGGTCCTCGACGAGATCTACACCGGCCTGGGGCGGTCCGGACGGCTGTTCGCGGCCGAGTCGATGACACGTGTCCCCGATCTGACGCTGCTCGGCAAGACGCTGGGCAACGGCTTCCCCGTGGCCGCCGTGGTGGGCGAGCGCGCGGTGCTGGACGCGCTGCCGCCCGGCGTGCAGACCTCGACGTTCTCCGGTCACCCGGTCTCCTGCGCCGCGGCGGCGGCCGTCCTGGACACCGTCGTCGAAGACGACGTGCCCGGCCGGGCACGGGCGTTGGGCGAGCGGCTGCACGCGGACCTGTCCGCGCTGGCGGCCCGGCACGCGTGGATCTCGTCGGTCCGGACGGCCGGGGCGCTGGCGGCCTTCGACTGCGTGCGCGACGGGCGCCCGGATCCGGGGCTGGCCCGTGCGGTCACCGGTGCGGCGCTGCGGGGCCGGCTGCTGCTGTTCGGCGGCGGGCCCGAGGGCGCCACCGTGAAGATCGTCCCGCCTGCGCTGCTCGACGAGGACGCCTACCGGTATCTGGCCGACGGCCTGGCCGGGGCGGCGCGGGCGGCCGAGTCGGGAGGTGGCACCTGAGATGCCCTTCCACCAACTGCAACAGGACATCCTCGACCAGGACCTGTGCACGGTCTGCGGCGCGTGCCAACTCGCCTGCCCGCCCGGGGTGATCGGCTTCGACGGACTCGACCCGGTGCTGACCGTGGAGTCCTGGACCAGCTCGGACTGCGGCGAGTGCGGTGACTGCCTGGCCGTGTGCCCCGGAGCCGATCCGGCGACCCGGGAGAGCGAGGAGCGGCTCTTCGGCCGCGGCCGTACCGTCGAGGAGCGCTGGACCGGCATCTTCGGCGAGGTGGTCGCCGGACACGCGCTCGACCCCGCCGTGTTCGAGGCGTCCGCCAGCGGCGGCAGCATCACCTCGCTGCTCCAGACGGCGCTGGTGTCGGGCGAGGCCGACGTCGTGCTCTCCATGGGCCGCGACGACGACGAGCCCTGGCGTGCGGCGCCCGCACTCGTGCGCCGTCCGGACCAGCTGATCGAGACGTCCCAGTCCACCTACCAACTCGCCCCCTATCTGGGCGCGTTGCGACGCCTCATGCTGGACGAACCCGAGGCCGACGTGGCGATGTCCGGGGTGGCCTGCCACATCCAGGCGATGCGCAAGCTCCAGGCCATGGACAGCGCTGCGGGCCGCTGGGCCAGGGACCACGTCGTTCTCCTGATCGAACCGGCCTGTTCCTCCAGCACCCGCCCCGAGGGCACCGCCGACATCATCCGGGAGCACGCACGGGTCCCCCTGGACTCGGTCGTACGGTTGCGCTACCGCGAGGGCGTCTACCCCGGCGACATCAACATCCGTACCGACGACGGCGGCGAGCACCAGGTCGCGTTCTGGCAGGCGGTGCGGGTGCTGGCGGGCAACAAGAACTTCCGCTGTCTGTCCTGCGGCGACTGGATGTCGGGGCTGGCCGACGTCAGCGTCAGCGACGGCGATCCGAACATCTTCGCCGCGAGCGTGCGGAAACCGGCCGAACAGGCCAAGCACGGGCGGGTGTTCGTCCGTACCGCCACCGGCGCCAAGGCGGTGGTGCAGGCCCGCGCCCGCGGGCTGCTGACCACCACCCCGGTCGACCTCGACGGGCTCAACCTCGGGCTGGAGCGCAAGCGCAACCGGCGCGCGTCCTACGAGCGGTCCGGCAGGGCCGTGCCCGAGGGTCCCATCCCCGGCTACCAGGAGGAACTCGACATCATCCCCGACGAACGGTGGATCGCCGCACCGAGGACGGAGGACCGGACATGAGCACCCTTCCCGAAGTCCCGGTGCTGGCCTCCCGGCAGCTGGTGGCCGACGGGCTGCCGCTGCCCCGCGTCGAGACGGTCGAGCGGCAGCCGCCCGCCCGCGGCGAGTTGCGGGTGCGCACCACGTGCAGCCTGGTGAGCCCCGGCACCGAACTGCACTACCTGGACCGCTCGGCCGCGACGGGCGAGCGGTACGTCCTCGGCTACTGCTCGGCGGGCGTGGTGGACGCGGTCGGGCCGGGCGCCCCGAGGTTCGCGCCCGGGGACCGGGTCATCGCCATGGGCTGGTCCGAGGCCGTGCACGGCGATGTGGTCGTCGTGCCCTACCGGTTGTGCTGCCGCGTACCGGAGGGCCTGGAGCTGTCGGAGGCGGTCGTGGCCAATCTCGCCGCGACCGCGGTGCACGCCGTCGACCGGGCCACGCTCGCGCCCGACGACGAGGTGGCCGTCGTCGGCGCGGGCATGGTGGGCCAGTTGGTGGCGCAGACGGCCGCGGCGACCGGGGCCCGGGTGACCCTCGTCGACCAGCGGCCGGAGCGGCTGCGCGGCGCGTCCGCGCTGGGGCTGGCCGTCGCCGGGAGTGCGGACTTCCTCGGCGACCCGGGCGCGCCGCCGAAGGAGGGCGGCCGGTGTGTGCTGCTCTGCGGGACCGGTGACGCGGACGCGACCGTCGCCGCCGCCGCCCGCTGGGCGGGGCACGCCCCCGGACGGCCGCGCCTGGTCGGGGTGGGCCGGTTCGCGGCGCGGGTCGAGTTCAGCGTGGGCCTGGGCAACCTCGACATCCGGTACGCGGCCCGCTGCGGGGCGGGCTACCGGGACGCCTCCTACGCCCGCGGCCTCACGGATGTCACCGCGCCCGCGGGTGAGGGCACCGTCACGCAAAACCTGGGCCGCGCGCTGGAGTTGATCGCCTCCGGGGCCGTCCGCCCGGCCGGGATGGGCCTGCCCCGGCATCCGCTGGACAGCGCCCCGCAGGTGTACGCGGAGCTGCGCGAGCGGCCCGCCCATCCGTCCGTGCTCTTCGAGTACGGCCCGCCGCAAGGGGGTTCGGCATCGTGACGACCGCCCCGGTGCACACCGTGGACACCGGCCACCAGCCCTTCCCCGAGCCCGGGCGGGCCCACACCCTGGCCCACCGCTTCCTGGCGGTGGCCGCCGCGCACCCGGACCGCGAGGCGGTGGTCACCCCCGCGGTCCGCTGGACCTACCGGGACACCGAGCGGAGCTCCGCCCGGGTCGCGGCCGGGCTGACGGCGGCGGGGCTGCGCCCGGGCGACCGCGTCGCGCTGCTGTTCTCCCACGGCGCCGACATGATCGCGGCCCTGCTCGGCGTTCTGCGCGCGGGCATGTCGTACGTCCCGCTGGACGCGGCCTACCCCGAGGAGCGGCTCGCGTTCATGGCCGCCGACTCGGGCGCCCGCGCCGTCGTCACCGGCCGCGAGCACCTGCCGCTGGCCGCCCGGCTGGACACCGGCCAACCGGTCCTGGCCCACGACGAGTTGGCGAGCGGTACGCCGGACGCTCCCGTGGCGACCCGCGCGGTGCCGGACGGTGAGGCGTACGTGCTCTACACCTCCGGCTCGACGGGCCGCCCCAAACCGGTCGCCCAGGTGCACCGCAACGTCCTGCACCACACCCGGGCCTGGACGGACGGGCTGGGGATCGGGCCCGGGGACCGGCTGTCCCTCCAGTCCGCCTACAGCTGGGACTCCGCGGTCCAGGACACCTTCTCCGCGCTGCTGACCGGCGCGGCGCTGTACCCGGTCGACCTCAAGTCCCTCGGTATCACCGGGCTGTTGGAGTGGATGGCAGAGGAGCGCGTCACCGTCTACCACTCCACGCTGCCCGTCTTCCGGGCGCTGGTGCGAGCGATGCGGGCGCGGGGCACCGAGCTGCCCGCGATGCGGATGCTCGCGCTCGGCGGGGACACCCTGCACCTCGCCGACCTCGACGCGTACCGCGCCGCGTTCGGCCCGCACTGCCAGGTCGCGGGGGCCTACGGCTCCACCGAGTGCTCGTGCGCCCTGCTGCGCGTGGCCGGCCGCGCCTACCGGCCGCCCACGGGGGTGTTCCCGCTCGGCTCGCCCGTGGTGGGCACCGCCGTACGGCTGGAGGACCCGGACGACGGCCGGACGGTCGAGGGCCCCGGCGAGGGCGAGATCGTCGTCGACAGCCCCTACCTCGCCCCCGGCGCGGTCGCCGGGGGGACGGTCTACCGCACGGGCGATCTGGCCCGACGGCTGGACGACGGGACGCTGCTGCTGGTCGGGCGCCGCGACTTCCAGGTGAAGATCTCCGGGATCCGGGTGGAGACCGGCGAGGTGGAGAGCGTCCTGAAGGATCTGCCGGCCGTGCGGGAAGCGGTCGTCATGCCCTTCACCGACCCGCTGGGGGAACGGCAGTTGGCCGCCTACGTGGTGGCCGCGCACTCCGTCGCGCCCCAGTCGCGCGAACTGCGCGCCGCACTGCGCCTGCGGCTGCCCGACCACGCCGTGCCCACCGCCTACGTCCTGCTGGACGAACTGCCGCTGACGGCGAACTACAAGATCGACCGGGCGGCGCTGCCCGACCCGACGGCCACGGCCTCGGCGCCGGATCCCGGAGTGCGCGGCGGCGGACGCGTCGAACGTGTGCTCGCCGGTGTCTGGTGCGAGGTGCTGGGCGTCGCGGACGTCGGGCTCGACGACAACTTCTTCGACCTGGGCGGTACCTCGCTGCGCATGGCGGCCGTCCACGAACGTCTGACGCGCGAGGTCGCCCCGGAGCTGCGGATGACCGACCTCTACCGGGCGCCGACCGTACGCGCGCTGGCCGCGCTCGTGGCCGCGCTCGCCTCGTCCCCCTCATCGGTGTCCGGGGCGAGGGCCGACGAGGAGGTCGCCGCCGGAGCGAGCCGCGGGGCCCGCCGCCGGACCGTCCGGGGCGCCCGCCGCGCGTCGGCACGCGCCCGTACCACCAACCGTGAGATCGCCCCGTCCGCCGACGGGGACCGAAGCACCGCGCCCGGAGGAGAACTTCATGACTGACCGACCGTACGACGACTCAGCCCTCCAGGGCCGGATTGCCGTCGTCGGCCTGGACTGCAGGCTGCCCGGCGCCCGCAATCCCGCGGAGTTCTGGCACAACCTCCTGGCCGGGACCGACTCGATCTCGGACGTGGCCGAGGAACAGCTGGAGGCGGCGGGCGTGCCCGCGCGTCAGCGCGCCGACGCGCGTTATGTGCGGCGGGCGGCGGTGGTCGAGGACACGGACCTGTTCGACGCGTCGTTCTTCTACCTCAGCGCCCGCGAGGCGGAGCGGATGGACCCCCAGCTGCGGCTGTTCCTCCAGTCGTCCTGGACGGCGCTGGAGCACAGCGGCCACGACTCGGAGCAGTACGCCGGGCGCATCGGGGTCTTCGCCGGGTCGCTGAGCAGCACCTACCTCCTGGACAACGTGCTGACCGGGGAGCGCGGCTTCAAGGGGTCGGTCCGGGCGATGCGCCAGGACCTGGCGACGATGATGGGCAACGACCCCAACTACCTTGCCACCAGGGCCTCTTACCACCTCAACCTGACCGGGCCGAGCATCTCGGTGCAGACCGCCTGCTCCACGTCCCTGGTCGCGGTGCACACCGCCGCGCAGAGCCTGCTGTCGCACGAGTGCGACGTCGCGCTGGCCGGCGGGGTGGCGCTGCGCTTCCCGCAGGAGGCGGGGTATCTGCACGAGACCGACGGCATCGCCTCGGCCACCGGCACCGTCCGGCCGTTCGACGCGGGTGCCGACGGGACGCTGTTCGGCAACGGCGTCGGGGTCGTGGTGCTCAAGCGGCTGGAGGACGCCCTCGCCGAGAACGACACCGTCTGGGCCGTGCTCTGCGGCTCGGCGGTGGGCAACGATGGTGCGGACCGGGCGGGTTACACCGCGCCCGGCGTATCCGGCCAGGCCGCGGTGCTCGCCGAGGCACTGGCGGTCGCCGACGTCGCCCCGGAGAGCGTGACCTATCTGGAGACGCACGGCACCGGCACCCTGATGGGCGACCCCATCGAGTTCGCCGCGCTGGCGCAGTCGTACCAGGTGGACGGTGCTCCGCCGCTCCGGCTCGGCTCCGTCAAGGCCAACGTCGGGCATCTGAGTGCCGCCGCGGGCGTGACCGGGCTGATCAAGTGCGTGCTGATGCTGCACCACCGCACGCTCGTGCCGACCCCGCACTTCACCGAGTGGAACCCGGAGTGCGAGGTCGAGGGCACCCGGTTCCGCATGGGCACCGCCGTCGAGCCGTGGGAGACGGCCGGGGGGCCGCTGAGGTGTGCGGTCACCTCCACCGGCATGGGCGGGACCACCGCGCACACCGTGCTGGAGGAGGCCCCCGCCCACCGTGCCGGTGACCGCGCGGGCGCCGCGGGCGGCGGCCTCGTCGTCCTGCCGGTGTCCGCCAAGTCGCCGGCCGCGCTGGAGACGGCGCGCACCGCGCTCGCCGACCACCTGGAGACGACCGCCCCCGAGGGCGCCGACCCGGGCCTGGCCGACGCGGCCTACACCCTCGCCACCGGCCGCCGCACCTTCAACTACCGGGCGGTGGTCACCGCGCCCGACCGGGCGACGGCCGTACAGGCGTTGCGCACCGGCGATCCGCGCTTCGTGCACCAGGACTCCGGCCAGCCCGCCGACCGCCCGGTCGTGCTGCTCTTCCCCGGCCAGGGGGCCCAGTACCCGGGCATGGGGCAGGGCTGGTACGAGCAACTGCCGGTGTTCCGGGCCGTGTTGGACGAGTGCGCCCAACTGCTGCTCCCCCGGCTCGGGTTCGACCTGCGCGACGCCCTCTACCCCGAACTCCGCGGCTACGAGGGCGAACGGCACGACCTGAACCGCACCCGCCTGACCCAACCCGCCCTGTTCGCCGTCGAGTACGCGCTGGCGCGGCAGTGGACGACCTGGGGCATCCGGCCCGCCGCGCTGATCGGGCACAGCATCGGCGAGTACGTCGCGGCCACCCTCGCCGGGGTGTTCAGCCTCCCGGACGCGCTGCACGTGGTCGCCGAACGCGGCCGGCTGGTGGACGAACTGCCCGGCGGTGTCATGGCCTCGGTCATGCTGAGCCCCGCCGAACTGGAGGGCTACCTCGACGACGACGTGGCGCTGGCCGCCGTCAACGAGCCCGCCGTGTGCACCGTGGCCGGCACCCGCGAGGCGGTCGGCAGGCTGACGGCCCGGCTCACCGCCGACGGCGTCGCCCACCGCAAGGTGGTGACCTCGCACGCCTTCCACTCCCCCATGATGGAACCCGCGGTGGAACAACTCACCGAAGTCCTGCGCCAGATCGAACTGCGGCGCCCCCACATCCCGTTCCTCTCCAACCGCACCGGCACCTGGATCCTGGACGACGAGGCCACCGACCCCGCGTACTGGGGCGGCCATCTGCGCGCCACCGTGCGCTTCGCCGACGATCTCGCCACCGTCCTGGCCGAGGACCGCACCGTGTTCGTCGAGGTCGGCCCCGGCCAGACGCTCGCCACCTTCACCCGGCGCCACCCGGACCGGGAGACCGGGGTGCCCGTCCTCACCTCGGCCGCCCGGGGCCGCGCCGCCACCGACGTCACCGCGGTGCACGCCGCGCTCGGCCGCCTCTGGGCCGCAGGTCTGACGGTGGACTGGGCGGGCTACCACGGCGGCCAGGACCGCGGCCGGGTGCCGCTGCCGACGTACCCGTTCGAGGGCGTGCGCTACTGGGTCGAGCCCGGTGCGGCCGAGGTCTCCGGCACGCGCGGCGGCACGGCGGCGCCGGTGGGCAAGCTGCCGGTGGACGAGTGGCTGTCGGCGCCGGTGTGGCGGCAGGCCGTGGGCGCCCTGGATGCTCCCGTCGAGCCCCTCGGCGAACCGGTGCTGCTCTTCGCCGACGCGGACGGCGTCGCGGCCCGCCTCACCGAACACGCCTTCGCGGGCGAGGTGTTCACGGTCGCGGCCGGGGACGCCTACGCGCGGGACGGCGACACCTGGACCGTACGGCCCGACTCCGAGGAGGACCACGGCAGGCTCGTCGCCGACCTGCTCGCCGAGGACCGGCTGCCCGCCCGGGTGGTGCACGCCTGGGCGGCCGGTCAACTGCCCGCCGAACGCGGCATCGAACGCTTCGAACAGGCCCAGCGCACCGGGCTGTACAGCCTGATCGCCCTGGTGAAGGCGCTCAGCGCGCAGGGGGTGACCCGCCCGCTCCAGCTCGACGTGGTCAGCGCGGGCGCCTACGCGGTCAGCCCCGCGGAGCCGGAGCCCGCCTCCGAACTCGTCACGCTCGGCGTGGCCGCCCGGGTCGTCGGCCAGGAGCACGGCAACATCGGCTCCCGCCACTTCGACCTGCCCGCCCCCGTCGACGAACGGTCCCTGCGCACCCTCGCCGCCGAACTGACCGGCTTCCGGCGCCCGGAGGTCGCCGTCACCCTGCGCGGCGCCACCCGCTGGACCGCCGACATGGCCCCGGTCCGCGCCGACTGGACGGCCACCGCCCAGTCCCGGCTCCGCGAGCGCGGCGTCTACCTCATCACCGGCGGCCTGGGCGAGATCGGCTCGACGATCGCGCGCTGGCTGCACGGCGAGTGCGGGGCCCGGCTCGCGCTGCTGACCCGGGACGCGCTGCCGCCGCGGGAGGGCTGGGACGACTGGCTGGGCGGCCATGACGCCGACGACGAGACGGCGCTCCGGATCGTCCGGCTGCGGGCGCTGGAGGCCGCAGGTGCCGAGCCGTTCCTCGTCAACGCCGACGTGGCGGACGAGGCCGGGCTACGGGCCGCGGTGGAGCGGGTCGAGGCGCACTTCGGGGCGCTCGACGGCGTCGTCCACGCGGCGGGACTGCCCAGCGAGCAGTGGGACCGCGCCATCACGGCCGCGAGCGTCGAGCAGTGCCAGTGGCACTTCGTGCCCAAGGCGCACGGCCAGATCGTGCTGGAGAAGGTCCTCGCCGACCACCCCGTCGACTTCTGCCTGCTGCTGTCCTCGCTCGCCGGGGTCCTGGGCGGTCTGCGGCTGCTGGGCTACGGCGCCGCCAACCACTTCATGGACGCGGCGGCCGAACGCGCCAACCGCGGCCTGGACCGCACGGTGTGGATCAGCGCCGCGTGGGACGTGTGGCAGCACCACCAGGACGAGAAGCGCGCCCTCTCGGCGATCGGCCGCAGCATGGACGACAAGGCGATCCAGCCGGACGAGGGCCTGGAGGTCATCCGCCGGCTGCTGACCCTGCGCGACATCTCCCATGTCGCCGTCTCCACCTGGGACATCGGCCACCGCTTGGACCAGTGGGTGCGCGACGACCGCGTCGCCAGGCCGTCCGCGGGTGTCGCGGCCGAGCCGGACGACGCGGCGGCCGGGCTCTCCAGCGACGGCGACCGCGACCTCACCGAGCAGGTGACCCGGATGGTCCGGCACTCCCTCGGCACCGAGGACATCACGCCGGACGGCGACATCTTCGAGTTCGGCGGCGACTCCCTGCTCATCGTCAAGCTCCTGTCGGACGTGCGCGAGCAGTTCTCCGTCGAGGTGCCGCTCGCCGACGTGCTGGGCGAACCGACGTCCAGGGCGCTGGCCGCCCTCGTCCAGGAGCGGCTGGACGACCGCCGGGACAGCGGCCCCTCGGCCCCGGGCGACGACGAGGTCGACGAACTGGCCGCGGAACTGGCCGCGTTGGGCGCGGACGAGATCGAACGCCTGCTGGCCGAGGCCGAGGCAGGCCCCGACGCAGCCCGCACCGCCGGGGAACAGGAGCACTGACCCATGGACTTCAGTCTGATCTTCTTCTCCGGCGACGAGAAGAACAAATACCGGTTCGTCCTCGACGCGGCCAAGTACGCCGACGAGAACGGCTTCACCGCGATCTGGACGCCCGAGCGGCACTTCCACCGCTTCGGCGGTCTGTACCCGAACCCGTCGGTGCTGGGCGCGGGGCTGGCCATGGCCACACAGCGGCTCCAGATCCGGGCCGGGAGCGTCATCCTGCCGCTGCACAGCCCGGTCCGGGTGGCCGAGGAGTGGTCGGTGGTCGACAACCTCTCCCGGGGCCGGGCCGGGATCGCGCTGGCCACCGGGTTCAGCCCGCTCGACTTCGCGATCAACCCGTCCGGCTGGCAGGACCGCAGGCAGCGCACCTTCGACGCGGTCACCACGATCCGCGAGCTGTGGGAGGGGGCGCCGGTCTACGTCCAGGACGGGCTCGGCAACCACGTCGAGGTGGAGCTCCATCCCCAGCCGGTGCAGCCGGAGTTGCCCATCTGGCTGACCTGCACCAAGAGCCCGGAGACCTTCGAGACCGCGGGCCGGCTGGGCTGCAACGTGCTCACCGCGCTGATCGACATGACCAACGAGGAGCTGGAGGAGAAGCTCGCCCTCTACTACAAGACGCTGGAGGAACACGGGCACGACCCCGAGGGCACCACGGTCACGCTGATGCTGCACACGTTCATCGGCACGGACCTCGACGAGGTGCGGGAGACGGTCTGGCCGCCCTTCAGCGACTATCTGCGGTCGTTCTTCACCGTCATCGACTCGCAGAAGAAGAACCTCGCCCCCGGCGCGGGCGTGCGGGACATCTCGCAGAGCGACCAGGACGAGCTGATCAGGTTCGCCTTCGACAAGTACTTCGAGAAGGGCGCACTGCTCGGCACCCCGGACTCCTGCGGGGCGGTCGTCGAGCGCTTCCGCGGGATGGGCGTCAACGAGATCGCCTGTCTCATCGACTTCGGCGTCGACGAGGAACTCGTCGTCCAGAGCCTCAGCCACCTCAACGAACTCCGGAGGCGCTACGCGTGACGTCCGATCTCGCGGCCCGCATCGCCGCCCTCAGCCCCGGCCAGCGCGCCCGGCTGCGCGACCGGCTTCCGGGGGCGCGCCCGCCCCAGGGCGAGCCGACCCCGGGCCAGCGCAGGCTCCTGCGCACGCACCGCGCCGTGCGGGGCCGTCCCGTGGACGTCGTCTGCCAGGCCGTCCACCTCACCGGCGGCTCCCCCGACCTCGGCCTGCTCGCCGACCGGGTGGCCGGCTTCGCCCGCGCGCACGAGGCGCTGCGCACCACCTTCCCGGCGGCCGACGACGGTGAACGGCCCGTCGTGCACCCGGAGTTGCCCCCGCGTATCGAGCGGACCCGCTGCGCGGACACCGCGGAGGCGCACCGGCTCGCCCGCGAACTGGCCGCCGAGCCCTTCGACCTGGCCAGCGGCCCGCTGCTGCGGGTGACCCTGGCCGAAGGCCCGGCCGCGGGTGAGGCGTGGCTCCTGGTCGCCGTGCACAACCTGGTCTTCGACGCCTGGTCGTTCGAGCTGCTGCTGGACGAACTGGCCCGCCCGGACGGCGTCGAGCCCGCCCCGCCGGTCCCCTTCAGCCGGTTCGCCCACGACCAGCGCCGGTGGCTGGAGTCCGCCGAGGGCCGTGCCGCGGCCACGTACTGGTCCCGGGAGGTCGCCGACGCCCCGGAACCACTGCCGACCGACCGGCCGCGCGGCGCGGGCACCACCCGTACCGGCGCCCGGGTCGACTTCGCGCTGCCGCGCGAGGTCGCGGACGGCATCGCCGCGGCGGCGCAGCGGGCAGCCGCCACCGCCTACACCGGGTGGCTCGCCGTCGCCTGGGCCACCGTCGCCGAGTTCGGCGGCTCCGACGACGTCCTGCTGGGGACCTTCACCTCCGGCCGGAACCGCGGCGACACGGCGAACGTCGTGGGCTACCTGCTCAACGTGCTCCCGGTGCGCCTGCGCGACCCCGGCGACGGCACCCACCGGGCCCGGACCCGGGCCGCGCAGCGGGCCACCCGCCAGGGGCTCAAGCACGCAGCCCACCCCGGGGAGTTGATCGGCGACCGGCGCCGGGTGGCGGGCACGCACCCGCTCCTGGACCTCGTGTTCGTCTTCGACAACCTCGGGCAGGACCAGAGACGCATCCAGGGCGCCGAGGCGACCACCCTCGACCTGGACAAGGGCACGGCCCGCTTCGACCTCACCCTCGCCGTGTACCCCGGCGCGGACGGGGCGACCGGCTGGCTGGAGTACGACACCGGGCTGTACGACGAGGCCACGGTCCGGCGACTCGCCGAGCGGTTCGAGGCGTTCGCGCGGGCTGCCGCCGCGCAGGAGCGGGAGGGCCGGTGAGCACCGCACGGCTGTGCGCGCCCGCCTACGAGCTGGGCGAGTACGCGGATCCGGTCGCCGAGTTGCAGGAGCTCCAGGACGACCCCAGGGCGGCGGCCGAACTCACCGCCCCGGCGGCCGGGTTCCACACCTACCGCTGGTCGGACGCGGACGTGACGGAGCTGATGACCGCCAGTGTGCAGCGCACCCTGGCGGAGGCCCAGGTGCCCGGCGCCGACGTCGACATGGTGCTGCTGGCCACCGACTCGCTGCCGCACGACCGCTCGGCCCACCGGGACGTCGCCCAGCTCCTGGCGGAGGCCGGGCTGGCCCGGGCGACCGTGCTGACCACGGGCCTGATGGACTGCGCCACCGCGATGGCGAGCCTGGGCACGGCCGCCGCGCTGGTGGGCAACGGGGCGGCCCGCCACGTGCTGGTGGTCTCCGGCGACCTGGCCGACCGGGCCACCGGGGGCCTGCGCATCGTCGCGGGCGGCGCGGCGATAGCCAGTGACGCGGCGGCGTCCGCGCTGGTCTCGGCCACCGCGCCCGGGCTGCCGATGCTGGGCATGGCCCACTACTCCGCGTCCGAACTGCACCAGGACAGCAGCCCGCGACAGCAGCTGATGTCCCGGATCGCCATGCACCGCGAACTGTTCGCCCGCCTGGCCGCGCACCATCCGTTCCGCCCGGCGGACGTGCACGCCGTGCTGCCCAGCAACTTCGCCCGCAACGTCCTGGAGACGTACCTGTCCGACGTGGGCTACCGGCGCGAGCAGCTCGCCGTGACCAACGTGGGCCGTATCGGGCACTGCCTGGGCAGCGATCCGCTGATCAACCTCGCGGACCGGCTGGCGGAGGTGAAGGCCGGCGGTGTGGCGGAGGCCGGCGAAGAGGGCAGGCTGGTGCTCTTCGGGGCCGGTGTCTCGCACCTCGCCGCCGTGCTGGTGGGTGCCCGCCCGCTGCCCGAAGGCGCAGAGAAGTGACCGAAGAAGGAGAGAAGTGACCGACGTACACATCCGTGGTCTTCGGGAAGAGGACTATCCCGTCATCATCGGCCGGGTCGACGACTGGTGGGGCAGGCCGGTGACCGGCATGCTGCCCCGCCTGTTCCTCCGCCACTTCTACGGCACGAGCTTCGCGGCCGTGGACGGCGCGGGCGACCTGGTCGGGTTCCTGGTCGGGTTCGTCTCCCCTTCGGTGCCACAGGAGGCGCACACCCACTTCATCGCCGTCGCGCCGTCGACCCGGAAGACCGGCCTCGGGCACACGCTGTACGAGCACTTCTTCGACCTGGCCCGCAAGGCCGGGTGCCGGACGGTGACGGCCGTGGTCTCCCCGGCGAACACCGTGTCGCAGTGCTTCCACCTCGATGTCGGATTCCGGCCGAGGCCGCTTCCCGGCGAGCCGTCCGCCCCGGACGAACTGCCCGTCTGGCGGGACTGGGACGGCCCCGGAGGCGACCGTGTCCGCTTCGAGTTCACCCTGTGAGGGCGTCGCCACGATGACGGACACGGACGCCTACCTCGTCGGCTGCTCCTACGAACTCGGGGCCCGCAGCCTGCCGGTCGCCAGCCTCTTCGAAGGGACGGCCAGCGCGGGCACGGCCGACGCGGGTCCCGCTCCAGGCACCGGTTTCGCGTACTACCGGGAGGCCACGGGCGACCTGTTCGACCTGTGGCGCCCGGCGATGGAACGCGCCCTGAAGGCGTCCGGCACGGCCCCCGAGGACGTGGACACCGTCCTGTTCTCCACCGAGTCCCTGCCCAGGGGCGAGTCCGCGCACCGGGCCGTGGCGGAGCTGATGGACGGCCTGGGGATGCGGAACGCCTACCCGGTGACCACCGGTTTCGCGGACTGCTCCACGGCGACCGCCGCCGTGGGCATGGCCGCGGCGCTCGTGCGCTCCGGCGGCTCCCGCACGGCGATGGTGGTCTCGGGGGACCTGGTGCGCACGGTCCTGCCCGAAGGCCGGGTCATCCTCGGGGGCTCGGCCATCGCCAGTGACGGGGCCGCCGCGGCCGTCGTCTCCCGGGAACCGCTCGGCCGGCAGATCCTGGGCACCGCCCGGCACATGGCGTGGGACCTCGTTGGGCCCGGCGCCGAGCACCGGGGCCAGCTGCGGGCCCAACTGGCCGCCTACCGGCGTCTGTTCGAGGACCTGTGGGAGCGGACGGGGTGCACCGCGCGTGACGTCGCCGCGGTCCTGCCGAGCAACCTGGCCGCGGGCACCACCAGGATCTTCCTGGGCGACGTCGGGTTCTCGGCCGGTCAGATATTCCAGGACAACGTTTCGCGCATCGCGCACTGCCTCGGCAGCGATCCGCTGATCAACCTCGTCGACCACCGGGCCGCCGCAAGCGCCCCGGCGGCGGGAGCGGACGGCCCCGCACCGGGATCCCCGGTGGTCCTGCTGGGGGCGAGCGCCGCGCACTTGGCCGCAGTTCTGCTGCGAGACACGGAGGATCACTGATGTCGTCGGTGGAAGAGCAGGAAGAGAAGGTGAAGGAAGAGAAGGTGGAGGAGAGGATCGTCGGTCTCTGGCGGGAGATCCTCGGGCGGCCCGACGCCGTCGTCGCCGCCGGGGACGACTTCTTCGCGGTGGGCGGTACGTCGATGCAGGCGATGGGCCTGGTCCAGCGCGTCCAGGAGGAGTTCGGGGTGCCGTTCGGCCTCGGCGACCTGCTGGAGGACAGCACGCTCGGTTCGGTGACCAAGGCCGTCGAGGGCGCGCTCGCGGAACGCGGAAGGAACTGACGTCCGTTGAGGATCCAGTCGGTCGCCGCCCTGCTCGGGCTTCCCGCGCGGACCCGGGCGGTCATCGCGGCCAACCTGGTCAGCTCGGTGGGCACCGGGCTGGTCCAGCCGTTCCTCGTGCTGTACCTGACGAAGGTGCGCCAGGTGCCGGTGGGCACCGCCACCGCCGTCATCGCCGTGATCGCGCTGGCGTCGGTGGTGGGCGGGCCCGTCGCCGGGAGACTCGTGGACAACGTCTCCCTGCGGGTCACGGCCGCGGGCGCCATGACGCTCGCCGCCGCGGGGACGGCCGGGTTCGCCTTCGTGGTCACGGCCCGGGAGGCCGTCGTGTCGGGGCTCGTCTACGGCGTGGCCTACGGCGCCATGCAGTCCGTGTGGAACACCGCCATGGCGCGGGACGTCCGGGGTGAGCACCGGGCCACGGCCTTCGGCATGCAGTTCGTCGGGCTCAACATCGGGGTGGGGCTGGGCGGTGTGCTGGGCGGCCTCTTCGCCTCGACCGCGGACGCCACGAGCTTCCAGTGGCTGTACGCGGGCGACGCCTGCTCCTTCCTGCTGGCGGGCGCCGTCCTCGTCCTGGCCGTCGGCGGAAGGGAGACGGCAGCGGCCGAACCCGCCGAGGACGAGGGGGCCGGGGCCCCGGGCTACGGCGTCGTCCTGCGCGACCGGAACTTCCTGCGCGTCCTGGTCTTCACCACGACCCTGATGATCGTGGGGTACGGCCAGCTGGAGTCGAGCATCCCCGGTCTGGTCGCGGTGACGGGCATCGACGCACGCGTGATGGCGTGGGCGTTCGTCGCGAACACCGTCTGCATCGTGGTGCTCCAGTTCGCCGCGATCACCCGGATCACCCGGGTCCGCCCGGCCGTCCTGCTGGCGGGCACCTCCGCGGCCTGGGCGCTGTGCTGGCTGCTCCTGCTGACGACCTCGGGAGCGCCGCTCGGCGCGGCCCCCGCCCTGGTGATCTGCGCGGTGGCCGTCTTCGCCGTCGGCGAGGCCCTGTTGTCCGTGTCCCTGCCCACCCTGGTCAACGGCCTGGCGTCCGACCGGCTGCGCGGCCGGTACAACGGCGCCTACTCCGCCGCCATGTCGGTCGGCCTGGTGATCGGCCCCCTGCTCGGCGGCCAACTGCTGGCCACCGGGCACACCTGGCTCCTGTCCGCCGTCCTCGGGCTGGGAGCGACCTGCTGCATCGGCTACGCGCTCGTACTGGGACGGCAGTTGCCCGGTACGCCGGCGCCGGCCACCCCGAAGACCGACCACCTGCTGGAAGACGTGCACCCCGGAGGCGCGCCATGACGGACCCGAGCAGCCACGGCGACAGCGCCGGGGTCATCCACGAGATCTTCCGCCGCCGCGCGGCCGAACGGCCGGACGCGACCGCCCTGGTCCACCGCGGCGCGTCGGTGAGCTACGCAACGCTGGACCGCGCCTCGGACGCCTTCGCGGCGGAGCTGGCCCGCGCCGGGGTGGGCGCCGGTGACATCGTCCCGCTGGTGATGCCCAGGTCGCCGCAGCTCGTCGCCGCCATCCTGGCCGTCCTCAAGCTCGGCGCGGCCTACGCCGCCCTGGACCCGCGCTGGCCCCGGCCGCGGCTGGCGGAGCTGGTCGACATGGCGTCGGCCCCGCTGGTGGCCGCGGCGCCCGAGCACGCGGACGGCTGGTCAGGGCCGGTGTGGACGCCCGACGCCGACCTGGCCCGGGCCGCCGCCACCGACACCCCGCCGATCGTGTCGCCGAGCCGGGAGACGGACACGTGCTGTGTCTTCTTCACCTCGGGCAGCACCGGGCGCCCCAAGGGGGTGATGTCCCCGCACTCCGGGACCGTGCGCCTGTTCGCCCCGGCCCGGATCATCGACGTCGGCCCCGGCACGGTCGTTCCCCAGGCGGCGGCGCTCCCCTGGGACATCATGTCGCTGGAGCTGTGGTCCGTCCTGCTGGGCGGCGGTACGAGCGTGCTGATCGACGAGCCCTATCTCACCGTGGACGGGCTGCGGGACCTGGTGCGCCGCGACGGGGTCAACACGCTCTGGCTGACCGCGTCCCTGTTCAACATGTTCGTCGAGGAGGATCTCGGCTGCTTCCTCGGCGTCCGCCAACTGCTCGTCGGCGGCGAACGGCTCTCCCCGCCGCACATCACCAGTTTCGTACAGGCGCACCCCGGCATCACGCTGCTCAACGGCTACGGCCCGGCCGAGAGCGCGATCCTCACCACCACGCACCGCATCACCCCCGCCGACTGCGCGGACGGTGCGGAGATACCGGTGGGCCGCCCGGTGGACCGTACCGAAGTGTTCGTCCTGGACGCCGAGTTGAGGCGGTGCCCGCCGGGCTCGACCGGGGAGATCTGCATCGCGGGCGCGGGCCTGGCGAACGGCTACCTCGCCAATCCGGAACAGACGGCCGAGAGTTTCGTCGAGGTCCGGGTGGACGGGGCGACCCGGCGGGTCTACCGCACCGGCGACCTCGGCTGTCTCGACGACGACGGCGTGCTGCACTACCTGGGCCGCGAGGACCGCCAGGTGAAGGTGCGGGGCCAGCGCATCGAGCCGGGCGAGATCGAGGCGCATGTGGCCCAGGTCCCCGGCATCCGCCGCTGCGCCATCGTGCCCCGGCTGGAGAACGGCAGTTACGTGGGGATGATCGCGGCCTACACCGTCGCCGAGGACGCGTCGCACGTGAGCGAGGACGATGTCCGCGCCGCTCTCCTGGAGCGGCTTCCGGCGTACCTGGTGCCCGACGTCATCCGTGCCGTGGACGCCTTCCCGCTGACGAACAACGGGAAGCTGGACTCGGCGGCTCTCATCACGATGGTGACGGCACAGAAGACGCCCCGGGCCGCGTCCTCCCCGTATGCCCAGGACGATTCGGTGCCGTCCCTGGTCGCCCGCGCGTTCTCGGAGATCCTCGGTGTGCGGGAGGTTCCGTTCGGCACGTCGTTCTTCGAGCTGGGCGGCAACTCGCTCGACGGCGCCCGGCTGTGCGCCCGGATCGGCGTGTACACCAAGGTGTCCGTGCCCGCGTCCGTGCTGATCACCCAGCCCACCGTGCGGGAGCTGGCGGACTGGGTCGCGGCCCGGGCGGCGTCGGACGAGCGCCCCGAACAGCTCCCGGCCGACGGCCCGTTGCCCCTGCTGTCCACGCAGAGCGGGTTCCTCTTCGACCAGCAGAGCAACCCGCGCGACACCTCGGCGCACTGCGTCCTCGTATGGCGGGTGACGGGCGGCTTCGACCCCGAGGCGTTCCGCGCGGCGGTGGCCGACGTGCACCGACGGCACGAGTCCCTGCACGCCGCCTACGTCTTCGACCGCCGCCCCGTGGCGAAGCTGCCCGCGCTGCCAGCACCGGCGGACTTCCGCGTCCACGCGCCCGTCGCGGACGAGCACCAGGCGCTGGACGCCCTGCACGCGGCCCTTCTGCGACCGCTCGACATCGGCAAGGGCAACACCTGGCGCTGTGTCGTCGTCCCGGTGGCGGCCGGTGGCGGCGCGGCGCGGAGCTGGGCGCTCGGGGTCGTCGTCCACCACATCGCCTTCGACGGCAGCTCGGAGCAGCCCCTGGCCGGGGAACTCTCCGAGGCGTACGCGGCCCGTCTGCGCGGACGGCCGCTGGATACGGCGCCTCCGGCCTCCCTCGCGAAGGTGCTGACGGGTTATCACGCGCAGCGCAACCGGGCCACGCTCCAGCGGCAACGGGAGTACTGGCGCGAGGAGTTGAGCGGGGTCCCGCCCTTGTCGGTGCCGGGTCCTCCGGAGTCGTCGAACGAGGGCTCCTTCTCCTTCCGTGTGACGGCGGTGGAGGTGGCCTCGCTGGACCGGGCCGCCCAGGCCATGGGCAGCACCCGGTTCGCGGTGCTGCTCTCCGCGTACGCCGAGGCGTTGGCCAAGGTCACGGGCGACCGCGACTTCGCCGTCGGGGCGCCGGTGGCCAAGCGGTACCACCCCGACACCGCGGAGGCGATCAGCTGCCTGATCGACGTCGTGTGCTTCCGCATGCGTCCGACGGGCGACGGCACCCTCGACGGCCTGCCCAGGCTGGTGGCCGGCGTCCACTCCGGCCTGGCCGCGCAGGACGTGCCGTTCGAGGAAGTGGTCGGCCTCGCGGCCGATCCCGCCAGGGACCGCCGCCGACACCCCTTGTTCCAGACCCTGTTCGCCCTGCAGAACGTGCCCGCGCCCGAACTGGCCCTCGACGGCTGTGCGGTCGAGTACGTCCGCCCCCAGGACACCACGGCCCTGCACGAGTTGGAGGTCGAGGTGTGGCCCGGGCAGGACGGCGGGGCCGAGGTGGTCTTCGGGTACCGTCCCGAGACGACCGCGGCCGGGTTCGTCGCGGACGTCACGAAGGAGTTCCAGGCGACGCTGCGGCTGTTCGCGACCCGCTGAAGACGGCCCACGGGATCCCGTCCGCCACCATGACAAGACCCGATCCGCACCGCAGGAAGGCAGCACCGTGACCGTTCTCGACTCCCCCGTCCCCCGGTTCCACCTGGCCGTCCCGGTCGACGACCTGGCCGCCGCACGCCGCTTCTACGGCGACGTCCTGGGCCTGGAGCAGGGCCGCAGCGCGGACACCTGGGTGGACTGGAACCTCCACGGCCACCAGTTCGTCACCCACCTCGCGCCGGAGCGCGCGACGCGCATCCACAACCCGGTCGACGGCCACGACGTCCCCGTACCGCACTTCGGCCTGATCCTGACGGTCCCGGAGTTCCAGAAGCTCGCCGAACGGCTGCGCGCGGCGGGCACCGGGTTCGTCATCGAACCGTACGTCCGCTTCGCGGGGCAGACCGGCGAGCAGTGGACGATGTTCCTCCTCGACCCGGCCGGCAACGCCCTGGAGTTCAAGGCGTTCGCCGACGACTCCCAGGTCTTCGCCGCCTGATCCGGCCGCTCCGCCCTCTTCCGTCTGCCATCTTCTGCCCGGTGGCCGGCGGCCCCGCCCGGGCCGCCGACGCCGCCGTCCGCGGCCGGGCCTACGGTCCGGCAGTCGTGGACCGGACCACAACCGGACCTCAAGCGTTACGCGACCGAACCACCGCCCATACGGACAGGCAAAGAGCCCGACCGACCGTGGAGCCGTTCACCGAGCCGTCGGCGGAAGTCGTCCGCCGGGGCAGCGAGGAGGTCGGGTCTTGGGCATCGCGCAGTTGTCGATGTACGGGTACGCGTCGAAGGCGGAGGTGCTCGCGGACGCCCGGCGGTACTGGAACCCGGACAAGGTCGCCTTCTGGCAGCAGGAGGGGGTGCCGCTGGTCGTCGGGGAGCGCTCCGGCTACCGGCTGACCGACGTCGACGGGCACGAGGTCATCGACGTCCATCTCAACGGCGGCACCTACAACCTGGGCCACCGCAACCCCGAACTGGTGCACACGCTCACCGAGGCGCTCCAGCACGTGGACATCGGCAACCACCACTTCCCGACCCCGGGGCGCGCGGCGCTGGCCCGGCGCCTGGTCGAGGCGACGCCCGGCACCGACAAGGTCGTCTTCGGCTCCAGCGGCGGTGAGGCGGTCGACGTGGCGCTGAAGAGCGCTCGGTACGCCACCGGGCGCCGGAAGATCGTGTCGGTGGTGAAGGCGTACCACGGGCACACCGGGCTGGCCGTCGCCACCGGCGACACCCGGTTCTCGACGCTCTTCGGCTCGGACCGGCCCGACGAGTTCGTCCAGGTCCCGTTCAACGACCTCGACGCGATGGCGGCGGCGCTCGCCGGGGAGGACGTCGCCGCCGTCGTCATGGAGACCGTCCCGGCCACCTACGGCTTCCCGATGCCCGAGCCGGGCTACCTGGCCGCGGTGAAGCGGGCGTGCGAGGACACCGGCACGCTGTACGTCGCCGACGAGGTGCAGACCGGTCTGGGCAGGACCGGCGCGTTGTGGGGCGTGTACGGCGAGGGCGTCACCCCGGACGTCCTGGTGACCGGCAAGGGGCTCGGCGGTGGCCTCTACCCGGTCAGCGCCGCCCTGTTGGGCCCCGCGGCGGCGGGCTGGCTCGACGAGGACGGCTTCGCCCACATGGCCACCTTCGGCGGCGCGGAACTCGGCTGCGCGGTGGCCGCCCGGGTCCTGGAGATCACCTTGCGCGAGGAGACCCGGACCAATGTCCGCCGCCGGATCGACCAGGTGGCCGCCGGCCTCGCCGATCTGCGCGCCGAACTTCCGCACGCGCTCACCGGGATACGGCAGAAGGGCCTGGTCATAGGTCTGGAGTTCGGCGGGACCGGGGCGAAGCCGGTGATGGCCGAGCTGTACCGGCAGGGTGTGTGGGCGATCTTCTCCACGCTCGACCCGGCCGTGCTCCAGTTCAAGCCCGGTCTGCTGCTCACTCAGGCGGAGACCGACGAGATCCTCGGGCGGCTGCGGACCGCCGTATGGAAGGTGGCCGCACATGGCTGACACCCTCGCGACGGCGCGGCTCACCTGGGACCGGCAGGTCACCGCCGCACTCGCCGTGTACGGCCGCGACACGGCTCTGGCCGAGGCCCGGCTGCTGAGCCTGTCGGAGAACGCGACGTACCTGTGCGCCTTCACCGACGCCGCCGAGCCCCTCGTCCTGCGCCTGCACCGGCCCGGTTTCCGCACGCTCCCGCAGATCCGCAGCGAGCTGCTGTGGATCGAACGGCTGCGCGCCGACGGGGCGGTCCGCACGCCCGCGGTCGTACGGACCCCGTCCGGGGAACCGGCCGCGAGCTTCCCCGGTGCCGACGGGGCGCTCCAGCACGCGGCGCTGTTCGAGTTCGCCCCCGGCGCGGAGCCCGACGCCACGGACTTCGCGAGCGTGATGGAGGTCGTCGGCCGGGAGACCGCGGCCCTGCACGACCACGCGCGACGGTGGCGGCGGCCGGAGGGGTTCACCCGGCCCGACTGGGACCTCGACCACCTGATCGGCGCCGCCTCGCTGTGGGGACGCTGGCGGGACAACCCGGACGTGGCGCTGACGCCGGGCGGCGCCGAGGTGCTGGCCCGGGCGGAGGAGAAGTTGGCCCGCGAACTTCGCGCCTACGGCCGGGGCGAGGCGGTCTTCGGTCTCATCCACGGCGACCTGCGGGCCGCCAACCTGCTCGTCACCGCGGACGCGGTGCGCCTGATCGACTTCGACGACTGCGGCACCGGCTGGTTCCTGTACGACCTGGCCTGCTCGCTGTCGTTCCTCGAACACGATGCGCGCGCCGACGGCTGGGTGGCCGCGTGGCTGCGCGGGTACGCGTCGCGGCGGCCACTGGGGGACGCCGACGTGGCGGCCGTCCCCGCGCTGGTGATGCTGCGCCGGCTGATGCTCGTCGCGTGGGTGCACAAGCGCGGGGACACCCCGTTCGCCGCCTCGTTGCGCCCGGCGTTCGCGGCGCAGTCGGTGGACGTCGCCCGCCGCTACCTCGCCGACGGCTACCTCACCGCCGCAGGCCGTGCACGCTGACGCGGCGGGCGCCCCGCTAGGGCCCGCGGCGGGCCGGGTCGCCGAGGGCGTCCTGTCGATGATCGAGAACGGTCAGGTCCGGATGGGCGGGCGGCTGCCGGCCGAACGCCGGCTGTCGGAACTCTTCGGCGCCAGCCGGGAGTCCGTCCGGCGCGCGCTGGCCCGGCTCGAAGCGGAGGGCGAGGTGCGCCGGCTGCGCGGGAAGGCCGGGGGGACGTTCGCGCTGCGCCCCAACCCGAACTGGCCCGTCTACGGCTGGAGCCGCCTCGCGGACGGCCACGACCGGGTGGTGGCGCGGCAGCCGGGCGTCGACGTGAGCGTGCCCGCCTTCCTGCGGCACCAGCGCTTCGCGGTCGCGACCCGGCTCGTGTCCACCGGGCTCCAGGAGGGTGACGCCGAGGTCCGCGCCGCGCTCGGCCTGACGGCCCGCTCCCGGGCGGTGGCCATCGAGCGCGTGCGGCTCGCCGACGGGGTGCCGCTGTCCTGGGAACGGCTGTTCGTGTCGGCGGCGCGCTTCCCCGGCATCCTCGACCGGGACCTCACCGGGTCCCTGTCCCAGCTGTTCCGCGACGTGTACGGCGTCACGGCCTGCCGGGTCAGCGAGCACATCCGCGTCCGGCTCGCCGACGGCAGCCACTGCGGCCACCTCGACGTGTCCACCGGCCAGCCGCTCCTCGCGATCACCCGCACCTCCTACGACCAGCACGGCGCGCCCCTGGAGTTCTCCCACGACCTCTTCCGGGCCGACCGCACCGAACTCCACGTCTCCTCGACGACCCGCGCCCCCGGACCGGGCTCCGGCCCCCAAGCGGCGCCCTCCCCTGCGGAAGGAACTCCATGAGCCCCCAGACCGGGCCCCAGACCAGCCCCCGGGCCAGGAAGGTCGCCGTCGTCGGCGGCACCCGCGGTATCGGCGCCGCCGTCACCTCGACGTTCGCGCGCGCCGGACACGACGTCCTGCTGACCGGGCGGACCGTCCCGGACGCCGCGGTGGAGAAGTTCCGTGCCGAGGCGACCGGGGCGGGCCAGGTCGTCGAGGCGGTCGCCCTCGACTCCGCCGCGCCGGACTCGGCGGGGCAACTCGCCACCGCCGCCTCCTCGTTGCTGGGCGGGCTGGACGTGCTGTGCCTCAACGCGGGCGTCTTTCCGAGCAGGTCGCTGGCGGAGCTGACGGCCGCCGACATCCGGGAGGTCTTCGCGGTCAACGTGGAGAGCCAGATGCTCGCCGTCGCGGCCTGCCTGCCGTTGCTGAGGCAGTCGGCGCACGGACGGGTCGTGCTCACCTCCTCCATCACCGGCCCGGTCACCGGTTTCCCGGGGTGGAGCCACTACGGCGCGAGCAAGGCCGCCCAGCTCGGGTTCATGCGTACGGCGGCGCTGGAGCTGGCACCGTACGGGATCACGGTCAACGCGGTGGCCCCCGGGAACGTGGCGACCGAGGGGCTCGACGGCATGGGCGACGCCTACCTCGCGCAGATGACGGCGACGATCCCGCTGGGCCGGCTGGCCCGGCCCCAGGAGATCGCCGACGCGGTCGAGTTCCTCGCCAGTGAGCGGGCGTCGTTCATCACGGGCCAGGTCATCACGGTCGACGGGGGCCAGACACTGCCCGAGTCCCCGGAGGCGGTACTCCCCGTGGCACCGGCCGTACGCGGCTGACGCGGGCGTCGGCGGCACGGGGCGCTCCACGGCGCGCATCGCCCCCAGGGGACGGGCCTCGCGGGAGAACTTCGGGAGAACTTCGGGAGAACAGAGCCTACTCAACGGTGATCAGCACCTCGGCCGGTTCGCATCCGGCCGCGGTGGCCAGGACCCGGATCTCGCCGGGTCCGGTCGGGCGCAGGACCGCCAGGGCGCGGCCCTCGTACGTACGGCGTTCGGTGGCGTCGAAGCGTTCCTCGGAGACCGGGTCGGCGCTGCCGAAGCCCAACAGGGCGCCCGCGCCGGAGACTTCGAGGCGTACGGGGCGGTCGGCCGCGGTGTGCACCGTGCCGTCCGGGTCCGTCAGGGTGAGGATGACGTGGGCGAGGTCGCCGCCGTCCGCGGTGACGACCGGGCGGTCGGCCTCGACGCGCAGCCGCAGCGGGCCGGTCGCGGAGCGCAGGGTGTGGCGGCCGGTCTCGGTGCCGTCGCGGTAGGCGACGGCGAGGAGTTCACCGGGCTCGTACGTCGTGTCGAACGCGGTGCGGAAGCGGTGCTCCTCGCCCACCGGCCGACGCCCCAACGAGCGTCCGTTGAGGAGGAGTTCGACCTCGTCGGCGGCGCCGTAGACCTCGACCGTGATCGGTTCGCCCTCGAAGCCCGGCCAGGTCCAGGAGGTGACGGTGTCGCTCCATGCCCATGGCGTTCCCGCGTACGTCCGGCCGTGGTGCTCGGGCCGTTGGACCGCGATGCGGGGCCGGGTGCGGAGGCCGAAGACGATCTCGCGGTAGTAGGAGGCGGGGCGGCGGTGGCCGGTGATGTCGAGGTCGCCGCAGCCCGCGAGCAGGTAGGGGTAGGGCGCGGTGTGGGAGGGGCGGGGGCTGTCGGGGTCGAGGTACTGGGGGCGGCCGATGCCGACCTCGCCGAGGTAGTCCCAGCCGGTCCAGGTGAAGTCGCCGATGACGTGGCCGTGTTGCTCCACCAGCCGCCAGTTGCCGTCGATGCGGGTGGGGAAGGTCTCGGTGCCGACGATGATCCGGCTCGGGAACAGGTCCTTGTCGAGGGCGTAACGGGCCTCGGCGTAGTTCATCCCGGCGACGTCGAGTACGGCGAAGGACTCGGCGGTCCTCTCGGTCACGAGGCCGGAGGCGCTGATGGCGTTCATCATGTCCCCCGCGTCGGTCATCAGGGAGTTGATGCCCTTGTCCTCGCTCCCGCCCTCCTCGGCCGCCTTCCTCTCCTGTGACTGCCGGGCCAGTTTGCCCAGTTCGGACATGACGGACAGCATGCCGTTCACCGCGTTGGTGACATAGCGCGTGCCGTCCGACGACCGGACCTTCTCGGCGAGTTTGCGGCCCCACGCGGCCCCGGCGGGCGAGCCGGTCTCGGGGATCTCGTTGCCGATCGAGTACATGATGACGCTGGGGTGGTTGAAGTCCTTGGCGACCATCGCCTCGATGTCGCGTTCCCACCACTCCGGGAAGCTGAGGCTGTAGTCGAACTCGCTCTTGCCGGACGTCCACACGTCGAACGCCTCGTCCATCACGAGCACGCCCAGGCGGTCGCAGGCGTCCAGCATGGCCTTGCTCATCGGGTGGTGGGACATGCGGATCGCGTTGAACCCGGCGTCCTTGAGGAGTTGGACCCGGCGTTCCTCGGCGCGGGCGTAGGTCGCCGCGCCCAGTACCCCGTTGTCGTGGTGGACGCAGGCGCCGCGCAGCTTGACGGTCGCGCCGTTGATCCGCAGCCCGTGCTCGGGGTCCAGCCGCAGGGAACGGATGCCGAAGGTGACGCTCTCCGCGTCCACCTCGGCGTCCGCGTCCTTGAGGGTCACGGCGGCGGTGTAGAGGGCCGGTTCGTCCGGGCTCCAGAGCAACGGGGCGCGGACGTACAGGCGTTGGCGTACGGTCGCGGGCTCGCCCGGCAGCACTGTGATCTTCGAGAGGTCGCGCGCGACGACCTTCCCGTCGGCGTCGTGGATCTCGGTGGCGACGTCGAGCGTACGGATCGCGATCGAGTCGTTCTCGACCCTGGTCGCGACCTCGGTCACCGCCCGTTCGCCGTCGATGTCCGGGGTGGTGACGCGGACCCCGTCGGGCGCGATGCGGACCACGTCGCCGACGAGCAGCCAGGTGTCGCGGTAGATGCCCGCGCCGGTGTACCAGCGCGAGTCGCGGTGGGCGCGGGCCTCGACGCGGATCTCGTTGTCCTCGCCGAAGCGCAGGAAACGGTCGGCGTCGATGCGGAAGTGCGCGTATCCAAAGGGGCGTTGACCGGCGTAGTCCCCGTTGACGTACACGACGGCATCGCGGTAGACGCCCTCGAACTCGACGAGGATCCGCTTGCCCCGGTGTTCCTCGGGCACGGCGAAGGTCTTGCGGTACTCGTAGGTGCCGCCCGGGAAGTAGGCGCCGGCGCCGCCCTCCATCGTGACCTCGCCGCCGGGGGCCGTGCGCTCCCGTTCGATCATGGCGTCGTGCGGCAGTGTCACCGGCCGGTAGGGCGCCTTCGGCCCGGCCAGTTCGGCGAAGGGGTTGACCTTGGGGCGGGTCTGCCAGCCGTCGTTGAAGGACGTGCGTTTCATGTGGTCTCCATGGGATGCGGCGGGCGCGCACCGGCCCGTGGCCGGTGCGCCTCTGCGGCACGGGCTACGCCTCGCCCGGCACCGGCGAGGTCGACGCGGTCAGCCGTGCGCCCAGCCAAGTACGGCCGCGCTCCAGCAGGTCCCGGGCGATGCGGGTGTCGGGTGCCCATGCCTCGAAGCCGTGGGGTGCGCCGAGGACGAGGTCGAAGGCGCACTCCACGTCCGCCGCGCGCAGGCGTTCGGCGTAGGCGCGGCACTCGTCGGCGAAGAGGTCGATGTCGCCCACACTGATCCAGGCCGGCGGCAGCCCGCTCAGGTCGGCGCGCCGGGCCGCGACCGCGTAGTCGGGGGTGTGCGGGCCGCCGGGTGCGGCGCCGAGGTAGGCGCCCCAGCCGGTGCGGTTCGCGGCGTTGTTCCAGACCCGGTGCCGCACCGGGTCGAGGTCGCCGCGCGCGGCGGTGCGGTCGTCGAGCATCGGGGAGAACAGCCACTGCGCGACCGGCCGGACCCCGCCGCCGTCGTGCAGCCGCTGCACCAGGCAGGCGGCGAGTCCCGCGCCGGCGCTGGAGCCCCCGACGGCGACACGCGTCGGGTCGACTCCCAGGGTCGCGGCCGACTTCCGCAGCCACTCCCACGCGGTGAAGGCGTCGTCGAGGGCGGCCGGGAAGGGATCCTCGGGGGCGAGGCGGTAGTTCGCCGAGACGACGACGATGCCGAGTTCGCGTGCCGTCACGGAGCAGAAGACGTCGTCCTGGACGACATCGCCGATGACGTATCCGCCGCCGTGCACCCACAGCAGTGCCGCCCCCGAGCCACCGCCGGCGGGGGTGTACACGCGGATGCCCTCGCCCGCGGTGACGTCCGTGATGCCGACGCCTTCGGCCGGCTCGCCCGGCCGGTGCCGGCGGACCAGGGCGCGCACGATGCGCCGGCCCCACTTGCGGCGGATCGGCAGTCTCGGCATCCGGGCGACGTCCCGGCGCAGTTCCGGGTCGACCAGGTCGAGCTTCATGGGCACCTCTCCTCGCGTCCGGCCCGAGGCACGCGCCTCATCCGTGCCCGTGGTAAATCGTATTACCAGCTGTCTGCGGTACGGTACCGAGCGGGCACCGCACCGCACAAGCCCCAGTTCAGACCGCATGCGGGAGCCCGCCGCCGGTCTCCGTCCCGAGGAGCGAGCAAGTGAGCAGGTCCACGCGCGCGACGGCCAAGGACGTCGCCCGGGTCAGTGGCGTCTCGCAGACCACGGTGAGCTTCGTCCTCAACGGGGCGGCCGGGCACGTCTCCGAGGAGACCCGGGAGCGGGTGCGGGAGGCCGCCCGCGCGCTCGGCTACGTCCCCAACGGCTCGGCGCAGGCGTTGCGCAAGGGCGCGTCCCGCATCGTCCTGCTCAACATCGAGGGCGTCCCCACCGCGAGCGGGCTCGGCAGCTACATCCGCGGTCTGGACGCCGAGTTGGCGGCGCACCAGCACGTGCTCCTGGTGCTGCACGGCCACCTCTCCTCGCAGGCGCTCTCCGACGTGGCCCAGGCCGTCTCCGCCCGGGCGGTGATCGACCTGGGCGAGGCCGACCGTGCGGACGAGATCGTCGTCGACGCCACGTCCTATCGCGACGCGTTCGCCGCGCAGGCCGACGTCCCGGTCCAGTACCTCGCCGAGCGGGGCCACCGGCACATCGCGACCGCCCTGCCAAGGACCCCCGAGCTCCAGGCCCTGGCGGGCCTGCGGGAACGCCTGATCCAGCAGGCCGCGCGCACCGCGGGCCTGGCCGACTGCCTGACCCTGGTCCTCCCCGACGACCTCGACGCCGCCGAGGAACGGCTTCGGGCCTTCCGCCGCGAGCACCCGGAAGTCACCGCCGTCCTCGCCTACAACGACGACCTCGCGCTCGTCGCGCTCGCCGCGATGCGCCGGATCGGCCTGCGGGCGCCGGACGACCTCGCCGTCATCGGCTTCGACGACACCCCGCACGGCGCCCTGTTCTCCCCCGCGCTGACCACCGTGCACATCGACGCGGAGGCCCTCGGCCGCATCGCCGCACGCACCGCGCTGGGCCTGCCGACGGCCGAAATCACTCCCGAGGCGGCACGCGTGGTCGTCCGGCAGTCGGGCTAGCCGCACGGCGTGAGGATCACCTGGCGTGGAGATCACGCGGCCCGACGGTCACCCGGCGTGGAAGGTCACGGGGCATGAAGGCCACCCGGCGTGAAAGGGCACGCGGTACGAAGGCCCCCGGCCGCCGTCGCGCGCCCGCCGCCGTAGTACGTGCGCCGCCAGGACTTCAAGGCCACCCTGGGGAGGGCAAGGTCACAGCCATGCCCTCTGCTGCTCCTTTGTGCATCTGGCCTAGCATCCAAGCATGACGGTCCTGCCCAATGACGGGCTCGAACTCGCCGCCGCGTTCCCCGACATGACCCACGAGCAGTGGCAAAGCCTCGTTGCAGGCGTGCTGCGCAAGTCGGGCAAGGACGTCAAGGGTGCCGCGGCCGAGGAAGCCTTGTCCACCGCGTTGGAGGACGGGTTGCGCACCCGTCCCCTGTACACCGCGCGAGACGCCGCGCCCGACGCCGGTTTCCCAGGTTTCGCCCCGTTCGTGCGCGGCGGACGCGCCGACGGGAACACCGTGGGCGGCTGGGACGTACGGCAGCGGCACGCCGCGGCCGACGGCGCCGCGGTCCTCGCGGACCTCGAGAACGGCGTCACCTCCCTGTGGCTGGTCGTCGGCGAGGACGGGATCCCCGTGCCGTCGCTCGGCCAGGTGCTCGACGGCGTCCATCTCGACCTCGCACCGGTCGCCCTCGACGCGGGCGGTGAAGTCGAGGCCGCCGGGGCCGAGTTGCTGCGGGTGTTCGCGGAGCGCGGGATCGCCAAGGAGGCGGCGCGCGGCAGCCTCGGCGCCGATCCGCTCGGCCACGAGGCCCGCACCGGGCGGACGTTCGACTTCGCGCCCGTGGCCGCTCTCGCGCGGCGGTGTGCCGAGGAGTACCCGGGGCTGCGGGCGTTGACCGTGGACGCGCTGCCGTACCACGAGGCCGGTGGCTCGGCCGCGCAGGAGCTGGGCTGCTCGCTGGCGACCGCGGTCGCGTATCTGCGGCAGTTGACGGAGGCTGGGCTCGACGCCGAACAGGCGTGCGGGCAGCTGGAGTTCCGGTACGCGGCGACCGCCGACCAGTTCCTGACGATCGCCAAGCTGCGGGCCGCGCGCCGGCTGTGGGCGCGGGTGGCGGAGGTCTGCGGGGCCCCGGCCGCCGGGGCGCAGCTCCAGCACGTGGTGACCTCGCCGGTGATGATGTCGCGCCGTGACCCGTGGGTGAACATGCTGCGGACCACGGTCGCCACCCTGGCCGCGGGCACGGGCGGGGCGGACTCCGTCACCGTGCTGCCCTTCGACGACTCCCTCGGTCTGCCGGACGCGTTCGCCCGCCGGATCGCCCGCAACACCTCGACGATCCTCATCGAGGAGTCGCACCTGTCCCGGGTGATCGACCCGGCGGGCGGCTCCTGGTACGTGGAGCGGCTCACCGACGAACTCGCCCGCGCGGGCTGGGAGTTCTTCCAGCACATCGAGCAACAGGGCGGCCAGGCCGCCGCGGGCCGTTCCGGTAGCCTCCCCGCGGACCTCGCCGCGACCTGGGCGGCCCGCAGCGCGAAGCTCGCCAAGCGCCGCGAACCGATCACCGGCGTCAGCGAGTTCCCCAACCTCACCGAACGCCTCCCGGAGCGCGCACCCGCCCCCGTCGTCCCGTCCGGCGGCCTGCCGCGCGTGCGGCGCGACGAGGCGTACGAGGAGCTGCGGGCCCGCTCCGACGCCCACCTCGCCGCGACCGGCGCCCGGCCGCGCGTCTTCCTGGCCACGCTCGGCCCGGCCGCCGCCCACACCGCGCGGGCCACCTTCGCCTCGAACCTCTTCCAGGCGGGCGGCCTCGAACCAATCACCGAGGGCACCTTCGAGGACAGCGGCGCCACCGAGGTCTGCCTGTGCTCCAGCGACGCCCTGTACGAGGAGCAGGCGGAGGCGGAGGCCCAGCGGCTGAGGTCCGCGGGCGCCACGCACGTGACCCTCGCGGGCCGTCCCGGGCCGTACCCCTCCGTCGACTCGTACGTCTTCGCGGGCTGTGACGCCGTCGCCGTCCTGTCCGCCGTCCTCGACCGCATGGGAGTGTCGTGATGGGAATCCCCGACTTCTCCGGGATCGACCTGGGGTCCCCGGCCACCGGCGGCGGCGCCGACGAATGGCGGACGGCCTTCAAGAACGCGACCGGCGGCAGCGACCGGCTCTGGGAGACCCCGGAGGGCATCCCGGTCAAACCGCTGTACACCGGGCAGGACCTGGAGGGCCTGGACTTCCTGGAGACGTACCCGGGCGCCGCCCCGTACCTGCGCGGCCCGTACCCCACGATGTACGTCAACCAGCCGTGGACGATCCGCCAGTACGCGGGCTTCTCCACCGCCGAGGAGTCCAACGCCTTCTACCGCCGCAACCTCGCCGCCGGCCAGAAGGGTCTGTCGGTCGCCTTCGACCTGCCCACGCACCGCGGTTACGACAGCGACCACCCGCGGGTGACCGGTGACGTCGGCATGGCGGGCGTGGCGATCGACTCGATCCTCGACATGCGCCAGCTCTTCGAGGGCATCCCGCTCGACAAGATGACGGTGTCGATGACGATGAACGGCGCCGTACTGCCCGTTCTGGCGCTCTACATCGTCGCGGCGGAGGAACAGGGCGTGCCGCCCGAGAAGTTGGCCGGGACCATCCAGAACGACATCCTCAAGGAGTTCATGGTCCGCAACACCTACATCTATCCGCCGAAGCCGTCGATGCGGATCATCTCCGACATCTTCGCCTTCACCTCGCAGCGGATGCCCCGCTACAACTCCATCTCCATCTCGGGCTACCACATCCAGGAGGCGGGCGCGACGGCCGACCTGGAGCTGGCGTACACCCTCGCCGACGGGGTCGAGTACATCCGGGCGGGCCGGGAGGCGGGGATGGACGTGGACGCGTTCGCGCCCCGGCTCTCCTTCTTCTGGGCGATCGGCATGAACTTCTTCATGGAGGTCGCCAAGTTGCGGGCGGCCCGGCTGCTGTGGGCCAAGCTGGTCGAGCAGTTCGACCCGAAGAACGCCAAGTCCCTCTCCCTGCGCACCCATTCACAGACCTCGGGCTGGTCGCTGACCGCGCAGGACGTGTTCAACAACGTCACGCGGACGTGCGTGGAGGCGATGGCGGCCACCCAGGGCCACACGCAGTCGCTGCACACCAACGCCCTCGACGAGGCGCTCGCGCTGCCCACCGACTTCTCCGCCCGCATCGCCCGCAACACCCAGCTGCTCATCCAGCAGGAGTCGGGCACGACCCGGGTCATCGACCCGTGGGGCGGCAGCGCCTACGTCGAGAAGCTGACGTACGACCTCGCGCGCCGGGCCTGGCAGCACATCGAGGAGGTCGAGGCGGCGGGCGGCATGGCCAAGGCCATCGACGCGGGCATCCCCAAGCTGCGCATCGAGGAGGCCGCGGCCCGCACCCAGGCCCGTATCGACTCCGGGCGGCAGCCGGTCATCGGCGTCAACAAGTACCGGGTGGAGACCGACGAGCAGATCGACGTCCTCAAGGTCGACAACTCCTCCGTGCGCACCCAGCAGATCGAGAAACTGCGGCGGTTGCGCGCGGAGCGGGACGAAGGGGCCTGCCAGGACGCGCTCGACGCGCTGACCCGGGCCGCCGGGGGCGAGGGAAATCTCCTGGAGCTGGCGGTGAACGCGGCCCGCGCCAAGGCGACCGTCGGGGAGATCTCCGACGCGCTGGAGAAGGTGTACGGGCGGCACGCGAGCCAGATCCGTACGATCTCCGGCGTGTACCGCAACGAAGCAGGCGAGTCCCCGAACGTGGAGCGCACCCGTTCCCTGGTGTCCGCGTTCGCGGAGGCCGAGGGGCGCCGGCCGCGCATCCTGGTCGCCAAGATGGGCCAGGACGGCCACGACCGCGGCCAGAAGGTGATCGCCACCGCGTTCGCCGACCTCGGCTTCGACGTGGACGTCGGCCCGCTGTTCCAGACCCCGGGCGAGGTGGCCCGCCAGGCCGTCGAGGCGGACGTGCACATCGTCGGGGTGTCCTCGCTGGCCGCCGGGCATCTCACCCTCGTACCGGCGCTGCGCGAGCAGCTCGCCGAGGAGGGGCGCGAGGACATCATGATCGTGGTCGGCGGGGTGATCCCGCCGCAGGACGTGCCGACGCTGCTGGAGATGGGCGCCGCGGCCGTCTTCCCGCCCGGGACGGTGATCCCGGACGCCGCCCACGACCTGGTCGAGCAGCTGGCCACCGACCTCGGCCACGACCTCTGACCCGCATGGCGATCGACCTCGACGCCTACGTGAAGGGCGTACTCGACGGGAAGCGGGCGCTGGTGGCCCGCGCCATCACCCTCGTCGAGTCCACCCGCCCCCAACACCGGGCGCTGGCACAGGAGTTGCTGACCGAGCTGCTCCCGCACAGCGGCCGGGCCCGGCGGATCGGCATCAGCGGGGTGCCGGGGGTGGGCAAGTCGACGTTCATCGACGCGTTCGGCACCCTGCTGACCGCGCTCGGGCACCGGGTGGCGGTGCTCGCCGTCGACCCGTCCTCCAGCCGCACCGGCGGCTCGATCCTCGGTGACAAGACCCGGATGGAGCGGCTGGCCGTCGACCCGGCGGCCTTCGTGCGGCCCTCCCCCACCGCGGGCACGCTCGGCGGTGTCGCCAAGGCGACCCGCGAGTCGATCGTCGTGATGGAGGCGGCGGGCTACGACGTGATCCTGGTGGAGACGGTGGGCGTCGGGCAGTCGGAGACCGCGGTGGCCAACATGGTCGACTCCTTCCTGCTGCTCACCCTGGCCCGTACCGGCGACCAGTTGCAGGGCATCAAGAAGGGCGTCCTGGAGCTGGCCGACGTGATCGCCGTCAACAAGGCCGACGGCCCCCACGAGCGCGACGCCCGCACCGCCGCGCGCGAACTCGCGGGCGCCCTGCGGCTGATGCACGGCAAGGACGTGGCCTGGGCGCCGCCGGTGCTGAGTTGCAGTGCCCGGGAGTCGACCGGCCTGGAGACCGTGTGGGAGCGGCTCGAACAGCACCGCACCCTGCTGGACTCCACCGGCCGCCTCGCCGCCAAGCGCCGCGACCAGCAGATCGACTGGACCTGGGCGATGGTCCGCGACGAACTCCTCGACCGGCTGCGCACCGATCCGGCGGTACGGTCCCTCGCGCCCGGTCTCGAACAGCGGGTCAGGGACGGCGAGTTGACGGCGACGCTGGCCGCCGAGCGGATTCTGGGGGCGTTCCGGGACTCCGGCGCGCAGCGGTGACGGCCCGCGTTCCTCACCCGCCGTCGGAGACGGCCGACCGCCGCGGCGGGGTGAAGGCGTACAGGTCGAGGATCGAGGGCTGCGGCGCGATGCCGGGGCCGCCCGCCCGGACCCAGTCCACGATGTCCTCGGTCGCGTCGGCGTCGTTGACCAGCCCGAGCCAGACCGGCCGGGCCCCGGCGGCGGGGGCGGCGGCGGAGGGCTGCACGACGATGACGTTGGCCTGGTCGCACACGTCGAGGCAGTCGGAGACGCGGACGGGTACGGCCGCGCGCAGGCGGGCGGTCTGCGCCGCGTGATCGCCGGTGACCTTGGGGCTGCCGCAGCAGCAGTCCCGGCACACGACGACCCTGGAGGGCGCCGGATCGGCCGTCGGTCCGGTGATCGTCCCGTCGGTTGGGCTCACGGGCATGCCGAAGTACCTTCCTCTCCGGGGGTGTCCGCCCCGGTCGTCGTCGAAGAGGCGACCGCTCGGGCCTCTCGGTGGTGGAGCGCGCAGTCACCGCACAGGGCGCCCTTCCCGTCGGGCGCCGCCCGGTAGATCAGACAGCAACTGCGGCGCCGGAAAGCTCCGTTGGGCGTCATGGTGCCGGCGTCACGCAGTGGGGGCCGGTCCAGCAGGAGCGCGGTGAGGGTACGGATCGGTGCGGTGAGGTCCGGGCGGGCCGCCACGAGCATGGTCGCCGCTCCGTTGACGGCCGAGGCGGTGTTGCCCCACAGGATGTGCCGGGAGACCGCGAACTCCGCGAAGGCGTCGGCGAGTTCACGCAGGGCGCCGTTCAGCAGACGGCCGCTCAGTTCGTCGGCGAGCCGGGCCGGTGAAGCCGCGGGCCCGGCGGCGAAGGCGTCGTCGGGCAGCGACAGCGGCACCGGGCCGCCGAGCACCGGCTGCCAGCGCAGTTCCGTGAGGCCGGGGGCGAGGACCAGGCCGTGCAGGACGGCGGCGGCCAGCGCCGGGGAGACCAGCCGGGCGGCCAGCCCCAGGTGGGCGACGGAGGCCGCGACCCGGGTCTCGACCGCGCCGGACGGCTGCCCGCCGGCCGCGGCCAGCCACTCCCCCACACCGGTCACCCGGGCTTCGAGCAGCGGGCGGGACACCGGCTGCCAGGGCCCGGACGGCTCCGTGCCGGACGGATGGCTCTCCACGGCGAAGAACGGACCGAGCGCGGTGATCTCCTCGATCACCGCGCTCGCCGTGCCGGAACGGGTCATGCCGGGACGGGATCCGGTTCCTGCGAGGGCGCCGCGGCGTCCGGACGCACGGGCCGCAGCAGGCGTTCGGCCAGCGGGGCGAAGACCAGGCCGATGGCCGTCCAGAGGATCAGTTGCGCGGCCACGGAGTAGAACCGGAAGGCGAACAGCACGTCGGCGGGGAAGCCCGGGTAGACGATGGTGCCCTTGGAGTCCGTCAGCGGCAGCGGCGTTTCGGTGGCGTGGTTGCCGTAGTTCTCCTTGTTGTACGCGAGATGGCCGAGCTGCGGCAGGAGCAGCATGACGATCCCGATCGCGACGACGAAGGCGGCCCCGGCGAGAAGCGTGGCGTTCCAGTTGCCGAAGCGCGCCTGGAGCCACTTGCCGAGCCAGACGGCCCCCACCAGGAAGGCGACGGAACAGACGACCATGATCAGGTACAGCGCGCTGCGCTGCCTGATGGTCTCCTCGTGGCCGATGGCGGGCGGGTTGGCCGGGTACTTCAGGAACGGCACCAGGTACATGCCGAGGAACCCGCCCCCGGCGACGAGCAGCGCCAGCGAGCGGGCGCGCAGACCGCCGGTGCGCCCCAGGCAGACGGTGTAGGCGACGGCGAACAGGGCGCCCATCGCCATGCCGAAGAAGACCATGCCGACGCCGATGCCGACGTTGGCCTGGATGGTGCGGCTGAACAGGTCCGGGTCGCCCGCCTCGACGGGCAGCCCGGCCGCCTTGTCCAGGGCGTTCTGGGCGGCGTCGCGGCCGTTCTCGTAGTCGATGGCCTTGGCGATCTGCGGTTCGGCGAAGATCCGCGCGAAGACGAAGGCGAGCAGGCCCGCGACTGCGCCGGCGAGTACGCCGCGCAGTATGAGCTTCTTTTCCATGTCGAGTTGTCCGTACGTCCGGGTGCCGACGAGGTCAGTGGCAGGGGAAGCCGAGGAAGTGACGCGCGTCGTGGACGAACTCGTGGACGTGCATGTCGTTTCCGAACACCGACACGGCGCCCTGGTCGACACCGATGAAGTAGTAGACGGCCAGCGCGATCAGCGCGGTGCCGACCAGCCAGACGATGGACTTGGAGACCGGCAGGACGACCGGCGTGGACACCGGGCGGGGGTTCGCGGAAATGCTGCTCAAGGTGAGCCCTCCTTCGGGGATCGTGCGTCCCTTGCGTATGCGGGCGGAGTGAGGGTTCAGTGTCTGACTCGCCAACCACCTCGCGGCGGCGGGCTCACAGTGGCGCGACCGTGCTGGAATTCCACCAGCTTCCTTATGCCATCACTACAGAGGGAGCGTACGGCCCGCCTCTCCGGACCGTCAATCGGGCCCCGTGCCAAGAAACCGGCCAGTCCTACGAGGCCGTCGGCACCGCCCGGCGGGAAGAAGTCGGCCGCCGGGCCGGGGAGTTGCTCACCGAGGCCCCTCCCAGGAGGTGGCGTCCGGTCCGGCGAGGCCGAGTTCGTGCTCGCCCAGGGGCGCGAAGAACCGCTCGACGTCCGCGTCGGTGACCTCGGCGAGCGTGGCCGGTGACCAGCGCGGGTCGCGGTCCTTGTCGACGACCTGGGCGCGGATGCCCTCCACCAGGTCGGGCACGGCCAGGGCCCGGCAGGAGACGCGGTACTCCTGGTTCAACGCGTCCTCCAGCGAGCCGAGTCGGCGGGCCCGGCGCAGTGCGGCGAGGGTGACCTTGAGGGAGGTGGGCGACCTGGTGAGCAGGGTCTCGGCGGCCTCCTTGGCCGCGCTGTCGCCGTGGTCGAGGAGCCGCTCGACGATCTCCTCGACGGTGTCGGCGCGGTAGCAGGCGTCGATCCAGTGCCGTGCGTCGGCGAGCCCGCCGGGCGGTGCCGGGCGGGCGTACCGGCCCAGGACCTCGCGTACGGGTGCGTGGGCGAGTCCGTCGAGCAGCGGCGGCAGGGAGGGCGAGGGTACGAAGTGGTCGGCGAGGCCGCACAGCAGGGCGTCGGCCGCGCCCACCACGGCACCGGTCAGCGCCAGGTGGGTGCCGAGTTCACCGGGCGCACCGGCGAGGAGGTGGGTGCCGCCGACGTCCGGTACGAAGCCGATGCCGGTCTCCGGCATGGCGACCTTCGAGCGTTCGGTGACGATCCGGACGCCGCCGTGCGCGGAGACACCGACGCCGCCGCCCATGACGATGCCGTCCATGACGGCGACGTACGGCTTCGGGTAGTGGGAGATCCGGGCGTTGAGCCGGTACTCGTCGCGCCAGAAGCCGGCTGCCGCTCTCCCGTCCCCGTCCCGGGCGTCGTCGTGGATGGCGCGGATGTCGCCGCCCGCGCACAGGCCCCGCTCCCCCGCGCCGGTGAGCACGACGGTCTCGACGGCCTCGTCGTGCTCCCAGGCCGTCAGCGCCTCGTCGATGCGGCGGACCATGGTGTGGGTCAGGGCGTTGATCGCCCGGGGGCGGTTGAGGGTGAGGTACGCGGCGCGTCCCTCGGTGCGCAGCAGGACGGAGTCGTCGGGACCGGTCGCCGTCCCCGTGCCGTCGGTGCCGTTCATCCGCATGCCTCCGTCAGGTCGCGGGCCACGATGACGCGCATGATCTCGTTGGTTCCTTCCCGGATCCGGTGGACCCGCGAGTCGCGGACGATCTCCCCACCACCGTAGGCGGTCCGCGCCCGCCGTGATCACTTGGGCCATTCGGGTCGGCTGCCCGCGCCCCGCGCGCGACAATGCGTACATGGCCGATGACTGGAAGCGACAGATTCACCGGGCCCACGACGCGCTCGTGCGGCGCGACGATCCCACCGCCTGGGTGACCGAGGCCGACGCCATGGACGCGATCGGCCGCTACCCGCACATCACCGTACGGGGCCCCGTCTTCGGCATCGCCGTGCAGGACCCCGAGACCGACGACCACTGGCAGCTGCTGCGGTCGGTGACCTACCCGAGGCCCCAGATGGCGCGGGACGGGCTCCACTCCCAGCTGTGGTTCCGGGCCAAGGACGACACCGACGACCCGGCCGTACGCCGCGAACTCCTGGCCGCCGTCGCCGTGTTGGAGCGCGAACCGGTCAACGACCTGGAGGTGCTGGGCCTGCGCTACCGGGTGGTGCGCGGCGACGAGTTCGCCCGGATCGGCAAGGACGGCCTGGAGCCGCCCCGCCCCACCGACCGCGAACCGGTCGACCCGTCCTGGGAGGGCCACCACCGCAGCCCGCTCGCGGACCCCGGGTACGTCCTGACCCCGGACCAGCACGACGCCAGCCCCGCCCTGGCCGCCCTCCGGCTGGGCCTGCGCGACTTCTGCTACTCCGGCGGACAGTTCCCGGCGGACATCCGCGCGGACTCCGTTCGGGCCATCACCTCCCACCCGGAGATCATCCTGCTGCCCACCGGCTTCTGCACGGTCGAGCGCGACGGCGACGGCTGGCAGCGCCAGGGCAGCCTCCAGCCCACCCCGCACGACAGCCGCCGGATGCTCTACGACGCCATGACCGGGTCCTGGCCCCTGATCTACCGGTTCGACGAGGAGGAGACGGCCGCCTACCGCCGGGCCGCCGAGGAGTTCAGGAGCGCCGGCCGGGCCAACGAAGTGCGGGTGGACGACACCCTGTTCCGGATCTGCCGCGTCGAGCGCCTGATGCGCTCCGGCCCCGACGGTCCCGAACCGCCCCGCCCCTCGGACCGCGACGACCAGGGCCCCATGAAGATGCACCCGACCATGGACGAGCACGGCACCCTGCACTACGACGACGAGGACGACGAGGACTGAGTGAGCGGGGCGTCGGCGCGGGGCTGGGCGGCGCGGGGCCCGGCAGGTCCGCCGCGGCTCCGGGCTATCTTGCTCGGGCAAGGGGCCGTCGCGGGCAGGGAGTTGAGCATGGGCGCACAGGACGCGCAGGACACGGCCGGGAGCCTGCGGGCGATCTGCGCCGAGTTGTCGGACCGTTTCTACGAGCGGGCCGACGTGGTGCGCACCCTGGTGGTGGCCCTGCTGGCCGGTCAGCACTCGCTGGTGCTCGGCCCGCCCGGCACCGCGAAGTCCGAGTTGGCCAGGGAGTTGACGGGCCGGGTCGAGGGGGCGGCCTACTGGGAGATCCTCCTGTCGAAGTTCACCGCGCCGACCAGGATGTTCGGCCCCATCGACGTCGCCGCCCTCGCCCGGGGCGAGTACCGCCAGGTCTACGACGGCCGCGCCACGACCGCCCACATCGCGTTCATCGACGAGATCTTCAAGTGCTCCACGGCGGCCCTCAACGAGACGCTGGGCTATCTCAACGAGCGGATCTACCACCCCGAGAGCGGCGGCGAGCCGATCCGCTGCCCCCTGATCGGCGCCATCACGGCGAGCAACGAACTGCCGAGCGGGGACGACACGGCCGCGATCTACGACCGGCTGCTGGTGCGGCTCGAAGTCGGATACCTGGCGGACCCCTCGAACTTCGCCGCCCTGGTCCGCTCCGCCGTCGGCCGCCCGGCGGCACCGGCCCGGACCACCGTCCAACTGGCCGCGTTGCAGGGGGCCGTGACCGACGCCGTGCCGGCCGTGGCGGTCCCCGAGGTGATCGTGGACGCGGTGTGCACGCTGCGGGCCGCCCTGCGCCGCAAGGAACTCGTCGCCTCCGACCGCCGCTGGCGGCAGGCGGTGGGCCTGCTCCAGGCGTCCGCGTACCTGGACGGCCGCCCGGCGGTCGCCGAGACCGACCTGTCGGTGCTGACGCACGTGCTGTGGGACTCCCCCGCGCAGCGCCCGGCCGTCGAGCGCGAGGTGCTGCACCTGGTCAACCCCGACGCCAAGGAGGCGCTCGAACTGGCCGACGCGATCGAGGAGTTGGAGGCCCAGCTCGACGCCATGGCCGGGCAGTCCCGCGAGGCGCTGAGCGACTGGGTCATCAAGAAGGCCCACAACCAGCTCGCCACGGCGGGCAAGCGGCTGGAGAAGCTGCGCGCGGAGGCGGCGACCGCGGGCCGCTCCACCGCGGCCATCGACCGGGTCACCGGCCGCCAGCGCGCCGTCCGCGCCCGCGTCCTCACCGAGGCCCTCGGCCTGGACGCGAGCATGGTCCAGGCCCAGCTCTGAACGGCGGGGGAAGCACGACCGTGGGCCACATACCGGGCACACCCGACGAGTTGGCAGGGAGGAACACCTCCTCCGCCACCGCTCCCGAGCGGCACACGGCGGCCGTGGTCGCGGACCGGTTCGACCGGTTCACCTGGCGCGACACCTTCGAGCAGTCGGCCGGACTGCGCGACCTGGCCGCGGAGTTGACCGGGCGCCACGACCACGCCGCCGACCTCCTGACCGACGTGTTCCTGGCCGCCTACAAGGTCACCCCACGGCTGCGCGAGCACACGGAGCTGGACCCGTCCCGGCTGGTCAACCACCACATCGTCAACTCCCTGGTGGAATCACCGGAGTTCGCCGAACTGCGCCGGGAGACGGCGGGCGATCCCTACGCCGCCGCCATGGCCGTACTCGCCCAGGCTCCCGCGCTGCGCCGGATGCTGGAGCACTCCCGGGACGCCCAGGAACAGGCCGAGCGGAACGCCGTGCAGACCGCCGACGCAAGCGAGTCCGTGCCGCAAACCGCGCGACAGGCGACCGAGGCAGCCGCCCAACAGGCTGCCCAGGCCCTCGCGATGGCGGCTCCCGGTCTCCGTGCCGCCGCGCGCACCGCCACGGCGCAGGCCACCGAGGCCGTGCGGCAGGAGGCCGCGTTGATGCATGCCTGGGGTGTCGGCCCCGGTGAGCTGGAGCGGCTGCCGTTCGGGGAACGCGCCCGCCTCGCGGAACGGCTGCGCACCAGCCGGCTCGCCGAGTGGGCCGAACTCATCGGCCGTTTCCGGCAGATGGCCGACGGCGAGCGCGCCCGCAAGGTGGAGGGCGCCACCGGGGAGCTGGTCGGCGTCACCCTCGGCGACGACCTCTCCCGCGTCGTCCCGTCCGAACTGGCGGGCCTCGGCCTGCCCGAGCTGCGCGCGGTGTTCGCCGCGCGGTACGCCGCCGGGGAGTTGATGCTCTACGACGGCCAGGGCGAGCAGAGCACCGGCAAGGGCGCGATCATCGCGTGTGTGGACACCTCGCACTCCATGTACGAGGCGGGGCCCGGCGGGATCACCCGGGAGGCGTGGGCCAAGGCGTGCGCGCTGGCGCTGCTGGACCAGGCCCGCCACGCGGGGCGCGACTTCGTCGGCATCCTGTTCTCCGCGGCGGACAGGCTCCAGGTCTTCCGCTTCCCGGCCGGGCGGCCCGCCGCCGTCGCCCAGGTGCTCGACTTCGCGGAGACCTTCCTCGGCGGCGGCACCAGCTACCAGCGCCCGCTGTCGGCGGCCGGCGCCCTGCTGGAGGAGGAGTTCGACGACACCGCCCGCGCCCGCGGCGACATCGTGATGCTCACCGACGACGACTGCGGTGTCACCGAGCAGTGGATGCGCGGCTGGAACGACACCAAGCACCGGCTGGGCTTCCGGGTCTTCGGCCTGGCCATCGGCGCCCCGCGGGTCGCGGCGGCCGACTCGGTCCTGGACGCCCTGTGCGACAACCTCCGCCCCATCGAGGACCTCACCGACGTCCACGCCGCCGCCGACCTCTTCCGCGTGATCTGACCGGCCCCTCCGCCACCACGGTCACCGTGGTGCACACGCGCCCCGCGCGATCCGTAACGCGACCGTCGGCCTCTGTACTCCTGTGATTTCACCGCAGCCCCTGGACCAACCCCGGGTAACTGCCGGTAACTTGACATGTCCTCACGTTACGCCGCTCCGCTTCACTCCCCGGGAGACTCCCCCATGCGCAGACTCATCGCCTGCCTGGCAGCGGCCACGGCCGTGCTGGGCGGGCTCACCGCGGCCGCCCCGTCCGCGACCGCGGCAGACTCGGGCACGTTCAGTGTGCTCAGCTACAACGTCGCCGGACTGCCCGAGTCGCTGTCCAGCGCGCCCACGCCCCGCGAGTCGAGCACCACGACCATCGGCGAGCGGATCGCGCCGTACGACATCGTGCACGTCGAGGAGGACTTCAACTACCACGCCTACCTCTACGCGGCCGACACCAGCCACGCCTACCGCACCCCCACCAGCGGCGGCGCCGGGATCGGCAGCGGGCTCAACACCCTCTCCAAGATCCCCTACGACACCGACGACTTCGAGCGGGTGGGCTGGAACTCCTGCCAGCTCGACTCGGGCGACTGCCTCACCCCGAAGGGCTTCACCTTCATGCGGGAGCGGCTGGCCGAGGGCGTCTACGTCGACTTCTACAACCTGCACACCAACGCGGGCACCAACGACGGCGACGAGGCATCCCGCGCGGACAACCTGAACCAGCTGACCGCCTTCATCCAGTCGCACTCCGCGGGCAACGCCGTCGTGGTCATGGGCGACACCAACACCCGTTACACCCGCACCGCCGACACGATCGCCGAGTTCGGCGCGGCCAACGGTCTCACCGACGCCTGGGTCCAGCTCGTGCGCGGCGGCACCCCGCCCGCCAAGGGCAGCGACGCGCTGGTCTGCGACCAGACCGGGGCGACCGTGCCCAACACCTGCGAGGTAGTCGACAAGATCCTCTACCGGAGCAGCAAGCTCGTCTCGCTGAACGCCACGTCGTACGACAACGAGCACGCGAAGTTCCTCACCGACGACGGGCTGATGCTCTCCGACCACGACCCGATCACCGCGTCGTTCTCCTGGTCGCGCACCGCGTCCTTCCAGCTCAGCGACCAGTTCGGCGGACCGCACGGCGACTACTACACCGACATCGACAGCGTCCCGGCCGGCGCCCGCGCGACCGCGGTCTCACTGCGCAGCGGCGCCCGCGTCGACCAGATGGGCCTGACCCTCGCGGGCGGCACCACCCTCGCCCACGGCGGCACGGGCGGCACCGCGTCCTCCCTGACGCTGGGCAGCGGCGAGTACGTCACCGGTGCGCAGCTGTGCGAGGGCCAGAAGGACGGCAACACGCGTATCTTCTATGCCAAGTTCACCACCAACCTCGGCAACAGCCTGGCGGGTGGCACGACGACGTCGGACTGCGTGACCCGCACCGCACCCTCCGGCTGGCAGATCGCCGGCTTCCACGGCCGCAGCGGCGACGAGGTCGACAAGATCGGCTTCATCTACACCCAGCGCTGACCCGGCGCCGTACCGACTCGGCGGTCCCCGCCGCGCGACTCAACGCGCGACGGGGACCGCTCATACGTACCCCCCACTCCCCCCACCGCAGAAATCGAGAAGAGTCATGCGCCGCAGAACGACCCTCGGCAGCCTCGCCGTCGCCCTGCTCACCGCCGTCGGCGGCACCGCGTACGCCACCCAAGGCGACACCGCCCGGGACACCGCCGCCGTACACCGCGCCGGGACGCTGCTGGACACCGTGCCCGAGCGCGGGACGCTGCGGGTGTGCACCACGGGCGACTACCGGCCCTTCAGCTACCTCGATCCCACGACGAAGTCGTACACCGGCATCGACATCGACATGGCCGGGAACCTGGCGGCCGGCCTGGACGTACGGCCCGCCTTCGTGGCCACCACCTGGGCCAAGCTGCTGGACGACTTCACCGCGGGCAAGTGCGACATAGGCATGGGCGGCATCTCCGTAACGCTGGCGCGGGCCCGGAAGGCGTACTTCAGTACGCCGTACCTGACCGACGGCAAGTCCGCGATTGCCCGCTGCGCCGACGAGGCCACGTACCAGTCCCTGGACGCGATCGACCAGCCCGGGGTGCGGGTGATCGTCAACCCGGGCGGCACCAACGAGGCGTTCGCCAAGGCCAACATCCACAAGGCGACCCTCATCACGCACACCGACAACACCACGATCTTCGACGAGATCGTGGCGGGCCGCGCCGACGTGATGATCACGGACACGAGCGAGACGAAGTACCAGGCCAAGCTGCACCCGGAGCTCTGCGCGATCAACCCCGACAAGCCCTTCACCTTCGCCGAGAAGGCGTATCTGCTGCCGCGCGGCGACGAGGAGTTCAAGGAGTACGTCGACCAGTGGGTCCACCTGGCCACGCACAACGGCACCTACGACGGTTACGCGGCGCCCTGGCAGGGCTGAGGTCCGGCGTGTGACCGTCATGCTTCAGCCGATGCGCGCGCCCGCGCCGCCGACCCGCACCCGGGGGTCGCCCGCGCGCAGGGTCACCGTCAGCTCGCCGGGACGGCCCAGGTCCTCGCCCTGCCGCAGGGTGAGGACGGCGTCCTCGGGGACCAGCCCGAGTTCCCGCGCGTACGCGCCGAACGCGGCGGCCGCGGCCCCGGTCGCCGGGTCCTCGACCACGCCGCCGACGGGGAAGGGGTCACGGACGTGGAAGACGGTGGCCGACTCCCGCCACACCAACTGGACCGTGGTCAGGTCCAGTTGGTGCATGAGGGCTTCGAGGCGCGCGAAGTCGTAGGCGAGATCCGCGAGTCGGGCGCGCGTCGCCGCCGCGAGGACGAGATGGCGGGCGCCGGCGAAGGCGATACGGGGCGGGAAGGCGGGGTCGAGATCGGCCTCCGGCCAGCCGAGCGCGGCGAGCGCCTCGTCGAGATCGGCCCCGTCGACCTCCTCGACGTGCGGTTCGACGCTGGTGAGCGTGGCCCGGAACACCCCGCCCTCCTCGGCCACCGCCACCGGCACGGTGCCCGCCCGCGTGGCGAACACCAGTTCCCCGGGCCCCACCCGCTCGGCGAGCGCGACGGCGGTCGCCACGGTCGCGTGCCCGCAGAACGGCACCTCGGCCTTGGGGCTGAAGTAGCGGATGCGGTACGCCCGCCCCGCCTCGCCGCCGAGCCCTTCCGGGGGCGCGGTCAGGAACGCGGACTCCGAGTATCCGAGTTCGGCGGCGATGGCCAGCATGTCGCTGTCGTCCAAGGCGGTCGCGTCGAGTACGACACCGGCCGGGTTTCCGCCGTCGGGGTCGCTGGAGAAGGCGGTGTAGCGCAGAACCTCGGGCCGGGGCGCGTTCGTCGTCATGATCGCGGCAACGCGGGGCGGTCCCACGCTCATTCCCGGGCGCGGGCGGCGGCGGGACCGGGTGCTGGCGGCAGAGCCGCACAGTGCCACCGCCCCGGCTCCCCCGTCCCTCCCGTACCAGGTGGATCAGGGCGCTCGCGTTGTCGTCCCTGTCCAGCCGCAGGGGCAGGCCGTGGCCGAGCAGGACGGCGCCGTGGTGCAGTGCCCCGGTGTCGGCGTCGCGGTAGCGGGCGTCCGGGGCGAGGCCGTGCAGCGGCAGGTCGGGGTCGGTGTGGCCGAAGCGGCGGGTGACGAGGACGGCGGCCTCGGTGCCGTCGGCCGCGAGGTACTGCACGGCGCTCGTCTCGCCGTCCCCCGGGGCGCGCAACCGGTGCTGGAGACCGTGCTGGACCAGCGGCCGGACGCGTTTGTACGCGGCCACCAGCTCGGCGGCGCGGGCGAGTTCGGTCTCGCTCCAGCGGGTGAGGTCGCCGCCGACGGCCAGGACCCCGGCCATCGCGACATGGAAACGGAAGTCGAGCGGAAGGCTCCGGCCGGTGTAGGGGTTGGGGCTGTCGGTGACCCAGGCGCCCATCACCCGGGCCGGGTAGAGCTGACTGAAGCCGTGCTGGATGTCCAGGCGGTCGACGGCGTCGGTGTTGTCGGAGGTCCACACCTGGTCGGTGCGGGCCAGGATGCCGGGGTCGAGTCGGGCGCCGCCGCTGCCGCAGGACTCGATGCGCAGGTTCGGGTGGGCGGCGCGCAGCCGGTCGATGACGGCGTAGAGGTGGTGCACGTGGTCGGCCCACAGGGCTTCGGGGTCGCCCTCGGCGTCGGGCCAACCGGCTTCCGTGAAGGGGCGGTTGAAGTCCACTTGAGCAAGTCGATGTCGTTGTTGGTGAGCAGTTCGTCGAGCCGGTCGTACATCCAGGCGGCGACGTCGGGGCGGGCGAGGTTGAGGACGAGCTGGTTGCGGGCCTCGGTGCGGCGGCGGGTGGGGTGGTGCAGGACCCCGTCGGGGTGGGTGCGGTAGAGGTCGCTGTCGGGGTTGACCATTTCGGGCTCGACCCACAGGCCGAAGCGCATGCCGAGTTCGTGGACCCGGTCGATCAGCGGGGCGAGTCCGTCGGGGAAGCGTGCGGGGTTGGGGGTCCAGTCGCCGAGTCCGGCCGCGTCGTGCGTGCGGGCGCCGAACCAGCCGTCGTCCATGACGAACAGCTCGACGCCGAGGGCTGCGGCCCGTTCGGCCAGGGCGCTCTGCCCCTCGACGCTGACGTCGAACTCGGTGGCCTCCCACGAGTTGTAGAGCACCGGCCGCAACTCCCCCGGGTGCGGCAGGACATGGCCGAGGAGATAGCGGTGCCAGGCGCGGCTGGCCCCGCCGAAACCGCCCTCGGTGTACGCGGCGGCGCTGACCGGGGTGCGCAGTTCGGTGCCGGGCGACAGCCGCGTGGTGATGGGGGCGTGGCCGGCCCCGGCGGACACGGCGACCCGTTCGGTGGGCAGGCGCTGCACGGTGAGCTGCCAACTGCCGCTCCAGGCAAGGGCGCAGGAGTGGACACGGCCGTGTTCTTCGGACGCGGTGCCGTCGTCCAGCATGACCCAGGGGTTGGCGTGGTGGCCGGTGGTGCCCCGGCGGCTGCTCAACACGGTCTCGCCGTAGGGCAGTTCGGTGCCGGTGTGCCGCAGGACGAGGTGTCGTTCCAGTACGTCGGTGTCGGCGTGGACCCGGAAGTGCGCTTCGGCGGTGAGCGGGTAGTGCCGGTCGGCGAAGGTGAGGACCAGTTCGTGGTCGGTGCGCGTCTCGCCGGTCCAGCTCAGCTCCAGGTCGTGTACCCCGTCGGCGAAGCGGACCTGGACGGCGGCGTGGCCGTAGCGCATCGCTCCGGCGGTGTCGAGGGCGAGGAGGCCGTCGGCCGGGTGCTCGAACTGGCGGCGCGGCAGCGGCCGTTCCAGCAGGGAGGCGGCCTGTTCCGGGGTGAGCCGGGGCCTCCGGTGCAGGCCGCGCAGCCGGTCCTCGTCGTCGAGGTGCAGGACGTAGGAGGGGGCCGGCCCGGACAGGACCCACAGCCGGTGGTCGGGGTCGTGGGGCGATGTACGGCGACATGGCTGCATGCCTTTCGAGGCGGGGGCGGAGCGGGGTGGGACGACGGGCGGGCCGCCGCCGCACGGTGGGCTC
>LJCV01000210.1 GCA_001298575.1 Actinobacteria bacterium OK074
CCGCCGCCGGGGACGGCGTGCTCATCGGGTACGACCACGTGAACGCGCCCGAGGAGCCGCCCGCCTCCCAAGTCGAGCTGGCGTTCAGCGTCGAGGCCGCGTAGTTGCCCGAGCCGGACGTCGACTCACCCGAGGTGGCGGCGAGGGCTACCACCGTCGCCGTGGTCGCCAACTCCGTTGTCGCGCTGACCGTTTGCGCGGTGGCGTTGTTGTCCGAAGCCAGTGGCGTCTGGGTACGGCAGGCCGCCTTGTTCGGGGTGGTCAGGGCGCAGGCTGGGAGGGTCACCAGGTGGAGGCGGCCCGCCCAGTCGCCGCCGTACGCCGAGGCGAACTTGCCGTAATCGAGGGCTAGTTGGGCCTTGCCGGGGGTGGTGGACGAGGCGGTGAGGAGGAGGCCGTTCACTCCGGCCGCGGATGCCCTTGTGCGGCTGAGGAGTTGGACGTGGGCCGTGCCTGCGGCTGGCTTCTTCGTGCCCGCCGCCGCGACCGTCACCGGGAGGCCGCCCGGCGTCAACTTGGCCTTGCCGGAGGGCGGGAGGGGCGTCGTCGCCGTGCCCGGCTTCGGCCAGGTCGCCGTCTGTTCGGTGTCCGCCCGCGCGGCCTGCTTCTTGTTGGCCGCCTTCTGCGCGGCCACCTTCGCTCGGGCCTTCTTCGCGCCTTGGCTGGTGATCTCGTCGTCGAGCTTCGCATGCTGCTGAGTGGGCACGGAGATCTTGCCCAGACCGTCGCCGCTGCCGGACGCAACCGCCGGGACGGACAACACGGTCGGCACCGCAAGCACCGTGCACAGCGTCACGACGACCCAGCGCGTTCTGTCAACGAGCCGACGCCGACGGGGTGTTCTGTGCGAACTCACGACCATGCCTCCAAGCCGAATTGGGCGGTGCGTCCAGCGGTGCATCCAGTGATGGGTCTGTCTGTTGCTGCCGTGCATGCGAAGTCGCGGAAGGAGAGAGGCCGGTGAGGGCGCAGCGCCCAACACCGGGTGGCTCTCGTCGGTCAGCCGCCGGTGGCGGCCTGGATCTGATCCGGGCCGGACATCGCGCCCGCCCAGATACGTACGTCGGTGACCGCTCCCGCCAGGTAGTGGCCCCAGGCTGCGTCGGCGTATCCCTTGCCGACCGCGAAGTCACCGGATCCCACGACAGCCGGGTAACTGTGTGCCTCGCCCGCGTAGCTCTCAACACTTCCCAGATAGAGATGGATCGAGCCGGCCGGGGCGTCATACGTCCCCGTCAGCCGGACCGCCGTACCGGACTCGATCATCGGCTCCGACTGCACCGACGTGAACGTGCCGTCCACGAGCCGCCCGAACTCCCAGTAGCCTTCCGGAACGGTGACGATGTTGCCGTCGTCGTCCACCGTCGTCTCCTCGCCGGTCCGGTGCGCCCACAACCCCCAAGCCGACCCATCGTCACTCCGCTGCCCCAGCACCTGCGCCGAATCCCCATCGGCCATATCCGCCAACGCCCCACCGCCCAGGGCCACTTCGGTACTCACCGTGAACGAGGCCGTCTCATCCACCAACGGCCCAGCCGTAGTTGCCGCCCCACTCACCCCGTCCAGCACCAGCGACGTACCGTCCAACGACGCCCCGCCCGACAAGGACAGCGAACGCCCGTACCCGGTCGTGGAGTCCGCGAGCGTGCTGCCGCTCGCCCCATCCGGGTTCCAGGACGCCATCAGCTCGACGCTGGAGGTCGTGTCGTCCGAAGTGAGCAGCTGATCCTCGGTCGCGACCTCGTCCGCCGTCAACGCCCGCTGCCACACAGCCGCTTCGTCCACCCGGCCGTGCAGATAGTTCACGAACGTCCCCGGCGTGACACTCCCCCGGCCGAACTGCAACGCCCCGTTGGACACCGTCGCGTCCGACGTCGTCGGCACCGACACCGGGTCACCCTGCAACCGGCCGTTCACGTACAGGCTGATGGTGTGGGCGTCGTGGTCGTACACGCCCGTGACATGGCTCCACGTCTTCAACGGGACCCCCGCCGCATCCGCGTTGACGCTCGCGAAATGACGGGTCTGGTTCCCCTTATCGTCGGTGGTATACCAATTCCACAGGAACACCCAGCTGTTGACGCCCGGCGAGTAGTAGAGCAGGAAGCCGGAACCGTCGCTGCCCTGCTCGGACAGCACCGTCCGGAAGTCCGACTCGTCCGTCAGGTACGCCCACGCCGACACCGTGAACGACGCCTCCGTGTTCACCACCGGGACGGACGTGGCCGCGTACCCCGTCTGACGCGCGCTGTCCGACGTGTCGTTGAGCCACAGCGAGTAATCGCCGTCACCGCGCCTGGCCAGCGACGACCAGCCCGCACCCGCCTCGTGCAGCGTCGCCGGATAGCGCGTCGTCCCCTCCGTCGCACTGTCCGCCGCCGTCGTCACCGTCGAGCCCGCCGTGCCGTCGGCGAAGTGCCAACGCCCCACCGCCGTCGAGCCTTCCGCCACGTTGAACCGCACCACCGCC
>LJCV01000211.1 GCA_001298575.1 Actinobacteria bacterium OK074
CCCCCCCGTTCCCCCTCCCCCGCCCCCCCCCCCCCCCCATAATTCCCACACGCCCCCATGAACCCCCGTATGGAATCACCGGGCGCACCGCGGGAGTTCGGGGAAATCCGGGGGAGCACGATGAACCAGTACGACCCGTCAGCCACGCCCGCGCCGCCGCCGGGGATGCCGGCACCCGGCCCCGACCCCGGCCACCTCCTGGCCCGCCGAGGCGTGCAATGGACGATCATCAGCGTGATCGTAAGCACCCTGCTCACACTCCTCGGCTTCTACCTCCAGGGCAGACACTCGGACGACGCCGGATCCGCCAAGTCGTCCACGTCCGGCGGCACTTCACTCACCGGCGGCGCCACCAGCGGCGTAGCCAACCCCGGTTCCCCGGACCCGACCACCCCGGACCCCGCCCCCACCCCCCCCACACCCGACGACGGCCTCACCACCGCCGAGCGCTCCCTCCGCGACTCGCTCAACACCGACCAGTGGCAGCCCGGCAGTTGCGCGCACGAGGCCGACGCCGCAGCCGTGGCCGTCCTGCGCTGCACGGTTGTCACCAAGGACGCCACCGGGGCCAAGCGCGCGGGGAAGGCGAGCATCGCGCGGTACGCGAAGACCAGCGAGGTCCAGGAGATTTACCGGCGGGCCACCAGCAACCTCCCGGACGGCAACTGCGACACCACGCAGAACGTCCGCGGCACCTGGGTGAACGCGAAAACCGGCATCACGGGCGGCGACACGGCCTGCCTCTGGGACGACACCCTCGCGCAGTACGACATCTTCTGGACGTACTACGACCAGCCCGTCATCGTGGAAATCCAGGGCCCCAACGCCGCCGACCTCACCGCCTGGTGGCACACCTTCAACCCCGTCCTCGCCAACTGACCGCAAACCACAAGCAATTACGACGACGCCGACGTCCACGCCGACCCCAACTCCCCCACCGCCGCCACCCGAACCCCCGCCTGATGACAGACCCACTGCGGATCCGGCCCCAACTCCGGTTCCACCTCCAGCGCGTGCGGATCCCCGTCCCCGCACACCGGGCACAGCGGCCACCGCCCGTACCGCTCCAGGAGCGCGTCCTGTACGTCCTGGGCGACCAGCCCGGCCACGTACGCGGCGCCCTCCGGCCACTGCTCCACCCACCACCGCCGCTGGACGACGGACTCCTCGACCATCGACACCACGTCCGCCTCGGCGACCTGCCCGGCGACCAGGTCGGCGAGGACGAGGGCGCGGGCGGCGTGCAGCGCCTGTTCCAGCGGGCTGATCGGGCTGATCGGGGGCATGACTCCATTGTGCGCGGTCTTGACCACGCCCCCGAACCGAAAATATCTTTCATACGTGAGTCAAGACGTGAAGGAAATTTTCGCGCGCCCGCCCGGCCCCCCCCCCCCCACCCCACCGGGCCCCCCCCCCCCCCCCCCCCCCCCCGCCCCCGGGGCCCGCCCCCCCGCCCCCCCCCGCCGCCCCCGCCGGGCCCCCGTCCACTACCGGCCCCGCACCGAGATCGACGAACAGACCACCCTCGGACACGCCTACGTCCGCTCCCTGATGCGCAGTCAACTCCGG
>LJCV01000212.1 GCA_001298575.1 Actinobacteria bacterium OK074
AGGGGGTGCGGCGGGGGGGGGGGGGGTGTGGGGGAGGCGCGTAGGGGGTGCGTAGGTCACAGTCCCGCTTCTCTTTTGGCGGGCCCGGGGCCGGATTCTGTTGCCGTACCGTCGCCCTCTCCGGCGGTGGCGAGGTGGGCCGGACGGCGGGGGGAAGGTAGCGTGCGTAGCGCACCGCGGCGATAGTTCTCGGCCGCGCGCCTCTCGGCCATCCCGCAGAATGGAGTGGATGACTGACACAGGTGCGCCCGGGCACGATCGGGCGCGGACGTCGACGCGGTCCTCCGGTCCGCTCCGTTCGCACCCTGCCGGCATACGGCGCACCCGTGAGACGGCGTATGACGGCGTATGGAGAGAAGCGATACCTGTGAGCGCAGCGACAACGCGAAGCCGCACCCCCGACCGCCTCTGCGCCGAGGCCGTCGACCTTGCCCGTACCGCCGCGGAGGAGGCTGCCGCGCCCGGAGTGGTCGGCGAGCACGCGGGCGTGCTGGTCGAGGGCGACCGTGTCGTCACGCACTTCTTCGAGTGCAAGGAACTCGGCTACCGCGGCTGGCGCTGGGCGGTGACGGTCGCGCGGGCGTCGCGGGCGAAGCTCGTCACGCTCGACGAGACGGTGCTGCTGCCCGGGCCCGACGCCGTCCTCGCACCCGAGTGGGTGCCGTGGAGCGAGCGGTTGCGGCCGGGGGATCTCGGGCCGGGGGACCTGCTGCCCACGGACGCGGACGATCTGCGGCTGGAGCCCGGGTACACGGGTGAGGAGGAGCCGCCGCCGAACTCGCCCGTGTCGGACGGGATCGTGGAGTTGGTGGAGGCGGAGGACGCGGAGGTCGTCGGGGGTGCGTTGGGGGCGCCGCCGGTGGTGCCGAGTCGTGGTTCGATTGCGGCCGTCGCGGAGGAACTGGGGTTGCGGCGGGCGCGGGTGCTGTCGCGGTACGGGCTGCATGTCGCCGCGGACCGGTGGGAGGAGGCGTACGGGCCGAAGGCGCCGATGGCTCAGGCTGCGCCTGCGACGTGCGTGAGTTGTGGGTTCCTGTCGGCGATCGGGGGGTCGCTCGGGCAGGCGTTCGGGGTGTGCGCGAACGAGTTCTCGCCGGCGGACGGGCGGGTGGTGTCGCTGGCGTACGGCTGCGGGGGGCACTCCGAGGCGGCGGTCATGCCTCGGCCGCCTCAGCCGCCGCCTCCGGTGATCGACGAGACGCGAGTGGACCCCTTCCCGCTGCGGCCTGCGGCGGATTCGGGGTCGGTGTCGGTGTTGCCGGACGAGGGGGCGGAGTTGGGGCACTCGTAAGGGTGTGCGGGTGCGGGTCTTTCGGGTGCGGGTGTGTTTGTGGCTGGTCGCGCAGTTCCCCGCGCCCCTGGGGGTGGGTGGGGGGTCGGGGCCGCCACGGGGGTATCCGTCCTCGGTCTGGCGCGAAATCGGTAAGGCGGCAGAGGTCCTGTCGGTTGACGCGCCATCCGCTGCGGGCGGACACCCCCGTACCGTCCCCTCACCGCCGCGGGAGGCTGCGGGCCCGCGGGGGCGAGCGCCAGAACCCCCGAGCCCAGCAGCCACACCACTAGAACCCGGTAGCCCGCTTTGCCGCCGTTACGGGCACACGCACCGCAAGACCTGGCAACCGACCCGGCGGCAGCTCCCCGCCCGCCTCCGCGGCCCGCAGCCGCGCGCCTAGAACCAACGGCCCCACCCGCACCGCACAACCCCCGGCAGCCCTCCCACCCTGCCGCCACTGCGCCCACTCGCCCTGCCAGCCCCGCCTACCCGCCTTCGCTGCGCGCAGGGGCCC
>LJCV01000213.1 GCA_001298575.1 Actinobacteria bacterium OK074
GATACCCCCGTACCGGCACCGACCCCCCACCCACCCCCAGGGGCGCGGGGAACGGCGCGAGCAACCACAACCACACCCGCACAGGCCGCCGCAGGCACCCGCACCCGCACCCCCACCCGCCTACGCCAACTGCCGAACATTCCCCCGCACCCACTCCACAATCGACGCCGTAGTAGCCCCAGGAGTAAAGATCGCCGCCACCCCCTTCTCCTTCAGCGGCGCGATATCCGCCTCCGGAATGATCCCGCCCCCAAAGACCTTGATGTCCTCCGCCTCCCGCTCCCGCAACAACTCGATCACCGCCGCGAACAACGTGTTGTGCGCCCCGGACAGGATCGACAGCCCGATCGCATCCGCGTCCTCCTGGATCGCCGTGTCGACGATCTGCTCCGGCGTCTGGTGCAGCCCCGTGTAGATGACCTCCATGCCCGCATCCCGCAACGCCCGAGCAATCACCTTGGCCCCGCGGTCGTGGCCGTCGAGCCCCGGTTTGGCCACCACTACGCGGATCGGACCGGTTGTCACACCCATCACTGCCTCCATGAAGCCTGAAGCGACTACACCCGACATGCACCCGATTACATCAACTACGCGCAACCCCGGCCACGCCCACGATCCGGGGACCTCACACCGCGCCCGCCGGAAAAGTGAACGAACGTTATCGCCAGCATCCCGCAACCGGCGGTTTTACGGTGCGCACAGAGGGGGAAATCACACGGTGGGACACGTTCGCCGCGCAGGGTTTCCCCAAGTCCTGCGGCACACGCGCCGCACCCTTCGCGGCCGCGCACCGCAGCCAGGGGCGGACCAGGCGCAAGGAGAGCCGCCACGAGGGAGCACACCACCACACGACCGAACAAAAAGAACCAAAAACCGCAACACACAAGCACATGTACAGCCACGCACAACTACGCACAACCACGTACAGCCCATGGTGGTGGGCCCACAAGCGTTGGCACGACAAGCGGGGACAGCGGGGAACCACACCGCACAAGGAGGACGCAGCACCAAGCCGCGCGAGAGCCACACAAGAGCCACAAAGGCTCAAGAGCAGGGCACAGGACACAGACCGCAAACACCTGACGGCCACAACACCTGACGGCCACGAGAACCCCGGCCGCCCTGCCGCGCGACAACGGCCACTGCGTCACCCCTGACGGCACGGAACCCCCGCGCCGCACACCCCCCGCCCCACCGTGACCGCCGCCCACCCCCTCCGCCACGGTTCTCCCTACGGGCACACGGGGGACAGAGTCGCCTCCCGCGTGCCGACGGGAGGTCGGTCATGCAGGCCAACAAGGTCACGACGACAGCGGCGGCAACAACGGCCACGACCGCGGCGACAGCCGCGACCAGCGCCACGGCCACGGCAAAGGCCACAGCAAAGGCCACAGCCACGACGGCCACCAAGGTCGCCACCGCGGTACAACCCCTGCTCCCCCTGCTCCCGCTGTTCCCCTTGTGCCGACGCCTGCTCCCAAGCAGCCTCGCGGGACTCTCCATGACCCTCCTGAAGGCAACCGCCCTGGAGATCACGATCCTCGCGGGCCACCTCCTCCTCTACCCCTCGGGAGTCCTACAGGAGCGCCCCGCACCCCCAACCACCCCCCTCC
>LJCV01000214.1 GCA_001298575.1 Actinobacteria bacterium OK074
GTCGGCCGCGCGTTCCACGAGGGCGCTGGCCAGGATGTGCTGCCCGGTGCGGCGGGCCCGGTCCGCGGCGGGGCCGAGCTGGGCGGCGAGCCGGCGGCTGGGGCCGAGCGCGGCGGCGGCCCGGGGCCAGGCGCGGTAGGGGGCCTCGGCCTTGCCGCCGAGCACCCGGGCCAGCAACTGGTGGGCGGATCTTCGCTCGGCGGCGGGCGCGCTCTCGTAGGCGGCGATACGGGTCCACGGGTCGCGGAAGACGATCCCGCCGGCCGCGGGCCAGGCCACTCCGGCCGTCTCGGCGGCGTCCAGCGGGCGGGTGTCGAGTCCGGCCGCGGCGGTGGCGCGCAGGAAGGCGTGGGTGGCGAGCGGGTACTGGTCGGCCGCCGCGAGCAGCAGCAACCGCCGGGTGTCGTCCGGCAGTTCGCGGATCTCGCGGCGGTGGGCGCGCAGCAGGGCGGGGGCGACGGCGGCGGGCTCGGCGGGCAGCGGGTCGAGTCCGGCCGACTGGCGTTCGCTGAGCCGCAGGGCGAGTTCGCCCGCGGCCCGCCGGTCGCCGTGCGCGGCGCGCAGTACGCGGACGCGGACTCCTTCGGCAAGTGGGGTGCCGTGAAGATCGCGCGAAGCGTCCGCGAACTGCGGTGTCGCCATGGGGGGAAGCGGCTGGGGGGTCACCGGGGTCAACACCCAAATGACGTTACTTGCGGGTTACTTGTTGCGTAAAGACCGGCGATTTCGCCGATGCGGCGCGCGTAGAACCCGGCTGACACTCCTGACAACCCACCCGTTTCAGGAGGCATCATGCAACGCTCCAGGCGTCGCATCGCAACGCTTCTCCCGGCCGTCGCCGCGACGACCGGTCTGGCTCTCTCCCTCACATCGGCCCCGGCGCAGGCCGCGACCCACGACCCCATCGTGTTCGTGCACGGCCTGAGCAGTTCGGCGAGCAGCTGGGACGACTGGGTCGCGGACTTCAAGGCAGACGGTTACACGAGTTCCGAGCTCAACGTGTGGTCGTACGACTGGACCCAGTCGAACGCCACGACGGCAAGCCAGTTGGCCACCGTGGTGAAGAACGTGCTGGCGCAGACCGGGGCGTCGAAGGTGGACATCGTGGCCCACTCGATGGGGGCGCTCAGTTCGCGGTACTTCCTCAAGAACCTGAGCGGCACCTCGTACGTGGACCACTTCGTCTCCGTCGCCGGGGTGAACCACGGGACGTCGGTCGCCTCGCTGTGCGGGTGGCTGTACACATCGTGCAAGGAGATGCAGACCGGGAGTTCGTTCCTCACCGCTCTCAACTCCGGTGACGAGACGCCCGGGAGTGTCTCGTACGCGGCCTACTGGTCGGACTGCGACGCGGCGATCGACCCCGACACCTCGGCGGAGCTGAGCGGCGCGACCAACGTCGACGTCGGATGCATCTCGCACGACGACATGAACAACGACTACGGGGTGTACGAGCAGGTCCGGGACTTCGTCTCCTAGGGG
>LJCV01000215.1 GCA_001298575.1 Actinobacteria bacterium OK074
GGGGGGGGGGGGGCGAGGCGGGGGGGGGGGGCGGGGGGGGGGGCGGGGGGGGGGGGGGTGGGGGGGGGGGGGGGGGGGGCGGGTGGGGGGGGGGGGGGGGGGGGGGGGGGGGGGGGGGGGGGTGTGGGAGCCGGGGAAAGTGGTGACCCTTCCGCATCCCCGGAAGAGCAAACCGGATTGGGAGCGCCGGACAGCAGCGTACGGATCCTCATGGCTGCCCAATCCCTACGCGTGGCCCGTCGACCAGTACGAAGACGACCGGCCCGGGGCGACCGCCTCGTACTCGCGCCCCTCGTCGACCCTCCCGAGCAGAGAGTACGGAATCTGGTGGACCGACGGCGCCGGAACGATTCTCGTCGACGGGTTGTTCACCGACAAGCCTCTGTTCGGCAGAGTCGTCAACCTCCACGGGGAGGAACAGGCCACCTTGCCCGTCGACCGGAACAAGCTTCAGCGGTACGACGGACAACTGGTGCACGACCGCAGCGTCAAAGCCATCGATGAGTTGGTGAACTGCCCGGGCCTCCTCTCGCCCGGCTGGCTGCACGATATGTACATGGACGACCATCAGCTCGCCGAAACGATCACCACACGTGCGGCGCAGCGGAACATCTCCTGGAAGATCCACAACTGGACGCTGGGCGTCGGCCGTACCGGTTTCTTCCCGCCCGACCTGCTCTTTCTGCCCGCCGTCGCCGGTACCCGCCCCTGGCCGGAGATGCACCATGACACCGTGGCCGCCCTCATGCTGCTTCTCGTACCCGAACCCGTGGCCCGCTGGCGACTGCGTGCACTGCACCAAGACCTGCCCGCCGAGGGTGTGCCCACTGCCGGCCCCTTTGACCTGTTCCTGCTCTCCGAGTTCGGGTCCAAGGGGTCAGCAGCATGGGCGGACCGCCTGATACAGGCTGGCAGGTTCTATGCCGAAGTGCGCGACGAGCAACAGGATATCTCTGGCTCGCCGAGCAGTGAGCACGCGATCTTTCCTTGGCGCAGCCCCGCCAAGCCGGTCTCCCCGCAAGACGTCGTCACCGCCATGGTGCACACACGGATGAGTGCGGACCACATCGCCCGGCGACTGCGCGACCTGGGTTACGACGTACCCTCCCTCGGTTCCCTGGCCGCGGCCACCGCCGACGACGTACCGCTGCTGGTGGTCACCACTTCTGTAGGAGAGAAGACGGAGCGCCTCGATCCGGTCCGCGAGACATCCAATTCCCTTATGTACGCGACAGGTACGCATCCCGGTCATGTCCTGCCACCGGGCTCGATGGTGCCCCTCGCACATCTCCAGGCCCAGGAGTATCCCGCATGGGCGGCGCGGCGTCTGCGGGAACTGGGATACACGCTTCCCGATCGGCTTCCCGCCGTCGGCCCGCTCCCTGCCTCGGACCAGGCCGCCGCACGAGCCCTGCTCCGGCATCCGAGGTATCCGGCCCCTTCGGACGGATGTGAGGTCACCACGGGACAGGTGTTGTACGTGGCCGCCCGGACGAGCCAAGATCCGCAAGTGGTGGCCGACCAACTGACCCGGCTCGGCTTCTCCGTACCCACCAGCGTGACGTATCCGGTGCTCGCTCAGTGGCATCGCTCAGTGGTCCGGGAGGAGCAGACCCATGAGGAGTTCTACTTCCCTCAGCCGGATCTCCGAGACCCGGAAGTGCGCATGGCGTGCACAGACTTCGAACTCCCGATCGTGGGCGCTCCGAATTTCGGGCGCATCCGAGTGACCCGGAGCTACGACACCGCGCCCAGCACAGCCCACAGCCGGATCAGCACTCTGATCATCGAGGAGATTGCCAACAGGTCTTTCCTCACCCACTCATGGACCAAAATCAGAAGCGCCGCCCGTTCTGCGCACACCCCCGACACCTCACTGTCCCGCTTCCTGACCAGCATCCGCCCCCTCCGCCAAGGCGCCACCCCCCACCACATCCGCCTAACCGAACTAACCTCCGCAGCCATAGTCCTCAACCGCCCCTTCCGCGAACTGGCCGCCGCAGCCAACCGCCTCGGACTCCACCACGACGCCGAAGACTGGTGGCCCCCTGAAGAAAGCGAGGGATGAGCCCCTCTACGCGCCCCACCCC
>LJCV01000216.1 GCA_001298575.1 Actinobacteria bacterium OK074
CCCCCCACGCCCCCCCCCCCCAACCCCCTCCACCCGCCAAGGAGTTCACGTACATGTCTTCCTCGCGAGCCTCCCGCAGAGCGCGCCTGACGTCCGCCGCGGTCGTCGTGACGGGAGCCCTGCTCCTGTCCGGCTGTGGCGACGACAACGACGGCGCCGGCAGCACCAAGGAGGCGAGCGCGTCCTCAAGTGCGCTAGGTACGCGGCAGATCACCGACGCGCAGGGCCGCAAGGTGAAGGTGCCCGCCGCGCCCGAGAAGGTCGTCGCGCTGAGCGAGCCGACCCTGGACGCCGCCCTCGCCCTCGGCGTCGAGCCGGTCGGTGCCACCGCGGGCCGCGGCCAGAGCGGGGTCTCCACCTACCTCGCCGACCGGGCCAAGAGCGCGAAGGTCGTCGCCACCGTCGCCGAGGCCGACCTGGAGAAGCTGGCCGCGCTCCGGCCCGACCTGATCCTGCTCGACGAGACCACCGGCGCCAAGAGCGAGATCGCCAAACTCCAGGCCATCGCCCCCACGGTGGTCACCGCCAAGCTGAATGAGGACTGGAAGAAGGCGTTTACCGAAACAGCCGACGCGCTGAACAAGAAGGCGGCGGCCGACCGCGTCCTTGGCGACTTCGACGCCGAAGTGGCTGCCACGAAGAAGGAGTTGGGCGACAACGCGGGCGCGGTCGTCAGCGTCGTCCGCTGGCAGGACGGCGCCCCCTCCGTCGTCGGAAAGGGCGTCGGCCACGTCGGCTCCACGCTCTCCGCGCTCGGCCTGGACCGCCCGGCGGACCAGCAGGGCGCGAGCGCCGGGCACAGCGAACCGGTCAGCCTGGAGAAGCTGTCCACCATCGACGGCGACTGGCTGTTCTTCGGCACCCTCGGCGACAAGGCGGACGGCGAGAAGGCGTACGCCGAGGCGGAGAAGGCCGCCAACTTCGGCAAGCTCAAGGCCGAGAAGGAGGGCCACGTGGTCGTCGTCCAGGGCTCGGCCTGGAACAGCGCCGGCGGCCCGCTCGCCGCGCGGATCGTCCTCGACGACGTGAAGAAGGCCCTGACCGGCTGACCGCACCCCGGCAGCGCCCACCAGTAACCCGTACCAGTAACCCGTACCAGTAACCCACGCCGGCAGCGCACAAAGGCAGCGCGCACCAGCAACCCGCACCGGCAACACACACCCGCAACGCACGCGGCCGGCACGCGCGAACAGCACGCCCCCGGCCAGACGGAGGCCGTCCGGAAACACCCCCTCGCCGGGTGCCCCGGACGGCCCCGCCCGCACGAACACCTTCCGCCAAACGGGTCACATCAGCCCGATACGGGCATCGAACCGCTCTCCCCGGGTACCAGGGCCGGACGACCGCCCCCGTACGACCGGTGGAAGAGACGCATGGCAATCCCGTCACCCGGCAGGACCATCGACCCGGCCCGCAACACCCCGCCCACCACGCCACCCGCCCCATCCCCAACCCGCACCGCCCCCCCGGCGACACGCACGCCGGACCGGCGCCAACTCCCCCAGGCGGCTC
>LJCV01000217.1 GCA_001298575.1 Actinobacteria bacterium OK074
CACCCCTCCCCGCCCAAAAAATCCCGCACCCGAGAGGCCCCCGTGCAAGACGACCTGACCCCCCGCGCCCAGACCTGGCTCGCCGAGGACCCCGACCCGGACACCCGCGAAGAACTCGCCAAGCTCATCGCCGCCGAGGACCACACCGAACTCACCGCCCGCTTCACCGGCACCCTCCAGTTCGGCACAGCCGGCCTCCGCGGCGAACTCGGCGCGGGCCCGATGCGCATGAACCGCACGGTGGTCATCCGCGCCGCCGCCGGCCTGGCCGCGTACCTCAAGTCCCGCGGCCACACCAACGGCCTGGTGGTCATCGGCTACGACGCCCGCCACAAGTCCACCGACTTCGCCCGCGACACCGCAGCGGTGATGACCGGCGCGGGCCTGCGCGCGGCGGTACTCCCCCGCCCCCTCCCCACCCCCGTACTGGCCTTCGCCATAAGGCACTTGGGCGCCGTGGCGGGCGTGGAGGTGACGGCGAGCCACAACCCGCCCCGCGACAACGGCTACAAGGTCTACCTGGGCGACGGCTCCCAGATCGTCCCCCCGGCGGACGCCGACATCGCGGCGGAGATCGACGCGATCGGCTCGCTGAACGACGTCCCCCGCCCGGAGTCCGGCTGGGAGATCCTGGACGACAGCGTCCTGCACGCCTACTTGTCCCGCACCGACGCCGTACTCGCCGAGGGCTCCCCCCGCACGGCCCGCACGGTGTACACCGCGATGCACGGCGTCGGCAAGGAAACCCTGCTCGCGGCGTTCGCCCGCGCGGGCTTCCCGGCCCCGGACCTGGTCGCCGAACAGGCGGACCCGGACCCGGACTTCCCCACGGTCGCGTTCCCGAACCCGGAGGAGCCGGGCGCGATGGACCTGGCGTTCGCACGCGCCCGGGAGACCGGCCCGGACCTGGTGATCGCGAACGACCCGGACGCGGACCGCTGCGCGGCGGCGGTCGAAGGCCCCGAAGGCTGGCGGATGCTGCGCGGCGACGAGGTAGGCGCGCTCCTGGCCACCCATCTGGTGAACCGGGGCGCCCGCGGCACCTTCGCCGAGTCGATCGTCTCCTCCTCCCTCCTGGGCCGCATCGCGGCGAAGGCCGGCCTCCCCTACGAGGAAACCCTGACCGGCTTCAAGTGGATCGCCCGCGTGGAGGGCCTGCGCTACGGCTACGAGGAGGCCCTCGGCTACTGCGTGGACCCCGAGGGCGTACGCGACAAGGACGGCGTCACGGCGGCCCTGCTGCTGACCGAACTGGCCTCGGAGCTGAAGGAGCAGGGCCGCACCCTCCTCGACCTCCTCGACGACATCGCCGTCGAACACGGCCTGCACGCCACCGACCAGCTCTCGGTCCGCGTCCAGGACCTGTCGCTGATCGCGGACGCGATGCGCCGCCTGCGCGAGCAGCCGCCCACAGAGCTGGCGGGCCTGCCGGTCACCCGCGCCGAGGACCTCACGCAGGGCACGGAGACCCTCCCGCCCACCGACGGCCTGCGCTACACGCTGACCGGCGCCCGCGTGATCGTCCGCCCCAGCGGCACCGAACCGAAGCTGAAGTGCTACCTGGAGGTGGTCGTCCCGGTGACCACCCACACGGACCTGCCGGAGGCACGGACAAAGGCGACGGCCCTACTGACGTCGATCAAGCGAGACCTGTCGACGGCGGCCGGTATCTGAAGTCCCATCGACGGCAGCCGGTATCCGAAGCCCCGTCGACGACGGCCGGTATCCGAAGCCCCGGGCCGGGCAGCCTCGCACGGACGACGACGAGGCTGCCCGCCGGACGGCGACCCCCGACCCCAGCCCCCCGCCCCCCCGCCCCCCCCCGCCCCCCCCCCCCCCCCAGAAACACCACCACCACCCCCCC
>LJCV01000218.1 GCA_001298575.1 Actinobacteria bacterium OK074
GATCTGGTGGAGCTGTTCGAGGCGGGTGCGCTGCGGCCGTTGCCGGTGACGTGCTGGGATGTGCGGCGGGCTCCGGAGGCGTTCCGGTATCTGTCGCAGGCCCGGCATGTCGGCAAGGTGGTGCTCACCGTCCCGGCCCCGCTCGACCCCGACGGGACGGTGCTGGTCACCGGCGGCACCGGTGGTCTGGGCGCCCTGGTGGCCCGTCACCTTGTCACCGAACACGGTCTACGGCACCTGCTGCTGGCCAGCCGTCGAGGACTGGACGCCCCGGGCGCCCGTGAACTCGTAGCAGAACTCGCTGAGTTGGGTGCGACAGCTGACGTCGCGGCGGTGGATGTCGCCGATCGTGACCAACTTGCCGCCGCCTTGCACACCGTCCCTGCCGGGCACCCGCTGACGGCGGTCGTCCACACGGCGGGGGTGCTGGACGACGGTGTGGTCGCGATGCTTACCCCCGAGCGCATGGCTCGCGTCATGCGCCCGAAGGTCGACGCGGTGGCGAACCTCCACGAACTCACCCGTGACGCCGACCTGTCCACCTTCGTCGTCTTCTCCTCGGTCATGGGTACCTTCGGTGGTGCGGGCCAGGCCAACTACGCCGCTGCCAATGCCTACTTGGATGCCTTCGCGGTCGCCCGCCGTACCGCCGGGCTGCCCGCGACGGCGCTCGCCTGGGGCCCCTGGGCGCCCGGCGCCGGTATGACCGCCGAGCTGACCGACGCCGATCTGCGCCGCATGGAACGTGCTGGCATGCGGCCGCTCACGCCGGAACGTGGGCTCGAACTGCTCGATGCCGTACTGGACTTGGGTGCGGGCGGGGAACGGGCTGCCGTACTGCCGGTCGACCTGGACCTCGTAGGGCTGCGTCGGCGGCAGGCGGACGAGGTTCCCGCGTTGCTGCGCACCCTGGTGCGAGTGCAGGGACGTCGCAAGGCCGAAGTGGGCGGCGGGGACCACCAGCAGGACCTCAAGGCGCGGCTCCTCGCGGCGGTGCCGGCCGACCGTGACCGGCTCCTGGCCGACCTGATCCGCGGAGCGGCGGCGGCCGTGCTCGGGCACGGCTCCGGCACCGACATCGAACTGGCGCACACGTTCAAGGAGTTGGGATTCGACTCGCTCACCTCGGTCGAACTGCGCAACCGCGTCAACGCCGCCACCGGCCTGCGCGTCCCCGCCACGCTGATCTTCGACCACCCGACGCCCGCCGCCCTGGTCCGGCACATCAAGTCGGAACTCCTCGGCGCGGAGGAGCCGTTGGCGCCCGCCCTGCTGTCGACGCCGACGCCGACGAGTGTCGACGACGATCCGATCGTCATCGTGGGGATGGCGTGCCGGTTCCCGGGTGGGGTGGGTTCGCCGGAGGATTTGTGGCGGTTGGTGAGTGAGGGTGGG
>LJCV01000219.1 GCA_001298575.1 Actinobacteria bacterium OK074
GGGTCCCCCAAAGCCCGGGGGGCCCCCCCCCCCGCCGCCCAGCAGGCCGCCGGCGGGCCGCGGGCCCCCCCCCCCCCGCCGACGGGCCCGCCCCGGGGCCCCCCCCCCGGCCCCCCCCCCCCCCCCCCCCCGCCGCAGCCGTACACCCCGGGCGCACCGCAGCGGCCCGCCCCCCCCGCGCAGCCCGCCCAGCCGCCGCCGCCGTCCCCGCCGCAGAGCGCTCCCGCCGCCGACCGGCCGGACACCGGCCCCGGTGGATACGGGTATCCGCAGCCGCCCGCGCCCGGCGGCCCGACGGCCGTGCCGGTGCTCGGCGGCTACGGCTACCCCCCGGCGCCCGCCGCACCCCAGCAGCACACCCCTGCCCAGCCCCCCGCCGCCCCCACCGCGCCCACGCCCCCAACTCCCCCGCCGCCGGCGCCCGTTCAGCCCTCCGCCGCGCCCGGCTTCCCCGTACTGCACCCGGTCGACGACGACGTCCAGGCCCCCGCCCCCGCGCAGCCGGAGGTCGTGCTCGACCACGCCGCCGCCGACGCCGAGGCGGCCCTGCTGTTCGGCGGCGCCGACGACGACGTGGAGCCGGAGCAGGAGCACAACGCCGAGGCGGACGGCGCGGAAGGCGTGGACCAGGAGGAGGCGGTGGCGGACGTACGGTCCGACGCCGACTCCCCCGTACAACCGGACCCCGAGCCCGAGCCCGAGCCGGTGGCGCCGACGGCAGCACCGGAGCCGGAGTCACCGGCATCCGCGTACCCGCCTCCGGCCCCGCCCGGCCTCCCCCCGCTGCCGCAGGGCTTCCCGCCCGTGCACCCCTTCCCGGGAGCACCGCAGCAACCGGGCCGGCCAGGTCAGCCGGACCAGCAGGCCGCAGCCGCCGGCGCGCCCCCCGCCGCGCCCGGCCAGCCCGGTCAACCCAGCCAGCCCGGTCAGCCCGGTCCCCCCGGCGGCTACGGCTACCCCCTGCCCCCCGCCCAGCCCCAACAGCCCGAGTACCCGGCGGCGGCACAGGCCCCCCAGCCCGCACAACCCGCACAACCCGCCCCCGTCGACCCGCGCCAGGCGCCCCCGCCCGCGCAGCCCCAGCCCCACCCCGCACAACCGCC
>LJCV01000252.1 GCA_001298575.1 Actinobacteria bacterium OK074
TGGCGGAGAGCATGCCGACGACCACGAGGGCGAGCGCGTAGTAGAACGCCGTCAGGCCCAGGCCGCTGTGCGAGTCGAGCGGATGGCCGTCCTCGACGGTGACGGCGGCCGGGTCGGCGAGCAGGACGCGGGCCGCGGCGGGCAGCTTCTCCTGCGCGGGGCCGATCCGGGCGGTCAGTTCCTTGCCGATGTGGAGCGAGGCGTTCTCGGCGGCCTGCGTCGTCGCGACCCGCGCCAGACTGGAGCCCAGGCTGCCGGCGGACTGGTTCGTCAGCACCGTCAGTGCCGGGCGGACCGGGGTTTCGGCGGCCGTGGTGCCGGTCAGGGCGGCGACCGAGGACGTGAAGTCGGCGGGCACGACGAGCGCACCGTACAGCTTGCCCTTGCCGAGTTCCTCCTTCACCTCCCGCTCGTCCATCACCTTCCAGTCGATCTTGTCCCCTCCCGCGGTGGACTTCCCGATCGAGTCGGTGATCTGGGCCCCCAGGTTGACCTGCTTGCCGCCGACCGCAGCCCCCTTGTCGGCGTTGACCAGGCCGACGGGCAGGTTCTTCATGTGGCCGGCCGGGTCGATGTTGGCGCCGACGTACAGCACGGCGAACAGCAGCGCGAGGACGCCGGTGATCACGCCGCTGGCGATCCACAGGGGTTTCGCGCGCAGCACGCGGAAGGGGTGAATTCCGTTCATGACTTACTCCGGCCTGGACAACACAGCTACATCGGGAGAAGACCGGACGGCACCATCGCCGGACCGGGGACCTGCGGACTCAAAAACCTTCGGCACACGAAGGCAACCGTGGATCACGGCCTCGGCCGCTCGCCACGAGGAAACCGATCGGTTTCCCGTTAATAGTAAACCGATCTTTTTCGTTATTCAAATCGACCTCCGCAGTCCCCGGGAGGGCTCGGCTCGCGGTCGCGGCACGCGGCCACCCGTGCCGATCGCCGCCGGCCGGCGCGCTTCGGTGGCGCGGTGGATCGGTGTGTGTGAGTCGCTCAGAGGCAGCCCTGTTCCGCCGTGGCGGGTGGCGATGATCTCGGCGGCGATGGACAGGGCGGTCTCCTCGGGCGTGCGGGCGCCGAGATCGAGGCCGATCGGTGAGTGAAGGCGGGTCAGTTCGGCTTCGGTCAGGCCGACTTCGCGGAGTCTGCGGTCGCGGTCCTCGTGGGTGCGGCGGGAGCCCATCGCGCCGATGTAGGCGGCCGGCAGCCGCAGGGCCGTCTCCAGCAGAGGCACGTCGAACTTGGCGTCGTGGGTGAGGACGCAGACCACGGTGCGGTCGTCGGTCCGGGTGCGGCGCAAGTAGCGGTGTGGCCAGTCGACCACGATGTCGTCGGCCTCGGGGAAGCGTGTCCGGGTGGCGAAGACGGGCCGGGCGTCGCACACGGTGACGTGGTAGCCGAGGAACTTGCCCACGCGTACCACGCCGAAGACGAGCATGCGGGGCGGCGGGACGCTCGACTCGACGAACACGGTCAGGTCGGGATCGCAGTGGGATCCGTCCCGCGCGATGTCGAAGGTGCCGGTGTGGCCGGCGTGCAGCAGGGAGCGGGTTGCGTCGACGACGGCGCGGTCCAGGTCGGGGCGTCCGCCGAGTCCGCCGTCGTGGGATCCGTCCTCACGGACCGTCAGCGGCCGTCCGAGGAGCTCGGCCGGGCCGCGGATCACGCGGGCCAGCGCCGCCGCCTCGCCCCGGGTGGCGGCCGACAACGCCGTCTGGAATGTTTTCCGGCCGGGCGCGTCGGCGGGTATGGGCGTGACCAGGATGTCGAGGGTGCCGCCGCAGGTCAGGCCGACGGCGAAGGCGTCCTCGTCGCTGTAGCCGAACCGCTCGCGCACCGCCTGGCCGTCCTTGAGTGCCTGGGTGCACAGGTCGTAGACGGCGCCTTCGACACAGCCGCCGGAGACCGAGCCGATGGCCGTGCCGTCGGCGTCGACGGCGAGCGCGGCGCCCGGACCGCGCGGGGCGCTGCCGCTGACGGCCACGACAGTCGCCACGGCGAAGCCCCGGCCTTCGTCGAGCCACCGGGTCAGCTCGTCCGCGATGTCCAGCATGGGAGCTACTCTCTTGTCTACGCAGATCGGGCCGTCGTCAGAGCAGCTTGTCCAGCGTGATCGGCAGGTCCCGGATCCGCTTGCCGGTCGCGTGGTAGACGGCGTTCGCGACCGCGGCCGCCACGCCGGTCATGCCGACCTCGCCCAGGCCGATGATGCCCAGGGGCATCGTCCTGTCCGGTTCGTCGAGCCAGCCGACGTCGATCGGGGGGATGTCGGCGTGCACGGGCACGTAGTAGGAGTCGAGCCCGGCGCTCATGGTGCGCCCGTTGCGAGGATCGATCAGGCTCTGCTCCGACAGCGCCATGCCGATGCCCATGACCACGACCCCGCGGAGCTGGCTGGCCGCGGTCTTGGGGTTGATGACGCGGCCGACGTCGAACATGCCGAGCCAGCGCGAGATCCGCAGTTCGCCGGTGTCGGCGTTCACCCGCACCTCACAGAACTGCGCGCCGCGGGCGGCCTTGGACCAGCGCTGGTCCTTCAGGAAGGTGGACAGGAACCGGCCCTGGCTGCCCAGCGCACCCCACCGGGTGGCCGACCCGACCGAGGCTTCGAGGAACGGGCGCCCCGCCGCGCGCAGGGTGGCCGCCGGTTCCTGACCGGTCGTGCCCGTACGCCGGGCCAGGGCGCTCACCTTCCGGGTCAGCTCGGCGCATGCGGCAAGGACGCTGGTGGCCACCGTCGCCGTCTGGTTGGAGTTGCCGGCCATCGGTCCGGACGGCAGGGCCGAATCGCCGTACTCGACGTGGACCTTCTCGTAGGCGATGCCGAGGGCGTCCGCGGCGATCTGTGCCTGTACGGTCGCGGCGCCCATGCCCATCTCGTGGAAACCGCACTGCACGAGGGCGCTGCCGTCGTCGCTCAGCCGTACCTTGACGTCGGCGACCAGGCGCACGACCGGGTGGTAGGCGGTGGCCGTGCCCATGCCGACGAGCCACTCGCCGTCCCGCATGGAGCGGGGTTCGGGGGTGCGGTCCGCCCAGCCGAAGCGTTCGGCGCCCCTCTCGAAGGCTTCACGCTGCATGCGCTGGGAGAACTTCTTGCCGCCCGTCGGATCCGTTGTGGGCTCGTTGCGCAGCCGCAGGGCGATCGGGTCCATGGACAGCTCGTAGGCGAGTTCGTCCATCGCCGATTCCAGTACGAAGCTGCCGATCGCCTCGCCGGGGGCGCGCAGCCAGGTGTTGGGCATCAGATCCATCGGTACGAGGTTCTGCCGGGTCAGCATGTTCTGGGCGCCGTAAAGGTGCCGGGCCGGCGAGGTAGTCGCCTCAAGCAGCCCTCCGGCCGAGCCGGTGCGGGTAACGCTCTCCTGGATCAGAGAGGTGAGCCGGCCGTCGCGGGTGGCGCCGAGCGCGATCCGGTTGGTGGAGGCGGTACGCCCACCGGTGGCGCGGCTGACGGCCCTGCGGCTCAGTGCCAGGCGCACGGGCCTTCCGACGGCCTTGGCCGCCATCGCCGCGATGACCGTGCCGGGCCAGACGGCGAACTTCCCGCCGAAGCCGCCTCCCAGGAACTCGGCACGGACACGGACGTGGGACGCCGGTACACCGAACCGCCAGGCCAGGTAGCGGCGGCTCTGGTCCATGGCCTGCGTGGTGTCGTGCACGGTGAGGTGGTCACCGTCCCAGACGGCGACCGTGGCGTGCGGCTCGATCGCGTTGTGCTGCAGGCCGGGTGTGGTGTAGCGCAGGTCGACCGAGACTTCCGCGGCGGCCAGCGCCTTCTCGGCGTCACCCTTCTTTGTGTGGGCGGCGAAGGTGAGGTCGCCCTTCGCCGGGGTGGCGTTCGTCTGCTCGGCGGCGAAGTCCACCCGCGCGGGCGGCGGGTCGTAGGTCACTTCGACGAGCGGGGCGGCCTCGTTCGCCGCGGCCGAGGTCTTGGCGACCACGACGGCGATCGGCTGGCCGTCCCAGAAGACCTGATCCGTGTTGAGGTAGTCGAGGCTGGTCCCCGACACGCTCGGTCCCAGGTCCCGCACGATGTTGTGGTTGCGTACCGGGCGGATCCTCGGTGCGTTGAGGTGGGTGAGGACCGCGACGACGCCGGGCACCGCGGCCGCCGCGGTCGTGTCGATGCCGGTGATCGTGCCCCGGGCGACGGTGGCGTGGACCAGCGTCGCGTACGTGAGGTTCGGGTAGTGGTGCTCGGCGGAGAACCGGACGGCCCCGGTCACCTTCGCGTGGCCGTCCCGGCGGTCCACCGGTCGGCCGACCGCGCCCCCGACGGGCACGGAAGCGTCCACGCCGGACTCGGAGCCTGTCCTGGTGTGTGTGGTCACGATGCTCTCCGCTCGGCGTTGAGTGTCCGCAGCACGGCCACGACCGTCCGCTGGGCCAGGTCGATCTTGAAGGCGTTGCCGGACCGAGGCAGGGCGGGGGCGAGTTCGGCGGCGGCGGCGCGGGCGAAGCTCTCGTCGGTGGCTTCGGCGCCGAGCAGCAGCTCTTCCGCTGTGCGTGCCCGCCACGGCTTGGTCGCGACGCCGCCGAGCGCGAGGCGGACCTCGGCGACACGGCCGTCGGCGGCGACCTTGAGCGCGGCGGCGACGGAGACGAGGGCGAAGGCGTAGGACGCGCGGTCGCGGACCTTGCGGTAGCGCGAGTGCGCCGCGGCCGGCACCGGCGGCAGCTCGATCGCGGTGATCAGCTCGTCGGCGGCCAGCGCCGTCTCGATGTGGGGTGTGTCGCCGGGCAGCCGGTGGAAGTCGGCGACCGGGATACGGCGCACGCCGTGCACGCTCTCGACTTCGACGACCGCGTCGAGCACGACCAGCGCCACGGCCATGTCCGAGGGATGCGTCGCGACGCAGTGCTCGCTCGCCCCCAACACCGCGCTGCCGCGGGAGAACCCGCCGATCGCGTCACAACCGCTGCCGGGCGCGCGCTTGTTGCACGCGGCGCTCTCGTCGTAGAAGTACATGCAACGGGTGCGCTGCAGCAGGTTCCCGCCCACGGTCGCCATGTTCCGCAGCTGGGCGGAGGCCCCCAGCAGGATCGCCTGCGCCAGCACCGGATAACGGGTCCTGACCAGCGGGTCCGCCGCGAGCCGGCTGTTGGTCACCAGCGCACCGACGCGGATGGTGCCGTCCGGGAGTTCCTCGATCCCGGCCAGCGGCAGGCGGGTGATGTCCACGACCGTCGAAGGCTGTTCGATGCCCTCCCGCATGAGGTCGACGAGGTTCGTCCCGCCCGCGAGGAACTTCACGTCATCGGAGTCGGCGATCGTGCGCAGCGCCGTGGCCGTGTCCGGTGCGCTGAGGTAGGAGAACGACTTCACTTCGCGACCTCCTTGATCGCCGCGACGATGCCGTTGTAGGCGCCGCAGCGGCACAGATTGCCGCTCATCCGCTCCCGGATCTCCGCCTCGTCCAGCTCCCCGCCGCTGTCGGCGAGGTGCTCGGTCGCCGCGCTGGGCGCGCCTTCCTTGTGCTCGGCGAGCATCCCGATCGCCGAGCAGATCTGGCCCGGCGTGCAGTAGCCGCACTGGAATCCGTCCGCGCGGACGAACGCCTTTTGCAGCGGGTGGTCGACCCCTTCGATGGTGGTGATCTCACGGCCCTGGTACTGCACCGCCAGCGCCAGGCACGCGTTGATCCGCCGACCGTCCACGAGCACCGTGCACGCACCGCACGCGCCCTGGTCACAGCCCTTCTTGGTACCGGTCAGGCCCAGATACTCACGCAGCGCGTCGAGCAGACTCATCTGCGGCGCGACGTCCAGCTTCTGGGCGGACCCGTTGATCCGCAGCTCGATCTCCACCGTGGTCATTCCTCCGGTTCGCCCGAGGGCTCGTTCTCTTGAGGGGGGCCATCAGGCACCTGGGCCAGAACCAGAGGGACTCCGCTCCGCGGACTCCGGAAACCGCCGGCCGGGGAGCCGAATCACGAGAGGAGGTCCATGATCTAAAACAGGAACGTAGCAGTTAGACCGATTAATCGCATCACTCTTGTCGCAACTTTATATTCACGCGCAACAGCATTGATGCAAATCAGTACAAATCCGCAGGTCAGGCGTATGGTCTTCGGTGCATCACGAATCAACAACGGGAGTGGATAGGTCATGGGCCGACCCCTGCGGGCCGATGCCGCGCGCAGTGTGCGCGCGATCCTGGAGGCGGCCGAGCAGGTCCTGGCAGAAGACCCCGGCGCCTCCATGGAGCAGATCGCCGAGCAGGCGGGCGTGGCCAGAACGACGGTGCACCGGCGGTTCGCCAACCGCCAGGCCCTCATCGAGGCCCTCGGCGCCTCGGCGAAGCGGCAGCTCATGGAGTGCGTGGAAGACGCCCACATGGACACCGCCCCACCGCTCGTGGCACTGCACCGCGTCACGGCGAACGTACTGCGGATCAAGAGCGTCTGGCGGTTCACCCTCGGCCACCCCCTCGCCGACACCCCCCTCACGGTGGAGATCTGGTCCGAGATCAACGCCGGCGCCCTTGAGTTCTTCGCCCGTGCCCAGCGCGAGGGGCTCCTCGCCCCGGACGCGGACCTCCTGTGGGCGCGGCGGGTCTACTACGCCCTCGTCGACGAGGCCCAGCACGGAGGCGGCACGGATCGCGACCCGGACCAGGTCCGGCAGAACGCGGACGCGCTGGCCACGCTCGTCGTCGACACGTTTCTGCGCGGCATGGGACCCCACGGCTGAACCGCCCGGTTCTTGGCACGAGCGGTCAGTCCGCCAGAGCTGCCGGACGTACAGCCTCCGGCCCGAAGCGTCGGCGGGCGCGATCCGCAGCCACTTCGGCTGCGCGGGCACGGGTATCACCAGAATCCAGAGAGAGCTGGCGGTAGGCGCTTCGGGCCGGCACCAAACGGTCGGCACGGATCGCGAAGGACCTGACTCGCGCCCGCTGCAGCCCCAGGGAGGTCAGCAAGCTCAGGGAAACTGCGGCAAGAGCTGGTGAGTGGTTGGTGGGTTCCGACAGCGCGCGCGTACGTGTGGTGGAGATGGGGGTCCCCCCGCTCGAACGAAGTTGAGAGTGGGGGAGGTCGGCGTACCGCACAGTGAGCGTGAGTCGGCCGGCGACCTGGCTTTCACCACGCAGGCGTCGGCCGATCTGCTCGGCAAGTCCCAGGACCGCTCGGTGATGCTGTGCCGGGTCCAGGCAGTCCCGCTCCAGCATGAGATCGGCGACCAGGTTCGCTGTCGGTTCCGAAGGGCTCACCGGGCGAGGATCGTGACCGCGGGCGCGCTCGGCCAGCAGCCGGGCCGAGCCGACTCCGAGGAGGCGTTGCAGGGTTACCGCAGGCATGTCGGCGATCTGGCCGATGGTGTGCAGCCCATACTTGTTGAGCGTTTCCACTGTTGCGCGCCCGATCCCCGGCAGGGCGGTGACCGGGCGGGGGTACAGCCAAGTGGCAGCCTGCCCGTCGCGGATCCAGGTGGTGTCTCCCTGCGCGGACGCGTCGGCCGCCATGGCTGCCAGCATGCGGTTGCCCGCGAGCCCGGCGCTGCTGTCGATGCCGTAGAGGGCTTTCAGGCGGAGCTTCGCCAACTGAACGACGTCGTAGGGGGACAGACCGAAATATCTGAGTGCCGACGTCAGGTCGAGTTGAACGGCGTTGGGCGGGACAGCCCGCACGTGGGGCGTTATTCCGGACACCAGTTCGATTACGTCGGCACACTGGGCCTCGCTCAGCGCAGCGTGCAGGTGGAGGTGGGCGATGTGCCGCTGACGCGCAGTCATCCCGCACTCCCCGGGCTGCGGTGACCGAACTTCTTCAGGTCGGCGGAGCGGGTGCCGGCGGGCTGGAGGTCGGCGTACGGATGCAGGCGGGCGCCAGTGGTGCCGTTGACCAGGGTGCGGTGCGGCTGCGTGGGGGTCGGATGCGGACGGCTCGCCCCGAGGAGTGCGAGGGCGGCCTCGGGGCCGTCGTCCCGGCGGGCCGCCGCGATCTCGTCCAGGTCCCAGGCCATGGAACCGACGACGGTACGACGGGTGCCGCGCACCTGGACCGTGCCGCGCACCAGCAGCAGCCCGCTGTGGAAGACGGTGTACGCGCAGGCCGGGTGGGAGTCCTCGAAGAAGGCGAGGTCGACCAGGCCCGAGCCGTCCTCCAGGGTGACGAAGATGATCCGCTTGCCACTGGCGATCGGCGGGGTCTGGGTGGAGGCGCGGACCCCGGCGACCAACACCCGCTGCCCGGCACGCAGTCCGGCCAGGTGCGCCGCGTCCGTCGCGCCGATCTCGCGCAGGAGACGGTGGTGGTGGTCCATGAGGTGCTTGGAGACGTCGATGCCGAGGGTGCTCAGCTCGGCGCTGAGCGCTTCACGGCCGGTCATCTCCGGCAACCCGCTCGGCTCCGCTCCTCCGAGAGCGTCTGTATCGATGGGCAGTTGCCCCTCGTGTGCGGTCCGGTTGCGGGACTGCCGGTGCAACTCTGTGATCTGGAGCAGGAGATCACGCCGAGTGAGACGGCCGTCGTGCAGAGAGGTGAACGCGCCGATCTCCGCGAGGCGTTCGGCGACCGGTCTGCTGGGACGGGCCCGCTGCCAGAAGTCCGACAGCGATCCGTACGGCTGCCCCTCCTCGATCCGCGCGCACTCCTCCTCGCCGATGCCTCGCACCCCGGACAGCGCGAGCCGCACCCCCCACTCCTCCTGCTCGGTCATCTCCACGGTGTGCTTCCCCTTCGAACGATTGACGTCGACGGGCAGCACCGCCACCCCCCGACGCCGGGCGTCGGAGACCAGGACACGCTTGGGCCACATGCCAGGGTCGTGTTCAAGCAGGCCAGACAGCAAAAATGCTGGAAAGTGCGCCTTGAGCCAGGCGCTCTGCAGAGCCGGTACGGCGAACGCGACCGCGTGGGCCCGGCAGAAGCCGTACGCACCGAATGCCTCGACGGTCTTCCACACCTCCTCCCGGACGGACGCGCCGTAGCCACGCGCACGGGCCCGCTCGTGGAACCAGTCCCTGATCCTGGGCAGTTGCTCCTTGTCGCCGAGCGCCCGCCGGGTGATCTCTCCGAAGACCCGGTCGCAGCCGGTCAGCACCCGCAGGGTCTCGATGATCTGCTCGTGCCAGATGGTCACGCCGTAGGTGTCGGCGAGCACCGGCTCCAGGTCCGGGTGGGCGTAGTCCGGGGTGCCGCCGTGGCGGGCGGCGATGTACCGCTCGGGCATGCCGCCGGCGACCGGGCCGGGGCGGAAGAGGCTGATGTCGGCGATGACGTCCTGCACGTCACGGGGCTGGAGCCGGGACAGGAGGTCCTGTTGACCGGGCGATTCCAGTTGGAACAGGCCCAGGGTCTGGCTCTCCTGGATGAGCTTGAACGCGAACACGTCGTCGAGCGGTACCTGTTGGGGGTCGTCGAGGTCGATGTGGTTGCCGGTGGCGCGTTCGATCTCGGTGACGGCGTGGGCCATCGCGGACTGCATCCGTACGCCCAGGACGTCGAGTTTGATGTTGCCCAGCGCCTCGATCTCCTCTTTTGCGGCCATGGCCATGGGGTAGTCGCCCTGCGGGGTGGGCTGCACCGGCAGCCGGTCCAGGAGGGTCGCATCGCTGATGACCACTCCGCAGGGGTGCATGGCCATGCCGTGGACCAGAGAGTCAAGGCCCTCGGCGAGCTCCCACAGGGGCCCGTACCGGTTCGCCTCGGCCGCCAGCTGCCGCAGCTCGGGGAGTTCGGCGAGCGCGCTCGTGATATCGGAGGCACGCAGGTGCGGGAAGCTCTTGGCGATCCGGTCGACCTCTGCGGGCGCAACCCCCAACGCAAGACCGGTATCCCGCAGAGCCCTGCGTGCTCTGTAGGTCTCGGGCATCGCGGTGACCGCCACCCGTTCCTTGCCGAACCGTTCGAAGATCGCGTCGTAGCACTCCAGCCGTCGAGCTGACTCCACGTCGATGTCGATGTCGGGCAGCGACCTGCGGCGCGCGCTCAAGAAGCGTTCGAACAGCAGGCTGTGGTCGAGCGGGTTGGCGGTGGCGATGCCCAGCGCGTGGCAGACCAGTGAGCCGGCGCCCGAGCCGCGGGCCGCGACCCGGATGCCCTTCGCGCGGATGTCGGTCACGACCTGGCCGACGGCGAGGAAATACGAGTCGTAGTCCAGCGCGGAAATCACCTTGAGCTCTTCGTCCAGCCGATCGAGCGCCGATCGGTCGCGGCCGAGGCCGCGTCGGGCCAGCCCGGCCTCGCACTGGCCCCGCAGCAACTGTGCGGCTCCACCGACTCGGGGCTCGGCGCCGAAGAGCGACGGTTCCGGGAGGTGCGCTGTGCCGAGTCCGAGGTCCGTCTCAGGATCGACAGTGCAGGCGGCGGCCGTGCCGACGGTGTCCGCCATCAGGCGGTGGGCCCGGCGGATGTCCGCTCCGGCGCACTCGGCAATCATCCGTGCCACGTTCGCCATCCCCCTCTCGCCCTTGAGCCAGCGCCGCCCGCTGTCCAGACGGCGCGGGTCGATCGGACGGAGCAGTCGTGCGGCGTCAAGGACATCGGCGAGGCGGTGCTGGTTGGGATCGGCGTAGCGGACGGCGTTGGAGAGCACGGCGGTGGTGCGGGTGCGGTCTGCCAACGCCAGAGTCCGAGCAGCCAGCCGAAGCGATCCGGGTCCGATGCTGAAACGTTTATGCACGACAGCTTCCAGCCTGATTCCCCTACCGAAGATCTCCTGCCACGGCGCCAGGAGCTTCCTCGCGACGTCTTCACGGCCGGCCGCCAAGGCCCGTACCGGCTCCGAGAGCGGCCCGAGCAGGACGGTCAGGCCGGGGCCGCCGTACTCGCGCAGCGCCTCCCACGGCACCACCGGCGATGTACCGGAGACGGCGCCGGCATGGGCGGCCGACGTGATGCGGCACAGCCGGGCCCAGCCCGCCCGGTCCTGGGCGAGCAGCACGAACCGCAACGGCGGCTCGACGACGTGCGCGCCCCCGCGCGCCGGGGTGCGAGGGCGCTGGGCGGGTGGCGGGGGCGCGAGGGCGTCCACCGCGAGATCGACGCCGAAGAGCGGCCGGATGCCGTCTTTGGCGCACGCCTGCGCGAACCGGACGGCACCGGTGACCGTGTCCCGGTCGGTAAGTGCGAGGGCCTCCATGCCCCGCTCAGCCGCCCGTCGGGCGAGCTGCTCGGGATGGGAGGCACCGTAGCGGGCGGAGTAACCGGACGCGACGTGCAGATGAGCGAAGCCCGCCATGTCGCACCTCCATCACTCCGCCCCTTTTCAGCCATACGCCCGATACGTTCATCGCACTCTCGTTCGATTACTCTAGCCCCATCAGCCCTGGTCAGCGACCACATTCGAACACATCAGCGATTCTTGGAGGGGATGAGCAGCGTCCGAAACAGGCACCGTCCCGTCAGCTCCCCAGCCGGGCTGAGCAGTTGGGGCAGTCGCCTCGCGGTGCACATCACGCCACAGTCGTTCAGCAACTTGATGCGGATGCACGCAGGCAGCGACTTGCAGCGCGAACAGCACTTCCCGTAACGGGCGGCCTCAGATCGGTCGCCGCCGGCTCTCGGGGGTCATGTCCCGCTGGGTGGTGCAGTCACAGCAGCTGTTTCGATTCCGGTGGTGGGGTGATGTGCCGTTCGGGCGGGGTTGGGAAAGACCTGGACGACGTCGGCCCGCCGTCTGATCTCCCGGTTCAGCCGTTCCAGCGGGTTGGTCGACCAGATCTTCTTCCCGTGCGCCGGCGGGAAGCCGGCGAACGCCGTGATGTCTCCGGCGGCGTCCAGCAGCATCTTCTTGGCCTGCGGGAACTGTCGTCCGAGCATGTCGGCGACCACGTCCGGCTGGATGCGTACCTGCTCGCCGGTGGTCCGGGCGGAGATCGTTCGGATGGTGGCCGCCACCATTCCTCCCGAGCCCTTCTCGATCACGCTGAAGACGTCTCGCACGAAGTGAACTCGGCACCCGCGGCCAGGCCGAGCCGAGGACGACGGTGCGGATCGCGGCCGCCAGCCCGCTGTGGCTGTCGGAGACGACCAGCTTGGCCATGCTCCAGGCCACGGGCTCGTAAGGAGCGCGGGAACGTCGTCCACAACGGCTTCGACTCGCTGTCACCGACCATCAGGCCGAGGATCTCGCCGTGCCCGGCGGCGGAGATCCCGGTCACGATCACCACGACCTGCGAGGCAATCCGGTGATTCACCCGTGCCTTGCACAGTAGGTGGCATCCAGGAAGACGTGGGGGAAGACCGTGTGGTCCAGCGGCCGTTCCTTGAACGCGGTCAGTTCCTCGTCCAGTTCGCCGCAAAACCGGGAGACCTCCGACGTGGAGATCCCGCTCTCCGCACCAAGTGCCTTGACCAGGTCATCGACCGAGCGGGTCGAGACGCCGTGCACGCATGCCTCCACCACCACGGCGAACAGCGCCCGGTCGATGCACCGGCGCCGCTCCAGCAAGGAGGGGAAGAACGATCCGCTCCGTACCTTCGGAATCCTCAGATCGAGGTCACCGGCCTGTGCGGCCAGCAGGCGTCCGCGGCGGCCGTTGCGCCAGGCCGTGCGCCTCTCGGCGTGCTCACACGGCGCGGCACCGATCACATCGGTGGCCCCGGCCTCGCCCAGCTCCTGCAGGACGCCGCTCGCACACCACCCTGATCGCTTCAACTCCCTCGACCCGACGTAGTGACTCCACCAGCCGCATCAGCTCGGACCGGGACAAGGCCATCGCGTGCTCCTCCGGTCGAACTGCCCGTTCACCAGCGGTGTGCGACGTCGGCAGCGCCCCCCGAGTCCGCTGTCGGCTGTCGGACAGGGCTTCGATCGTCAAGGCGCTCGGCGTCCCCGGCGTGCTCACCCGGCACACGTTCGACCTCGGCCGGCGAGATGCTGCCGCCGCCGCGGATGATCAGGTCGGAGAGTCGCCCCACGGCATGGACATCCGGTCACAGCGCGCCACCGCTCGAAGAGCGATTCGTTGCGTGGCTCCCGTACCGGGAAGTCGTTGCGGAAGACGTTGTCCGGGTCGTAGACGGCCTTCACCTGCCGGCACCGGCCGACCGTCCTGCCCGCCATCGCCCGACGACCAGACCAGCAGCCCGACGAGACAAGGAAAGGAGCGACCTGTACGACCTCCGGGTGCCGTGGACCCCCGGCGCAGCCGCAGCGATACGCGAAGGCCCCGCCCGCGGTCACGCGGAACAGACAGGGCGAACCGGCGACCCGGTCATGCGCTCACGACCGCGTCGTAGCCGCGCGCCGCGGACGGCGTCCGGCCTCTTCGACGTCAGCCGGTGGGCTGCAAAGGCTGATCCGGCGGCCGGGACGGACGGCCGTCACTGGAAGGCGGAGTGGATCTCCTGTTCGGTGGCGGCGTGGGAGACGACGAGGAGTTCGTCGCCGGGCCGGAGCCGCATCCCGGGTGTGGGGACGGTGGGTTGGCCCTCGCGGATGACGGTGGCGATGACTGTGCCCGCGGGAAGGGTGATCTCGGCGAGGGTGCGTCCTGCGGCGCGGGACCGCGGTGTGATGGCGGTTTCGATGACATCGACGCCGGCCTTGCTCAGGCGCAGCAGGGCGACGGTGTCCGTGGCGCCGGTGGCCTCCTCGATGAGGGAGATCAGTGGCGTGGCCGCGGGGACCGCGGTGTCGACCCCCCAGCTCTGGTCGAACAGCCACGCGTTCTCCGCCTCGTTGACGCGTGCCGCGACACGGGGCACGTCGAACTGCCGCTTGGCGAGGAGGCTGATGACGAGGTTGTCCTCGTCGTCGCCGGTGGCCGCGATGACGAGGTCGGCGGTGAGCACGCCCGCGTCCTCCAGGACGCCCGGTTCGCAGGCGTCCCCGGCCAGGAGGCGTACGGGCAGGTGGCCTTCGAGGTCCGCGACGCGATCGTCGTCGATGTCGACGAGGGTGACGTCGCCCCGGGCGGCGGCGAGAACCTGGGCGATCTGCGTGCCCAGGCGGCCCGCACCGGCGATGAGAGCCTTCATGTCCCCAGCTCCTTGTCCAGAAAGCCGCGCAGACGGCCGAGCGCGGTGGCCGCGACGGCGAAGGTGACCACGTCCCCCGGCTCGGCGCGGGTGCTGTGGGCGGGTACCAGCGACCGTCCCCCGCGGGTGACCTCGACGACGCGGATCTCGCCGTCCACGTCGAACTCGGCCAGCCGCCGCCCGCTGACGTAGGTCGGCAGCTCGGAGCGGACCAGGAGGGTTTCGCCGTTGCCGAAGGTGAGTTCCGGTGTGAGGTGGCGGTGCAGGAGCATCTGGTGGATCTGGTGCACGGTCCAGCGGACGCTGGCGATGGTGGGGATGCCGAGCTCGCGGTAGATGTCCGCGCGGCGCGGGTCGTAGATGCGGGCGAGGACGACGGGTACCCGGTACGTCTCCCTGGCCGTGCGGGCGCTGACGATGTTGCTGTTGTCGCCCGAGGTGGCGGCGACGAACGCGTCGGCGTGCTCGATTCCGGCGGCCTCAAGCACCGTACGGCTGTACGCGTTGCCCTCGTGGAAGCCGCCGGGGAAGCCGGTCGGCAGCAGTCTGCGGGTCCGGGGCCGACGGTCGATGAGCTCTACGTCGTGGCCTTCGGCGACGAGCTGGACGGCGAGTGCGGATCCCACCCGCCCGCAGCCCGCGATGATCACTCTCATTGTGCTCCTTCCCTCCGGTCTGCGGGCCGACGCCGGCGCAGCCACCACTTGCGGGTTTCCTCGGCGGCCAGCAGCAGTGCGCCGAATCCGGCGAGGACCGCCCAGTCGGCGGCGGCCAGCGGTGCGGTGTGGAAGACCGCCTGCAGGGGCGGCAGATAACTGATGGCCGCCATCAACGCGATGCCGAAGCCGCCGGCCGCCAGCAGCCAGGGGTTGGACAGCAGGCCGATCCGGAACACGCTCTGCCGGTCCGTGCGCACCGCGAGCGCGTTGAAGAACTGGCTGACGACGATCCCGGCCTGGACCATGGTGATCGCCTCCCGGTACGCGGTGTCGTCCTTGGTGAAGTCGGCGTACGGGATCCCGGAGGCGTTGATGTGCCAGAAGAACACGGCGCACACGCCGAGGGACTGGATGCCGCCGAGGAACAGGATCCGGCCCAGCACGGCGGTGGAGAACAGCCGTTCGCGCTTCGATCGGGGCGGGCGGTCCATGACGTCGGGTTCGGGTGGCTCGGCGCCCAGCGCCAGGGCGGGCAGGACGTCGGAGCCGAGGTCGATCGCGAGGATCTGTACGGCGGTGATCGGGACCAGGGGGAACCCGGCGAAGGTGGCGGCGAGGATCGGGACCAGCTCGGCCAAGTTGTGGCTGAAGAGGTAGATCAGGAACTTGCGGATGTTCTGGTAGACCGAGCGGCCCAGGCGCACCGCGGTGGTGATGGAGGCGAACGAGTCGTCCAGCAGCACCATGACGGCGGCCTCCCGGGCGACGTCGGTCCCGGAGGCGCCCATGGCGACGCCGATGTCCGCGTGCTTGAGGGCGGGCGCGTCGTTGGCGCCGTCGCCGGTGACGGCGACGACCTCGCCGCACCGCTGCAGGGCGGTGACCACCCGCATCTTGTGCTCGGGGCTGACCCGGCACAGCAGCAGCTCGCCCGACTCGGTGAGCAGCGTGTCCAGCGCGTCGTCGTCGAGTGTGTCCAGCCGGGTGCCGGTCACCACGGTGGGATCGGGCTGCCGGACGATGCCCACCCGGCGGGCGACCGCTTCCGCGGTCAGCGGGTGGTCGCCGGTGACCATGACGATGCGGATGCCGGCGTGCCGGCAGGCGTCGACGGCGTCGCGGACCTCCGGCCGGGGCGGGTCGAGCATGCCGACCAGTCCCAGGAGGGTGAGGCCCGATTCGGCCTCGTCCTGGGTGGCACGGCCGCCGGGGAGGGTGCGTGCGGCCGCCGCCAGCACGCGCAGTCCCTGGGCGGCCAGTTCGTCGTTGGCGCCGGTCACCGCCGCGCGCAGTTCCTCGGTCAGCGGCTGCGACTGGCCCTTCCAGTCAACGGTGGTGCACCGGGCGAGCAGTTCCTGCGGTGCGCCCTTGACGTACGCGTGGTGGCCGCCGTGCTGGTCCCGGTGCACGGTGCTCATCAGCTTGCGGGTCGAGTCGAAGGGGAACTCCGTCACGCGTGGTGTGGATGCCTCTTCGGCCGCCGGGTCGAGACCGGCCTTGGCGGCGGCGACGAGTATGGCTCCCTCCGTGGTGTCACCGAGGACCCGCCAGCCGTCGTGGTCCGACGGCGGGATCATCCGGGCGTCGCAGCACAGTGCCGCCGTCCGGAGCAACTCGCGCACCGGCTTCGGGTCGGTCACCTCGCCGACCGGCGCGTACCCCACTCCGGAGACGGGGTGGCGGACGTCTGACGCCCACACCTGCACGACCGTCATCTCGGCCTGGGTGAGGGTGCCGGTCTTGTCCGTGCACACGACAGTGGCGGAGCCGAGCGCCTCCACCGCCAGCAGTTTCTTGACCAGCGCGTGCTGCCCGGCCATACGCCGTACGCCGATCGCCAGCGACACCGACAGCGTCGCGGGCAGGCCCTCGGGCACGAGGGCGACCATCACGCCGAGCGCGAAGACGAACGTCTCGACGAGGGGTTCACCGGCCGGCAGCCGCACCGCGAACAGCAGCGCCCCGATCACCAGCGCCGCGCCCGCCACCCGGCGGGCCATCACGGCGACCTGGAGCTGCAAGGGGGTCTTCTGGCGGGGTGCCGCTGCCGCGAGCTGGAAGATCCGGCCGAACTCGGTCCCGGCGCCCACGGCGAACACCACGGCCTTCGCGGTGCCCGCCACGACGTCGGTGCCCATGAAGACACAGTTGCGGGCCTCCAGCGCCGGCCCGTCCGCGACCGGCTGACGGGTACGGCCGACGGCGTCGCTCTCCCCCGTCAGCGCCGCGTTGTTCACCGAGACCTCGTGCGCCTCCACGAGACGGCAGTCCGCCGGCACCGCGTCCCCGGCCTCCAGGACGACGACGTCCCCGGGCACCAGGTCGCGGGCGGGCAGTTCCAGCCGTTCCCCGCCGCGCAGCACCCGGCAGGTGTGGGGCACCATCGCCTGGAGCGACTCGGCGGTCCGCTCGGCGGAGTACTCCTGGACGAAGCCGATGCCCGCGTTGAGCAGCACCACGCAGAGGATCGCCACGGCCAGTTGCAGAGTGCCCGTGTCCCGGGGTTGCTGGAGTCCGTACGCGAGGAAGGTGATCGCGGACGCGATGACCAGTACCACCGCGAACAGGTCGGTGAACTGGCCGACGAGCTCCCGCCACCAGGCCCTGCGCCGGGCCCGCGGCAGTTCGTTGGGGCCGTACCGCGCCCGCCGGACGGCCGCCTCCGCGGGCGCGATTCCCCGCGGCGAGGTGTCCAGCGCGGCGAAGACGTCCCGGGTGGCCAGGGTCTGCACCGCGGGGCCACTCGCCGTCACGGCGCGGCCACGCGCAGGACCGTGGGCTTGAGCGCCTCGGCCGGGCAGGCCCGGAGCGCATCGCGGCGGCCGGCCGTGTCCTCCTCGTGGAGGCCGCCGTTCTGACCCGCGGTCCCGGCACCGGGCACCGCATGCGGTGCCCGCGGCGGCGCATACACAGCGTTCATCACCCCAGAATCCGTGGAACCCCGTCTCACTGCCGAGGGCCGTACGGCCCCGACCGGGAGCCGTTCGGCCCCTGCGGGACGACGGCGCACGCGTCGACGCTGGACGGCGAGCCCGCGAAGGCCGGGTGGGACGGGGACGCTCCCAGGCTGGAGCGGGTGTGGTCGGGCCTGTGCCACGGGTACGGCGGCGGTTCCCACCCGGCGAGGGTCCGGCGACCAGCGGCACTCGGCCCGTATACCGCCCGGCGCACAGAGGGGACAGCCATGCTCACGACCAGGCAAGCCGCAGCGGAGTTCCGCCACGAGAGGCGGGTCGGCACCCGGGAGCGCGGTGGCGTTCCGAGGCGGGTGTGAGACATGGGACGCGACGACTCGGCACGCCGACTGCACCGGTTCGACCGGTGGATGTACCGGGGCGGACGCCCGGGCCTCCTGGCACGCGTGATGAACCGGCAGTCGGTGCTCGCCGCTTCGGCGGGGATGACGTCGCGGCGCCTGGTCGCGATGGAGGTGCGCGGGCGCCGTACGGGCCGCCGTATCTCGCTGCCTGTGGTGGTCGCGGACTACGAGGGCGACCGCTACTTGGTGGCGATGCTCGGCCAGGACACGAACTGGGTGCGCAACGTCCGGGCGGCCGGCGGACGGGTGGTACTGCGGCACGGCCGACGTGAGGCCGTACGGCTCGAAGAGGTCGAGGTCGGCGCCCGCGCGCCCGTCCTGCGCCGCTACCTCGCCCTCGCGCCGGGAGCCCGGCCGCATCTGCCGGTGGACCGGCGGGCCCCGCTGGAGGAGTTCGCCCGGATCGCCGACCGGGTCCCTGTCTTCCGCGTCCGCCCCGACCGGCCGGAGCCGACCGGCCGGAGCAGGTCATGACCGGCACCCCGGCTCCGCCCACCCCGCGGCCCGGCACTACTTGTTCGCGTGATGCACCGCGTAGATCATCACGAACGCGAGGATATGGATGCCGAACAGAAAGTACGCCAGGAAGTACCAGACCTGGCGTTCGTCCTTCTTCTCCTGGCCCAGCCGGCGCTGCTCCTGCGCGCGTTGCAGCGCCGCCTTCTCCTCGGCCCACGTCAACTCGGCCTCCATCGGCTCGATGTCGGCCGGCTCGGGCTTCGTTGGTTCGTCCGGTTCCTGCATCACACCTCCCGGTGGACCTTTGTCCTGGGTGCCCGGGCCCGGGGGCACGGAACGAGGAGATCGACGTCGACGTGACCGGAGCGAGTGACCGCCCAGGTGATCGCGTCGGCTTTCCACGGGGTTCACGCCCCTACACCGGCAGGGCGAACCGCACCAGGACGACCTTGCCGTCATGGTCGACCGCGGGTTCCGCGCTGACATCGCCGCCGTAGTCGGCAGCCACCTCTGCCACCATCCGCAGCCCCGCGCCCATCCCCTCCTCACTGAGATCCGGCAGGCGGGGCTCGGCATCCGCGACACCGACGACCAGCCGTCCGGCCGCGACCGTGACGCTCACGTCCATGACCGGCGACCGTGCGGCATGCCGCACGACGTTCGTGACCAGCTCGCTGGTCACCAGCAGGACCGCGTCAAAGAACGCCGAGTCCGGTACGACACCGGCCCCGAACAGGAGCCCGGCCACCGCCTCCCGGGCCCGCCGCACCGCCTGGGGCCCCAGCTCCAGCGAGACGACGTGCCGCCGCCCCGCCGGGCGCACGTGCTCGATCATCGCCATGGGTCTGCCGCGCCCGCGCCGCCACGGCAGCCGGAACCCGCCGCCTCCCGTACCCGTCACCGTGCCGCCTCCGCGGCCCGCAGATCGTCCAGCAGGTCCTGGCGTCCCTCCAGCAGGACCGCCAGGATCCGCCGCGCGGCGGCGAGCAGTTCGGCCACGTCACCGCCCGTCAGCTCGTACACCACCGTCGACCCGGTACGGGTCGCGGTCACGATCCCGGAGCGGCGCAGGACCGCCAGTTGCTGCGACAGGTTGGACGGCTCGACCTCGATCGCCGCGAGCAGGTCGCGCACCGGCTTCGGCCCGTCCTGCAACAGCTCCAGCACCCGGATGCGCACCGGATGCCCCAGCATCCGGAAGAACTCGGCCTTCGCCTCGTACAGCGGAACCGGCACCTTGATCACTCCCCGCCCGCGTCGAACACGTCGTCCACCGGATCACGGCCGACCTCGACCCCGTGCCGCCTGGCCAACCGCAGGGCGTCTTCCAACTCGTCCTGGGCAACGGCCACTTGGTAGGCGTCCTCGGCCTCCAGAGCCGCCATGAGCGCAGCCCGCGCCGCACGCACCCGCTCCCGCATGGCTTCGGCGAACCCCACCACCCGGCGACCCCCTCTCCTACGGTCTGCCCAACACGGCAACTAGCGAATTGAAGAACTCTTCAAGTCTAGGCGACACCGACGAGCCTGAAGACCGCGCGACGCGCAGGATCCGTTCCCCGGCACACGGGACATCGTCGGTGCCCCGGCGGGAGAAGGGCATGGCGGCGAGAGCCGGTCTCAGGAGAGCGTCGGCCGCAAGGCAGGGCCGGGAGGTGTGGTCCGGCGGGCCGGACGGCTCCATCCGGAGCGACCGGCGCCGTGGACATGGGCATGGGCATGGACATGGACATGGGCATGGACATGGGCGTCAGCATGGACATCGGCAGCGTGAGCCGTGGCGATCTGCTCGACGCGCCGCGGATATCGGTGGGGCTTACCGGGGTTCAGCGCCGTGACGTTCTCAGACGGGCCGGTGTCCCCAGCGCGGGCCGACGGTGGCCCACTCGCGCTCCCATTCCGTCTCGCGGCTCCGGTCCAGCCGTACCCGTATCAGCCAACGCCCGCCCGCGATCAGCGAGATGGCGCCGACGGCGGCGAGCACGCCGTAGACCGTGCCTTGGGCGGCGGCGTCGGCCGCGGTGGCCGGCCGATGGCGCAACGTGCCTCCGTCGTCCAGCCAGATCGTGGCCCGGGTCCCCGCATTGCTCCCGGCCCGCACGAGAACGGTGCCGGTGCGGGAGGATCCGTCGGCGGCCGTCCAGCGCACGACGGCGCCGACCTGGTCCGCGTAGGTGCCGTCCGCGGCGTCTTTGACCAGGACGGCGGAGGAACGGTGCCAGTCCCGGCCCTCCCGCAGGGAAGCGCTGTCCACGCTCAGCCCGACGACGGCACCGGCCACCGGAGCAGCGGTGGCCAGCAGCACGCCCGTCGCGAGAACCGCCCACGCCTCCGCGACGTCGGAGCGACGTCGCAGCGGATTGCGCCGCCAGCGCCAGAACCTGACCCTCGGACTCATCGCCCTGTCCCCTTCGCTCCCTGTTCGCTTCCTGGCACTTTCTGGATACCTGGGTACACAGACCGTGGCACGGGGGACATGAACGCGATGTGGGCCGCACGGACCCACCGCACAGGACAACCGGCCCTCGTCGAACACCTGAAGGGTCCCGCTGTGGACGCTGCCGTCCTGCTCACGGCACAGCGCCCGCGCTCCGCCTGCCGACGGACCGCCCACCGGCTCACGGCGCGCTCCTGCCCCGCTCCCTTTTCCCTGTGCCGTGACAGGGCCGGTCGGCCCGTCGGCAGGGCCTGTTGGACAGGTCCGCGGACCGCCGCCCACGGCTCACGATGGCTGCCCCAGGGACAGTCGAGGGAGGGGTCGTCATGGCGGACACGGGCACGTTGCTGGCCGAGGTGGTCGGCGCGGAACACGTATGGGAGGGCGAGCGCATCCCGGAGGGGTTCGGCCACGACGAGTCGCTGACGGCTCCCGCGCAGGCCCCGGCCCATGTCGTGCGTCCGGCGACCGCCCGTGAGGTGGCGGGGGTGATGGGAGTCGCGGCCTCGCACCGGATCCCGGTGACCGCCCGCGGCTCCGGGACGGGGCTGTCGGGGGCCTGCGTGGCGGTGGCCGGCGGGATCGTCCTGTCGTTCGAGCGGATGAACCGGGTCCTGGAGATCGATGCCGAGAACCAGGTCGCCGTGGTCCAGCCCGGAGTCACGCTGGTCCAACTCGACCGGTGCGCCGCGGAGAAGGGGCTGTGCTACCCGGTACGTCCCGGCGAGCAGTCGGCGTCCGTGGGCGGCACCATCGGCACCAACGCGGGCGGGATGCACGCCGTCAGGCACGGGGTCACCCGGCACCACGTGCTCGGCGTGGAGGCGGTGCTGGCGTCGGGCGAGATCGTGCGCAGCGGCGGCAAGTACGTGAAGACCAGCGCCGGATACGACCTCGCGCAGCTCATCGTCGGCTCCGAGGGCACCCTGGCCCTGGTCACCGAGGCGGTCCTTGGACTGCGGCCCCGCGCCGGGCACCGGGCGACCGTGCTGGCCCCCTTCGAGGACCCGGAGGAGATCGCCCGGGCCGTGCCGCGTCTGCTCAGCGGCGGGGTGGACCCGTTGGCTCTGGAGTACGTGGACATGCTCACGATGGCGGCGCTGACCGCCGACCACGAATTCGGGCTCGGCATCCCGGAAAAGGTGCGCGGGAGTGCGCTCGGTTACCTGGTCGTCGTCCTGGAGGAACCGACCACCGAGCGGCTCGACGCCCAGGTGGAGGCGGCCGGGGAGCGGCTGCTCGGCCTGGGGGCGGCCGATGTGTATGTGCTGCCGACAGGAGCCGCGCGGCATCTGATCGAGGTCCGGGAGCACGCGTTCTGGACGGCGAAGGCGGCCGGTGCCGACGACGTGGTCGACATCGTGGCGCCCCGCGCCGCCCTGCCGGCGCTGCTGGCCGAGGCCGACGTCATCGCCCGGGACACCGCGTCGATCGTCACCGGCTGTGGCCACGCGGGCGACGGCAATGTCCATCTGGCGGTCTTCCAACCGGACCCCGCCGTACGGGACGTGGTGCTGCGCAGGCTGTTCCGGACCGGTCTGGCCCTCGGCGGCGCGATCTCGGGAGAGCACGGCGTCGGCAGGGCGAAGAAGTCGTACTTCCTGGAGCTGGAGGATCCGGCCAAGGTCGCGTTGATGCGCCGGATCAAGCATGCCTTCGACCCCGACGGGATCCTCAACCCCGGTGTCCTTTTCGACTGAGACCCGACGACTCGCAGCCCGCGGAGGGCAGAACCGCCGTGAACGGTGCCCGTGCTGTCGCCCGCGCCCTCCAGGACGCCGGTGCCGGGGTGTGCTCCGCCGGCCCCGGCACGTCCGGGATCCCTTTCGTCGCCGCCCTGGACGAGGTGCCCACACCACGGGCCGTGCCCTGCCTCTTCGAGGGTGTGGCCACCGGGGGCCGCCGACGGCTGCCACGGCCAGGGCCGGACGACCGGGCGGCCGCGGTCACTCTGCCGCGCCTCGGCCTCAGCCCCGGCAACGGCCCGGCCGACCCGCACAGCGCCCGCCGCGCCGCCACGCCATGGGGCGACCCGGCCCGTGACCACGCGATCTGCCACGTCCGCAGATGTGCAGATGTACGGGAGTCACGGCCCGAGCCGCATGGCCACCACCCGCCGGGCACCGATCGGCGGGGCCGGTGGGCCGCACGACGACGCACCGTCGACCAGCGCGGTCCGGTGACGGTCGCGGCGGCCACGGCCGTCGGCCGGTAGGTGTTCTGGCGGTCGATCATGATCAGTACGGAGTCCCCGAGCGCCGTCGCCTGATCGCCCAGGCCGAGCAGGCTGCGCAGAGCCGCTGATACGGGCATGGTTCTCGGCTCCTTCCCGTCCGATACGACGATGCTGCAACCGCGCGGCAAGCGCGCAGTCAGGGGGCGGCTTCGGTGGCCCTGCCCCGCGGCCGAGGGCATGAAGGGCTGTCCGGCCGACTCACCCGCCTTCCGGGGGCGGGACAGCCATCGCTTCGGGAGCACGGCGGGCGGCTCACGATTCGGGCGGTGTGCGTGCGGGACGCCCGCGCACCGCCCCGACCGGCCCACCGCCGCGGGACCTTCGGCCTGCGGCACGGGCCTGTCGGCCGCCGAAGGGTGGGGCGAGGAGGCCGCGTCGCGCGCGTAACGCCGGGTGTGCCGCGTGGCGGGGATCTCGTAGAGGGGGACTTCGATGACGGGCAGGGAACATCTCGCCGCACGGCTGGGGCGCCGCCCTGGTCGGCACGCACGGCGTCGGGGCCATCGAGTCGTGGCCGCCGCTGTTCGCGTTCGTCATCCTCTTCGGGCTGTCGATGGACTACCACGTGTTCGTGGTGTCCCGGATCCACGAGGCGCACGACGCCGGTGCGCCCACCCAGGAAGCCGTGGCACGCGGGATCCGCAGCACGGCGGGCGTGGTGACCAGCGCGGCGATCATCATGGGCGCCGTCTTCGGAGTGCTCGCCACCCTGTCGATGCAGGACTTCAAGCAGATGGGCATCGGGCTCGGCGTGGCCATCCTGCTCGACGCGACCGTCGTGCGGGGCGTGCTGCTGCCGTCCGTACTGTCACTGCTCGGCGAGCGCACCTGGTACCTGCCCCGCCGGCTGTCCCTTCCTTCCTGGCACACCGAATCCTTCCTGGCACACCGAACCGGCGCCCGCCGACATCCCACCGCCGACCGGGCCCCGGAGCCCGAAAACGGACGAGGTCCAAGAACCGGTCCGCCCCGAGACAGGCAGGAACTCCGGCCACGACCCCGACCCCGACGCTGCGACCGGTCGGCGCCGGAAACGAGATCACCGCCGCTGACCGGCCCCACACACATGCCGCCGAGGACCCGCGTCGGAGCGACGTCGACGTCGAGCCGTTCCTGGTCGCTCCGGCCGCCGGGCAAGGGCCCCTTGGGACCCGAGTGCGAGCCGGTCGGCTCATGTGCCCTGCCTCGTAACGGAGTTGGCTGACCGTGATGAAGAGTGACGCCGATCCGAGGGGAGCGAGGACCATGGGTACGAGTCTGACGCCCGAGTTCTGGCAGTTGTTCGCCCTCCTGCTGGTCGCGGCCATGGGCGTGACGTTCGTCCTCACCGCGGCGCTCGACGCACTGGCCGTCCGGCTGCTGCGCCGTCACGTACGGAGGCCGCCCGTGTGGGATCCGCCCCGGCCGACGGCCACCGACCACCGCGCGTCCGTCCACCGCTGAGGAGGAGCCGCGGAGGCGGAGCCACGGAGGAGCAATCTCCGGGTTCACCGTCGTCGAAACGGACGGCACGGGCCCGGGACTCCGGCGATGACCGCCCGCGGCCAGGCGCCCACGACCGCGCCCAGGACGACCGCCGGATCGTTGATCGCCCACCGAGCAGGACAATCCGCCTACCGCGGGGAACGCGCACTACCCCTGGGAGCGTCACCGGCGTAGGGTCCCCTCACGGTGCCCCTGCCCCCGGCCTCGATTCTGTGCAAGCGTGGCTGCGGAGGCGCTGGACCGGCCCCTCCCTCCCGCGCTCTCGACTCACGCGGCGCCAAGGGGCGCGGGGAGGCCACCGATGGGACAGGTCTCCGCTTCACCCGAGACCGCACCGCGAGAGATCCCTGGCACCGCTGCTCCCGGCAGCCGCTGCCGGCCTGAGCCGTGGGGGTCGCGTCCCGGAGTGTCATTTCCGTCCTGCCTGTACCGTCCGGCGGCTCACCGGCTCCCCGGACACCTGAGTTCCTCCCTGAAGCCTTCCCTGTCCGTCATCCTCCCGCGTGGCGGGCGGGGAATCCGGTGTCCGGCCGGCGGCGGGGAGGGGGACGCCGGCCGGACACACCCCACTGGGAGGAGCCGGACACCTCCCGTCCCTCCCGGCGGAAAGAACCGCGGGCGGATTCCTTGCCGCGGCCATCTGCTGCTAGCGCATTCGTTCGCACGCCGACAGGGCCGTCCGGGCAGGCCGGAGGGATCCTGGAGACAGGCCACGTCTCCGAAGGGAGCCGGTGTGGGCAAGGACGCGCAGGCCAACGACAGGGAGCCGGCGCCGCAGCTGCGCCTGGACTCTCTGCTGGGCGACTTGCAGGACCAGGTGCAGCGGGTGCGCGAGACCCGGGACCGGGTGCACACCCTGCTGGAAGCGGTCCTGGCGATGGGCGGTGACCTGGATCTGGAGGCGGTGCTGCGGCGGATCGTGCAGTCCGCGGTCAGCCTGGTCGACGCCGAGTACGGCGCTCTGGGAGTGCTGGGCGAGGAGGGCGGGATCACGCAGTTCATCACAGTCGGCATGGACGAGCAGGCCATCGCCCGCATCGGGCACTACCCGCAGGGCCTGGGCATCCTGGGGCTGCTGATCCGTGAGCCCCACTCGCTGCGGCTGACGGATATCGGCGCGCACCCGGACTCCTCGGGCTTCCCGGCCGGGCACCCGCCGATGCGGACCTTTGTAGGTGCCCCGGTGCGGGTGCGGGAGCGGGTCTTCGGCAACCTGTATCTGACCGGCAAACGCGGCGGGGCAGAGTTCGAGGCCGAGGACGAGATGGTGCTGCGGACGCTGGCCACCGCGGCCGGGGTGGCCATCGACAACGCCCGGTTGTACGACGGTGTACGCCACCGCGAGCGCCGGCTCGCCGCGAGCGGTGAGCTGACCCGCGCGCTGCTGTCCGGCGCCGATCCGGCCGACATCCTCCGGTCGCTGGCCGCCACCGTGCAGTCGATGACCGGCGCCGCGCTGGTCGTCCTGGCCGTCCCGGTGGGAGACTCCGGCGACCTGGTCGTCGAGACCTCCGCCGGCAGGGACGCGGAGCGGGCGCAGGGGCTGGTGCTGCCCGTCACGACGCCGGCGGCGAAGGTCTTCGCCTCCGGGGAGCGGGTCGCCGGCCGCCCGTCGCACACCGAGGAGCGGATCGGCGACGGCGGCACGGTACGCATACCGTCGGGACCGTACTTCGTGGTGCCGTTGGGCACCGCCGAGCGGGTGCGCGGTGTTCTCCAGGTGGCGGCCGCCCCGGACGGCCAGGAGTTCCCCGAGTCCGTGCTGGACATGGTCGGCGGCTTCGCCGACCAGGCGGCACTCGCCCTGGAGATCGCCGAGCACCGGCGCGACGCCGAGAACATGATGCTCCTCACCGACCGCGACCGCATCGCCCGCGACCTGCACGAACTGGTCATCCAACGGCTGTTCGCCAACGGACTGACCCTCCAGGCCGCCCTCGCCCGCCTCCTCGGTCCCCCGGACAGCGCCCGGCGGATCCAGCAGGTCCTGGACGACCTGGACGGCACCATCAACGTCATCCGCTCCACGGTCTACGCCCTGCGCACACCGCAGCCCCGAGAGGACGGTGGTCTGCGCGCCAAGCTGCTCGCCGAGACGGACCGGGCGGCCGAGGCCCTGGGCTTCGCGCCCGCCCTGCGGATGACCGGCCTGCTGGAGACCCTCGTCCCCCGCGACATCGCCGACCAGCTGATCGCCGTGCTGAGCGAGGCACTGTCCAACGCCGTCCGCCACGCCCGGGCCACCGGTGTCGACGTCACGGCCGAGGCCACCGGGACGACCGTGACGCTGCGGGTGGCCGACAACGGTCACGGCATCGGCACGGCCGCCACCCGGCACAGCGGCCTGGCCGGCCTCCGCACCCGAGCCGAAGCCCTGGGCGGCACCTTCACCGTCACCCCGAACGAGCCCACCGGCACCGTTCTCGAATGGACCGTGCCGCTCCCCGCCGACACCGGCGTGGACGCAGGTGGCGTCGCCGCAGGTGGCATCACCTGATCACACGGTGATCCACTCGCGGCCAGGGCCCGACGGTGCTCGACCCGACCGTCGCCCGGTCCGTGGCGGCACTCCCCCGCCTCGTCGAAGACGTCGGAGCGCTGTGGGCGCCCGACCGGGAACGAGAGCCGAGACCCGGCTGTCGCGGGCCGGCCGTCAGGTGCGAGTGAGCTCCTCGGCGATCCCGGACGCCCAGCCGTCGATCGCGTCCCCGTCGCGGTAGCCGCCGAACCGGCCGCCCACCAGGTGGAAGAGGATCCTTCCGGCACGGGACAGTTGGTCTCGTGCGACGACGCCCGAGAAAGGCAGGTGCCTCCGGTGGGAGAGGTCACCCGGCAGGCTCTCGACGATCAACGGGACCTCCTTCGCGGCCAGTCGCCGCCACGGTCCGCGCAGCGCACCCGGCATCCCGACACTGAAGATCCACACAGGCCGGGGCGCCAACACGTCGAGGTTGTCGCGCACGAAGTCCTTGGCCGCATCGAGCCAGGTCCGGCCGTGCACGGCACTGCCGAGGACGAACGCGCCGTACGCGTCGGCGTCGTCGACCGTCTCCATGGCCCTCGCCTCGGCCCTCGGCCCCGCCTCACGCAGCGTGGTGGCCAGCCGCTCGGCGATCAATCAGCACCGCCACCAGGACGGCGCGTACCGCACCGTCGATCCGCCGTCCGAAGACCTCGCGCGATACCGAGGCGAGCAGCTTCGCGGCCTGGGGCGCGCGGCTCGGCGACGATCGGGCAGGCGGCGAAGGAGTCGTACGGGGCGAAGGGATCCGACCGGTTCCCAGTCGGATACCGCGACGACGTCCGCGTGCAGGGCGTGGGCCGGGGAGTTCCGGAACGGTGCCGAACGGCCCCACGCCCGGTGTGCCGACCAGCGGCCGAACCACCGGTCCCAGGCCCCGTCGTCAATCCGCCATGGCCCGGAGGCGATAGCCGTGGCCATCGTCCTGGCCGACCTGACGCACGTCGGAGTACCCGCGGGTACCGGAGCCGCGCGGCCGTGGCAGGCCGAGGGCCGCTCGGGCCACGCCTCGGGGACCTACGGACCCATGCCCGGACCGGGGAGGAGGACGACCCTGGAGTCAGGAAGCAGCTCAGGAAAGGGCGTCACCCATCATGTCCATGTCCTGCGCACGCCCGGGCCACGCGGCCAACAGGTCGAGGGCGCTGACGGCCTCGTCGCAGACGACGAAGTCCGGTTGCATGACCAGCGCCCGCGCGATGGCGGCGCGCCCGCGCTGGCCTTCACCCCGCCGATGCCGGGACGGACGTAGTAGTTGACGGGCGTGAAGGCGACCGGGGCGAACCAGGCGTTCTGCACCAGGTACTCCTGCATCTGCTGGTCGAGCTCGGCCCGCTTGGCGGGGGCGGCCGCGGCCGCCTCGTTGAAGAACTTGGTCAGCTCGGGCGAGGTGGTGCCGAAACCGTTGAAGACCTTCGACCCGCGTCGGTGTTGTACGGCGACAGGCTCATGCTGAAGTAGATGCGCCGGACGCCCTTCAGCGCGGCGGTCACGTCGGCGACGGTGAGCAGGATGGGATCGCGCTCCGGCATCAGGGTTTCCTCTGTCCGGTTGGGGTGGGTCGGCCGTTCGGAAGGCCAGCGGGGGGGGCGGCGACCCCCGTGCCGGGTGACCGTCTCCAGGTGAACCTGCGCGTCAGCCCGCCAGGCGGTTGATCTTGCGGATCTGCTTGTCGAAGGCCGGGGCGGGAACGAGACGGCGCAGCGCGCTCACGCGTCCGGCCGTGGGGCCGGCGGTGTAGCGCAGCTTCGGCCTGGCGTCGGTCGCCGCCGTGACGACCGTCTTGGCGACGACGGCGCGTGCGTCGCCGTTCCTGATCGCCTCCGCCAACACGCGATCGACGGTCTGCCGCTGCTTCGCGTAGGCGTGCAGGGGTGTGTCGGGCTTCGCGCTGTTGGCCTCGAATCCGGTCCTGGTGTAGGCGGGTTCGACGAGAAGCGACCGGATGCCGCCGTACTCCCGGATCTCGTGGTCCAGGGACTCGGAGTAGCCCTCGATCGCATGCTGGGAGGCGGCGTAGACGGCCATGTACGGCTGGGGCATGAATCCGAGGACGGACGAGATGTTGATGATGCGGCCACGCTTCTGGGCGCGCATGTACGGCAGGACCTCCGTCACCATGCGCATGACCCCGAAGACGTCGGTGTCGAAGACGGTCCGGGCCTGCGCGACGGAGGTTTCCTCCGCAGCACCGGTCGAGCCGACACCGGCGTTGTTGACCAGGACGTCGATCCGCCCGAACCGCTCACTCACCTCCTGGACCGCCGCGGCGACCGAGGCGTCGTCGGCCACGTCGAGGCCGAGGAACGTCACACCGTCGAGCGGGGTGACGCGTGAGGTGTCGCGGCTCGTGCCAACCACGTCGAACCCCGCTGCGGCCAGCGCGAGCGCGGTCTCCTTCCCGATGCCGGACGACGCAGCACAGCGGCGGTCGCCAGGCGGGTCGGCGTCACTCAGCCGTATCCCTATGCAGATGCAGGGATACGTCACCGTGGTGGCCGCCGAGGCGCAGGGCGACGACCTGTTCGGCGAACTCGTCCGGGCCTACTGGATGAGGATCCGGGAGACCGTGCACCTGTCGCTGGATGCCGATGCCGACCGGACCGTGAACTTCTTCGCCTGCGGCATGCTCGGCAACACGCTTGTGGCCATGGGGCTCCCCCACAACGCCGGAAGGCGGGGAAGCGTTCCGGAGGGGCGATCCGTCAGCGCACGCCCGCCGCGTCGAGCAGGGTGATCACCGTGGGCGCGACAAGCCCCGCCAGTTTGTCCGCACCGATGCCCGCACGGACACTGGCACCGTCGAAGACCAGGCTGAGCTGCCGGGCCAGCAGACCGGGATCACTCGCCCCGCCCTGCTCGGCCTCGGCGCGGAAGAAGGCGGTCAGGTTCTCCTTGACCTCATGGGCGACCCGGCTCGCGGGGTGATCCTGGTCCTTGAGTTCGATCTGCGCGGCCAGGAAGGGGCAGCCGTAGAACTCGGGCGTGCGCGACTGCGTTTCCACCCGCTCGAAGACATACAGGATCCGCTCCCTGGGGGAACGGTCGCCGTCCGCCGCGGGCAGGAGTGCCGCCACGTAGGCGGAAGTGCGCCGCTCCAGACTCGCCGCGAGCAGTTCGCCCTTGCTCTGGAACAGCTGGTACATGGAGCGCTTCGACACTCCCGCCGCCTTGCACAGTGCCTCGACGCCGATGTTGACGCCGTCTCGGTAGGTGAGTGTGGCCGCCGCCTCCAGCAGCCGCTCCCTGGAGCTTTGTTTCACTTCGGTGGTCATACCGCGAGGTTAACCCAGAGAGAATCAAATGAAAACCGATCGGTTTCCCTGGTGGTGTCCTCACGGAAGCTTGGCGACGGGCCTGGGGGAAAGACCGTCGCCGAGCCCTTGTGGTGTGCGCGCCTGTCGTCCCCGGGCAGGGCGACACACACCGGGGCCACTCCGAGTGATGGCCCCGTCCGGGGGATGTGGAGGTTGGCCTGCGCCATGCCGGGGCCAACCGCGCCCGCCATGACCAGGGTGCCCGTCAGCAGGGACAGTCCGGCCATGAGGGTGCCGCCGATGGCGAGGGTCTGGACCCGGGTCGCCCGGATCAGCGGGCGGTGCAGGCGCAGTGGCCCCAGGTCGTTGTGGGTGTAGCCGAGGGCGTAGTCGACCTGGCCGCTGATGACGTTGGCGGAGAGCATGCCGACGACCACGAGGGCGAGCGCGTAGTAGAACGCCGTCAGGCCCAGGCCGCTGTGCGAGTCGAGCGGATGGCCGTCCTCGACGGTGACGGCGGCCGGATCGGCGAGCAGGACGCGCGCCGCGGCGGGCAGCTTCGCCTGCCGGGCACCGGTCTGCGCGGTCAGTCCTTGCCCACTTGCGGCGAGGCGTTCTCGGCCGCCTGCGTCGTCGCCGTCCGGGCCAGGCCGGAACCCAGACTGCCGGCCGACTGGTTGGTGAGCACCGTCAGCGTCGGGCGGGCCGGGGTCCCGGTGGTCGTGGCGCCTGTCAGTGCGGTGATGGAGGAGGTGAAGTCGGCGGGGACGACGAGCGCGCCGAACAGCTTGCCCCTGCCGAGTTCCTCCTTCATCTCCTCCTTCATCTCCTTCTCGCCCGTCACCTGCCAGTCGATCCTGTCCCCGCTCGCGGTGGATTTCTTGATCTACCCGGTGATCCGAGCCCCCAGCTCGACCCGCTTCCCGCCGCCGGCAGCTCCCTTGTCTGCGTTGACCAGGCCGACGGGCAGCTTGGTCATGTGACCGACCGGATCGATGTTGGCGCCGACCTACAGCACGGCGAACAGCAGCGCGAGGACGCCGGTGATCACGCCGCTGGCGATCCACAGGGGTTTCGCGCGCAGGACGCGGAAGGGGTGACTGCCGCTCATGGCGTACGTTTCTCTCGCTCGGTGGTCGCGGAGCGTTTCGCCGGGGGCTGCCAGCCGCCGGTGACTTCCTTGACGGGCTTGTGGGGAAACCGGCGTTGGGCGTACTCCTGCGCGTGGGAGCCCGGCAGGACGTACAGGGTTTCCTTCTTGTCCTGGAGCGGGCGCAGCACGGTGTCCATGAACGTCTTGCGGTCGTCCAGGTACGGGCCGAGGACGTCCTCGCCGGCGGGGCAGACGGCGAGGCAGTAGCCGGACTTGTAGCCGGGGGGCGAGGACAGGCTCTGCCACATGGAGGCGCTCTCGGAATCGGTGACCCGGGAGCGGTAGTCGGCGGCGTCCTCGCTGTCGGCCACGGTCTGGGCCCAGTCGGTGAACCCGCTCATGAACTCGCGGTAGTTGTGGGTGGTGCAGGCCAGTGCGTCGAAGGCGCCGTCCTTGGCGATGGCGCCGACCGGGCAGGCGGCGACGCACAACTTGCAGTCGATGCACGGGTTGTAGTCCAGCGCCTGCCCGTACTCGCTCACCTCCGCGTCCACCAGCACGGTGACCAGCAGGACGAAGCTGCCGAACTTCGGGTGAATGACGTTGCGGTGCAGACCCATCACACCGAGCCCGGCGGCCACCGCGACCGTCTTGTGCGCCACCACCCAGATCCGCTCACGGGGGAAGCGGTCCATCTCTTGAGGGAAGCCGACGGACGGATTGAGCGCACGGTACCCGGCGTCCTGGAGTGCCCGGGTGACGCTGCGGGCGGCGTGGTTGGCCTGTTCGTCGGTCTGGTGGAACTCCTGGTTGGCCACGCTGCGGGCCGGGGAGCGGCAGTTGTCGCGGTTCATCCGGACCGCCATCGCGATCAGGGTGCGGGTGCCGGGCAGCGCCGACTGCGCGTACTCGCGCTCGCCTGCCAGATCGGGGTGGTCCAGGCTCACCGCGGCAGCGTCGTCCGCCCCGGCCGCCAGGCACAGCTCGCGCAGCCAGGCGGCGTCGATCACCGCCGGCGGGCGTGCCGCGTGACCGGCTTCGCGCCGGGCGAGTAGGGCCTGTACCGACGGGTGGGCGGCCAGCTTCGCCGGAAGCCGGGGGCTCGGCAGTCGTCCGGCGGCGTCGCGCGCGGCAGTCATCCGTGCTCCTAGTGACTCGGGTCCTGGACTCGCCCGCCCGCACGGCGAGAAACCGATCAGTTTCACCACCGTAAACCGATCGGTTTCCACGCGCAAGCCCGAGTCACGGGCCCGAGTCGCGGATCACCCGCCCCTATGGGGTCGCGAGCCCCGCGACCGACTCCTCTCCGTCCCGCCAACCCGTCACCAACGGGCCTCAGCGCACGCTCGTATCAGTCGACGACCGCGAGATCCGGCGGCTCGTTCCCGGACAGCACCAGGGAGACCAGGCCGCGGGCCGTCCCCCGGACCGACAGCGCGACGACCTCGGGGGGCGGACGCGGAACCGAACCGCCCGGCCCGCAGCCCGCAGCGCACGGCGTCGGCGTCGGCGTCGGCGTCGGCGTCGGCGTCGGCGTCGGCGTCGGCGAGGGGCCGGTACGCCTCGACGACCTCGCGCGGCCTGTCCGCACCGGACGGTCACCTGGCGGTCTGTCCGCCCGGCACGCCCAGCGCCCCGGACGGTTCCGCTGCCGAGTAGGGACATGCCTTGCTCCCTTTTGGCAACAGGAGTTCGGCGATGGCTAAGCCCGGACGCTGTCCCAGTGCCGTGCCAGTGCGGCGGCGAGTTCGCGCGACTGCTGGAGCTGCGGCCAGTGACCGCTGTCCAACAGGACAACGTTCGTTGCCCTGACGCTCTTTGCGAGGCTGTCGGCGCACTCCACCGGCTGGTACCGGTCGTCCTGACCCCAGAACACGAGGGAAGGGCTGGTGGCGTTCGCCAAGCCGGGCTCCCACTCCGCCCCCGTACGGATTCCCGAGCGGACAAGGCGAAGGAGGCTGTCCTTCATCGTGGCGTCCAGTCGGCTCGCGGTCTCGTCGGCGCGACGGGCGGGCATGCCGTTGGCCTTCAGTGCCACCTCGCTGAACTCCGACGGGTCGAGTTCGGCCGTCCGCTGTTCTCCGGCCCCGGGCGTCTGCCAGATCTTCGACAGGGCACTCCACTTGAGCGCAGGGTTGATCGCCGCGTCTCCGCCGGCCCACGTCCTCACCGGATCGGGACGCAGCGAGGCGACGCGTACGGTGAGGGCGCTGCCCCAGTCATGGCCCACGAGGTCGACCGGGCTGCCGATTTCCTCCAGCCGGGCGATGATCCAGTCGACGTACGTCAGGTTGCCAAAGAGGTCGTCCCAGACATGGTAGGTGTCCGGGACACCGTGAACGAATACGGCAGGCACAGGGTCTCTCCAGTCGGCCGACGGTTTCCATGAGCTGCTGTGGTCCGGGCTTCACCGCGGCCGTGGTCGGCGTCCTTGCCCACCGGCACACCGGATCGGTCGGCCCTTCCGCCGCTTCCTGTCGGCCCGGGACCACCGGCAGGACGATGCTGGAGCGCCGGGCGGGGTCGGGGAGGACCCGCCGGCGGGCCACTCGGGCCGTGGTCTCGCTCTCCTCGGGTTCACCCGTGTTGAGGTCGCGGTCCCAGCGCGGGAAGTTGCCCGAGGCGACCTGGACCCGGATGCGGCGCTCTGCCCGCAAGACGGCGGTGGTCGGCCACAGGTCCACGATGTACTCGGCAGGCTCACCCGGTGTCGCTGCCTGTATCCGCGCGAGGCCGTCGGTCACATCGCGGGACACGCCGTGCTCGTCGACGTCGCACAGGCGGGCCACCCAGTCGGTCGAGGGGCCGTCCGTGGCGGCAAAGAGCACCGCCCGGACGCGGCCGGTCACCTCGACGTCCTCGGCGAGCGGTTCGGTCGTGGAGACCGGGACGTCCTCGCGCGTTTCACGGCCGGCTGGTCGAGCGGCCCGGGACGGAAGTCGTCGGCGCGCAGCACCGTGCCGTCGCGCATCTCGGACGGGACGCCGAACTCGATCCGGTTCTCCGTCATGTACCGCTCTCGGCCGACGCGTGTTCAACCCCCGTATCGGCCGCAGTGGAGTATCCGCGCACCCCCGCCGACGGACCTGGTCCGTGTCCGGCGGGGGCGTCCGACGGACCGAGGCATTACGCGCCCAACAGGGGCAGTGGGGCGAAAGTGTGCCCTTCCCAGAGTCGGCGGGCGGTCTCCTCCAGGTACGCGGCGACCGCCGGTTCGGTGTCGAGGACTTGGACGAGACGCCGCTCGGGGTCGTACGCGGGCCAGCCCGGATCTCCCTTGGCGGCGAAGGCCGTCCAGGCGGAACGGAACCGGGCGGAGAGGGCCTCGGTCTCCGGCGACGGGACGGGCCCGGTGAGCATGGCGCCGAGCCCCCCGTAGACGCCGAAGGTCAACGGCACGTCCAGACCGTGACAGGCTCCGAGAGCCCCGCCGCCGACGGGAGCCGGGAACGTCAGTTCGTACACGTGCGCCCGGCCCCCGCCCGCCACCTGCGCCTCCGCCAGGTGCAACGACGGCATCCGGAACAGCCAGTCGGACTGCACCAGCTCGAACAGGTACTCCGCCGAGGCGTCCGGGAACGCGGCACGATAGGCCCGCTCACTCTCCGGCAACGGCCCGAACATGCCCAACGCCAGCGACGCCAGCCCCTCGTCCACCCTGCCGAGGAGGCCGCCGATCATGAGGAAGAGACGGAACTCGTCCCGGTTGTGCCCGACGATGAGCTCCACGTCCCGTGCGGCTCCACCCGCGACGGCTTCCCACGGTGCGGCGGGCAGGACCTCGCCGTCGACCACGGGTGAGAACGGGGTCGGAGTGAGAGCGACCGCCCCCCAGCGCTCCACGTACCCCCTCATCCGGGAACCGAGTGCGGCTCCCGCCTCCGGCAGCTTGCGCGGGTCCACACCGGACAGGTCCGCGACCGTCGGCCGCAGCCCCAGCCCGCCGGCCAGTTCCCCGGCGATGTCCGCGGCCAGCGCGCCGGAGAAGAACGTGCCCGGCACGCTCTGGGCAATCGCCCGCCGGAACAGACCCCGCGCTCGCGGCATGACCATCAGCGCGGCGATGGAACCCGCGCCGGCCGACTCACCGAAAACGGTGACCTGGCCGGGGTCACCACCGAAGGCGGTGATGTTCTCGCGCACCCATTCCAGTGCCGCCACCTGGTCGAGCAGCCCGCGGTTCGCGGGGGCACCCTCGATCAGGGCGAACCCCTCGATACCGACTCGGTAGTTGAGGGTCACCACGACCACCTGTCCGTCGCGGGAGAGACGGCTGCCGTCGTAGGCCGGGTCGTCGGCGGAGCCGGACTTGTACGCGCCGCCGTAGATCCACACCATGACCGGCCGTCGTGCACCCGGATCCGCTTCCGGCGTCCACACGTTGACCGTCAGCCAGTCGTCACCGGCCGGCACACCACCGGACGGCTCCGCCTCGGGACCCATCGTTTCCTGGGGCGGCGGCGGCCCGAACGCGAGCGCCTCCCGCACACCGTCCCACCCGCCCACCGGCCGCGGCTCGGCAAAGCGCGCCTCGCCCACCGGTGGCAGCGCGTAGGGGATGCCGCGGAAGACGTCCAGGCCACCTTCACGACGGCCGCGGACCGCGCCCGCGGCGGTCGCGACCCGACAGAACTGGTTCTCGCTCATACCGATCCATCCTGCATCGACATTATTGAACTATCAAGCAATCGAGGGGTGGCGGGGCGCGCCGGGAGCCCGTCGCGACACCATCGACACTCGCCCCGTCCGGCCCGAGGCCCATGACCCATGACCCATGACCCATGACCAGCCCATAGTGAAGCATGCTTCACTCGGCGAACACCCTTCCTGTTTCAGAGCACCCCCACACCTCCAAGGAAGATGAACCCCTCGCCACGGCGAGCGGAAGCCCCGCCACCACGACGCAGAGCCTGGAGGGCAGGGTCATCGGAATCGGATCGGCAGCCGGGGCGGAGTGCCGACCAACCGCGCTCCCCGTCAGCCCTTCACCGTCCTGAACAACCGGCCGGTCTCCTCGCCCGGATCCTTCGGGACGGTGTACCCCGTCTCGTCGCGGATCTCGGCGAAGTGGTCCCGGACGTCCGAGATGGGGTGACCGTCCTCGGCCTCACAGCCCCGGCCGGAGCGATACGGCGACCTGGGTGCCCGGAGAAGCACCTCACCGGCGCGGTCCGCACCGGACCCGCGCACCGCGCCAGGACGGCCGCAGGACGGTGCGACCGACACGGCCGGGTGCTGAGCGCCGTCAGCCCCTGGCCTGCGCATCGCCGGCCGCCGGTCACCGCGCCACAAGGACGAGAGGCGTTAGTACCGGGGTACTAGTCGCCTCTCGACGGTTCGGTCCCGCAGGGGGCAGGGAGCGTGAGAAACCGCCCCTAGCTTGAGATCAAGGGTCGATCGACCCCACGCACCCATGTAACGATCTCTTCTCCTGTGGGAGTACTCCGTGGCCACCTTCCTGTACCGACTGGGACGGCTCGCCTTTCGGCGACGACGGCTCGTCGTCATCTTGTGGATCGCCGTCCTGGCCGCCGTAGGCATCGGCGCCATGAATTCCACCGGCAAGACCTCGGACAGCTTCACGCTGCCGGGCACCCAGTCCCAGAGGGCCATCGATCTGCTGGGCAAGGAGTTCCCGCAGGCATCCGCCGACGGCGCCTCCGCCCGGGTCGTGTTCGAGGCCGCCGACGGGCAGAAACTGACCGCCACCGCCCACAAGGCGGCGGTGGAGTCGCTGGTGGCGAAGCTGGAGAAGTCGCCGCAGGTGGCGAGCGTCTCCGACCCCTTCACCAGCGGCCAGATCAGCAAGGACGGCACCATCGGTTACGCCGGGGTGACCTACAAGGTCGTCCAGGCCGACGTCAGTGACGCCGCGCACGACGTCCAGACCGCTGTCGTCGCGCAGGGCGCGGAGGCCGGCATCACGGTGAGCCTGGGCGGCGATGCCGTCGCGGACAAGGCCGCCGGCAAAGCCGCCGAGCTGATCGGTCTGGGCGTCGCCGCCGTCGCCCTGATGATCACCTTTGGATCGCTGATCGCCGCCGGACTGCCGCTGTTCACCGCGATCCTCGGCGTGGCCACCGCCATCCTGTCGGTCACCGTCGCCACCCGGTTCTTCGACATCGCCTCCCAGACGTCCGCACTGGCGCTGATGCTGGGCCTGGCCGTCGCCATCGACTACGCCCTGTTCATCGTCTCCCGCTACCGCGACGAGATCCGTGACGGGCACGACCCGGAAGAGGCATGCGGCCGTGCCCTGGGCACGGCCGGCTCCGCGGTGGTCTTCGCCGGCCTGACCGTGATCATCGCGCTGGCCGGCCTGAGCGTCATCGGTATCCAGATGCTCACCTCCATGGGCCTGGGCTCCGCCTTCGCCGTCGCGGTCGCCGTGGTGATCGCGCTGACCCTGCTGCCCGCCCTGCTCGGCTTCGCCGGTGTGCGGATCATGGAGGGCAGGCTGCTGACCCGTCGTATGAAGGCGCTGGAGCGCGGCGAGGGCGAGTCGATGGGCGTGCGCTGGGCGACGTTCGTCACCCGCAACCCCGTCAAGGTCCTCACCGTCTCGGTGATCGGCCTCGGACTGCTGGCCATCCCCGCCATGTCCCTGCGCCTGACCCTGCCCGACGACTCCATGAAGCCCCCCGGCAGCACCCAGCGCCTGGCCTACGACACCCTCAGCAAGGGCTTCGGACCGGGCTTCAACGGCCCGCTCACCGTGGTCGTCGACGCCCGCGACAGCGACGACCCCAAGGCCGCCGCGGCGGACGCGACCGCGGTACTCGGCAAGCTGGACGACGTCGTCTCGATCCGTGACGCGGCCTTCAACGAGGCCGGTGACGTCGCCATCATCGGTGTCGTCCCGGAGAGCTCCCCGACCAGTCAGGCCACCAAGGACCTGGTCGCCGACATCCGCGACCACAGCGCCGCTCTGCAGAAGGACACCGGTGCCGACCTGATGGTCACCGGCACCACCGCCGTCAACATCGACGTCTCCACCAAGCTCGCCCAGGCCCTCGTCCCCTACCTCGCCATCGTCGTCGGCCTGGCGCTGATCCTGCTCCTGCTGGTCTTCCGCTCGATCCTGATCCCGCTCAAGGCCACCCTCGGCTTCCTGCTCACCATCGCCTCCACCCTCGGTGTCCTGGTCGCCGTCTTCCAGTGGGGCTGGCTCGCGGATGTCTTCGGTGTCGACCAGACGGCACCCATCGTCAGCGTGCTGCCCATCCTGCTGATCGGTGTCGTCTTCGGCCTCGCCATGGACTACGAGGTTTTCCTCGTCACCCGGATGCGGGAGGAGTACGTCCACGGGGCCACCCCCACGCAGGCCGTCATCGGGGGCTTCCGGCACAGCGGTCGGGTGGTCACCGCCGCCGCGATCATCATGATTGCCGTCTTCTCCGGATTCCTCCTCGACGACGCGGCACTGATCAAGTCGGTCGGCCTCGGGCTCGCCTCCGCCGTCCTCTTCGACGCCTTCGTGGTCCGCATGACCATCGTCCCGGCGGTGCTGGCCCTGCTCGGCCACCGTGCCTGGACCCTGCCCGCATGGCTCGACCGCGCCATGCCCAACGTCGACGTCGAGGGCGAGAGGCTGCGTCACACGCTGGACGCCGACAGTACGAGCACCGCACCCGAACCCGTACTCGCCGGCGTGAGCGCCGGGGTTCACACGGGCTCGGGCAGCTACACCGCCCCGCGGGTCTTCACCAGCGGCTCCACCGGCGTCGACGGCCCCGGCGAAACGGAGACGCCGAACCGTCGTGCAAAGCTCCGCGGCAAGCAGTTGGTACTGCCCAGGTTCAAGCGACGTCTCGCACGCGCCGGTGGCACCACCCCGCCCGCCGACACGACCGAGTCGAAGGCATCCACGATGAAGGGCATACAGAAGAAGATGTTCCGCAAGCGCTGACAGCAACGAGTCGCAGCGACAGCTGCCGACCACCGCCCGGCCCACAACCGGAACGGCCGCCTCCCACCGGCCGCCCCCAGCCCCGCCCGCCGGTCCGGTCCCCCCTCTGGACCGGCGGGCGGCTCCCGGCTCTCGAAGGACTCCCCGTCACCGTGCCGAGCGCACCCGTCCCCCTCACGCTCACCGCGAAGACCGGACCCCGGAGACCCCGCCGCTGATTCCGAGCAGCGTGTGATCGCCTCGGTCATCCACCAGCAGGCGGACAACGCGCCGCTCGCGCCACAGCCCGCTCCGACCGGTCTCGGCTCACTGCGGGACCGGGTCCGCACGGCCGGTCCCACCGCCCCCACCGCCCCCGCCGTCCACGCAGCAGGACGCAGCCGCGAGCCGCCGCCAGGGAGTCGTCCTCGTCCAGGTCCTTTTCACCCCCATGGCGTCGGGCGCGTGCGCTCGGGCGGAGCGCTCGCCCGGTACGCACCGGCGCGTGGGGACAGGTGCCTGGCGCGAGGAGGAGCCCGGCCGGGATCCGGAACTTCTCACGAGCCGCAGCCGGGCCTTCGCTCGCTGCTCCGTCCCGCTCCGAACACGGCGACCGAACGCCTCCGGGCCCGGCCCGCCGGGAGGACGCCCCACATGACCACCGTACTCATCGTCGACGACCAGGCTCTGCAACGTCTTGGCCTGCGCATGCTCCTGGAGTCCCAGCCCGACCTCACGGTCGTCGGCGAGGCGGCCGACTGCACCCAGGCAGTCCGGGCCGCCACCGTCCTCCAGCCCGACGTGGTCCTCCTGGACCTGGACCGAACAGACGCCGACCGCGTTCAGGCCATACGTCGCATCACCCGATCCGACTGCCACGCCAAGGCGCCTCGCCCCGAACCGGCCGGCGGCCTTCCCCCTCGGGTGCTCGTACTGATCGCCTCCGACGGCGACGCGTACCCCCGTGCCGCCCTGCGCGCGGGCGCCGACGGAATCCTCCTCAAGGACTCCCTTCCCGAAGAACTCGCCGCAGCCGTGCGCATCGTCGCGCGGGGAGACTCGGTCCTGTCCCCCCGTCTCACACGCACCCTGATCGAGGCCGTCCGTGCACGGCATGCCGCCGACAGCCCCGACCGACGACGGAGACTGTCCCGCCTCACGGAACGCGAAACCGAAGTCCTTGCCGCCCTCGCCTCCGGCTGGAGCAACTCGGAGATCGCCGAACGGTTGTCGATAGCGCCGACCACCGTCAAGACCCACATCAGCAGCATCCTGACCAAAATCGGCGCCCGTACCCGGGTCCAGGCCGTCGTCTTCGCCTACGAGACAGGTCCGGTCAGGCCGCCATGGCAGCAATCTCGTCCGGGCGGACCAGACTTCTCGGATCGGCCAGGGGGAGGTCCCGGTCGGCCCGGAGAAAGAACCGGCAGGGCCTTGCGTCGCCCCGGCCGGTCTCCGACGTGACCGAGTACCGGCGCGCCGAGGGGTCGTATCGCACCGGCGTGGGCAGCATCAGCGGTGCGGAACGGGGCACGCCCGCGGGTACGAACCGCGCGGCTGCGACAGGTGCGGGCCTCCACCCCCAGGTGAGCTGCCGATAACCGCACCATCGATTCGATGTCCCTACCGATTTCGATACCTCTGCGGGAGGCCGGCCTCGTGCTGGAACCCGCGATACCGGGCTTCCTCGCCGACGGTGAACTCCCCCTGCGCGTCGAGGACAACGTCGCCCCCTGCCGACGGGGCCTGCTCAGCACCGCTCGCGCGACCAGACGCGCCGAAATCCTGGCTGCGCGAGATCCTGGGCGAGGAACCACCAACCACCTGAGCCCCCCGAAAGTCACCGGAGGAGTCCGTGTTCGCGTCCTGGTACGACCGACAGGGCCCCGCCGCCGTCCTGCGCGTCGGCGAGCTGCCCGATCCTCACCCCGGCCCCGGCGAGGTCCGTGTCCGTGTGACCGTGTCGGGTGTCAACCCCGGCGACACCAAGAAGCGGCGCGGCTGGCTCGGCTCCTCGATGCCCTACGCCCGTGTGATCCCGCACAGCGACGCCGCCGGCGTCATCGACGAAGTGGGCGACGGAGTCGGTGCCCACCGCGCGGGAGAGCGGGTGTGGGTCTACGGCGCCCAGTCCTACCGGCCGTTCGGTACCGCAGCCCAGTACACGGTCGTACCCGAGCAGCAGGCCGTGCGACTTCCCGACCACCTCGGCGACGAGCTCGGCGCGAGCCTGGGCATCCCTGGTATCACCGCCCACCGCGCCGTGTTCGCGGACGGTCCGGTCGACGGGCGGATCGTCCTCGTGCACGGGGTGCTGGGCGGTGTCGGCTCACTGGCCGCCCAGCTCGCCCGGTGGGGCGGCGCCACCGTCATCGGCACCGTCCGGCGCGGCGGCGATCCGCACCGGGTCGGCCCGGCTGTCGCCCACTCCGTCGCCCTGGATTCGGCCGATCCGGCGGCGGCGATCCGCGCGCACGCACCCGGCGGCGTACACCGTGTCGTCGAGGTGTCCCTGTCGGCCAACGCCGACCTCGACCACGCGGTCGCCGCGCCCGACGCCGTCATCGCCGCCTACGGAACCCACGCCGAGCGCACCGAACTCCCCTTCTGGCCCCTGCTGTTCAACAACGTCACGCTGCGGCTGCTCGGCAGCGACGACTTCCCCGCCGCGGCCAGACGGCAGGCCGCCCGCGACCTCACCGCGGCCGCCGCCACCGGTGACCTCACCGTCGACATCGGCGACCGTTATCCGTTGGAGGACGTCGCCAAGGCCCACGACCGCATCGACGCGGGCGGGCGGGGCAGGGTGGTGGTCACCGTCCCGGCCTGACCGGCACATCGCTCGCGCCGCGGCGCCAGGAGGAGGGGCATTAGTACTGCGGTACTAGTCGCGGCGCGTCGATTCGGTTCCACAGGGGGCAGGGAGCTCGGGAAACCGCGCCTAGCTTGAGATCAGGCATCGATCAGGTCTCGGATCGCGCAATGACCTCTTCTCCTGGTGGGAGTACCCCGTGGCCACCCTCCTCTACCGACTGGGACGGCTCGCCTTCCGGCGACGACGACTCTTCCTGATGATGTGGATCGCCGTCCTGGCCGCCGTAGGCATCGGTGCCATGAGTTCCACCGGCTCCACCTCGGACAGCTTCACGCTGCCCGGCACCCAGTCCCAGAAAGCCATCGACCTGCTGCAGAAGGAGTTCCCGCAGACCTCCGCCGCCGGTGCCACCGCCCGGGTCGTCTTCGAAGCGCCCGCCGGTGAGAAGCTCACCTCCGGCGCCAACAAGGCGGAGATCACCTCACTGGTGGCCGAGCTGAGGACGTCCCCGCAGGTGGCGAGCGTCTCCGACCCGTTCACCCGTGGTCTGGTCAGTACGTCCGGCGCCATCGCCTACACCCAGGTGTCCTACAAGGTCGCCAAGTCCGACGTCAGCGGTGCCGCGCACGACGCCCTGAACAAGGTCGCCGAGGAAGGCACGAAGGCCGGACTGACGGTCAGCATGGGCGGTGACGCGGTCGAGGACAAGGCGGCGAGCAAGGCGGCCGAACTGATCGGGCTCGCGGTCGCCGCGGTCGCTCTGGTGATCACCTTCGGCTCGCTGATCGCGGCGGGACTGCCGCTGCTGACCGCGGTCCTCGGCGTCGGTGTGGCGGTCATGAGCATCACCATCGCCACCGCGTTCGTGGACATGGCCTCGGCCGCCTCGACGCTGGCTCTGATGCTGGGCCTGGCCGTCGCCATCGACTACGCCCTGTTCATCGTCTCCCGCTACCGCAACGAGATCCGCGACGGCCACGACCCCGAAGAGGCCGCCGGACGCGCTCTGGGCACGGCCGGATCCGCCGTCGTCTTCGCGGGCCTCACCGTGATCATCGCGCTGGCGGGCCTGAGCGTCATCGGGATCCAGATGCTCACTTCGATGGGCCTGGCCTCCGCGTTCGCCGTCGCCGTGGCCGTCCTCATCGCGCTGACCCTGCTGCCCGCGATGCTGGGCTTCGCCGGGACGCGGATCATGAAGGCCAGGCTCCTCAGCCGCCGCATGCACGCCCTGGAGGAACGCGGCGAGGGCGAGGCCATGGGTGTGCGCTGGGCGCGCTTCGTCACCCGCAACCCGGTCAAGGTGCTCGCCGTCGCGGTGCTCGGCCCGGGCCTGCTGACCGTCCCTGCCATGTCGCTGCGCCTGGCCCTGCCCGACGACTCCATGAAGTCCCCCGGCAGCACCCAGCGCATCGCCTACGACACCCTCAGCAAGGGCTTCGGCCCCGGCTTCAACGGCCCGCTGACCGTGGTCGTGGACGCCCGTGACAGCAAGGACCCGAAGGCCGCCGCCGCGGACGCCGTCGCACGGATCAAGAAGCTGCGCGACGTCGCCACGGTGCGCGACGCCGCGTTCAACGAGTCCGGCGACGTGGCCCTGATCGGCGCCGTCCCGAAGAGCGCGCCGAGCAGCCAGGCGACCAAGGACCTGGTCAAGGACATCCGCGACCGGAGCGGCACGCTGCACCGGGACACCGGCGCCGGCCTGATGGTCACCGGCACCACCGCCGTCAACATCGACGTCTCCACCAAGCTCGCCCAGGCGCTCATCCCCTACCTGGCGATCGTGGTCGGTCTCGCGCTGGTCCTGCTCCTGCTGGTCTTCCGCTCGGTCCTGGTCCCGCTCAAGGCGGCCCTGGGCTTCCTCCTGAGCGTCGGCGCCACCCTCGGCGTCGTGGTCGCCGTCTTCCAGTGGGGCTGGCTGAAGGACCTCTTCGGCATCCAGGAGACCGCGCCGGTCGTGAGCGTCCTGCCCATCCTGCTGATCGGCGTGGTCTTCGGACTCGCCATGGACTACGAGGTCTTCCTCGTCACCCGGATGCGGGAGGAACACGTCCACGGCGCCGAACCCACCCAGGCCGTCGTCCAGGGCTTCCGGCACAGCGCGCGGGTGGTCACCGCCGCGGCGATCATCATGATCTCCGTGTTCTCCGGGTTCCTCCTCGACGACGTGGCCCTGATCAAGTCCATCGGTCTCGGCCTCGGCTCCGCGGTGTTCTTCGACGCCTTCGTGGTCCGTATGACCATCGTCCCGGCGGTCATGACCCTGCTCGGACGGCGTGCCTGGGCCCTGCCCGGGTGGCTGGACCGTGTCATGCCCGACGTGGACGTCGAGGGCGAGAAACTGCGCCTCGCGCTGGCCGGCACCACACCCGAGCCCGTACCCGCCGGGGTCCACCCGGGCTCGGACCACCACGACGACCCGTCCGTCCTCACCAGCGGCTCCGGTTCCGGCGCCTCGGACACGGCCGCGTCCACGCCGCCGTCTGCCCAGCACCACCGCGGCCGGGCCGGGTTCTCCGGGCGCGGGCAGCACCACGCCCTCGACCAGGACTCCGCCGCGCAAGCCGCCACGGGTGCCGGGATCCACGCAATCACCGGCGGCGGCCTCACCGGTGTCAACGGCTCCGGCGACACGGAGACGCCGGCTCCCGGGACGAACGACCCCGCCAAGAAGCCAGGACTGCCCAAGCCCAGGTCGCGCCGCGCACGCCAGGCCGGCGACCCGCCCGCCGACACGGCCCGGCGGAAGGCGACGACAATGAGGGATCTTCGGAACAAACTGTTCCGCAAGAGCTGACGGAGGCAGGCAGCAGCGACCGTTGCCAGGCCACCGACCGGAACGGCCACCGCCCACCGGCCGGCTCCCCAGCCCCGCCCGCCGGTCCAACTCCCCCCTCCGGGGCCGGCGGGCGGCCTCCCTACCCGTGAAGGACTCCCGTGACCACACCGAGCGCCCCCTCGCACGCGCCCCGCCCGGACGACCACCGGACCCTGGAGACCCTGTCCGGCGATTCCGAACAGCGCGTGGTCGCCTCGGTCATCTACCGGCTGGCCGCGTTGCGCAGGACGGACCGGGCCCACCCCGGGGTCCGGCACTGGGGGGTGCCGGCCTTCTGCGCCGCGCTGGGCGTCAACTCCTACCTCAACCCCTTCAACAAGGGTGACGTACCGGCGCAAGTGGCCCTCATCCTCGCCTTCACCGTCCCCCTCCTGTGGCGGGAACGCCGGCCCATGCTCGTCTTCGCCCTCACCACCGCCACGTCCGTGGCAGCTCTCCTCCTGGGGGTGATGACCGGCTCCGAGTCCGCACGCGTCGTGGCCCTCTTCAACGTCGGCCGCTACAGCGCCCCGCGGCAACTCGCTCTCGCCATCGGCGTCACCACCGTGCAACTCGTCGCGTGGGCCGCCGTGTTCTGGCGGGGCGGCCAGCTGGAACACGCCACCCGGCCGGAGGTCGTGACCGCGATGGCGATGGCCGCGATGGCGGCGTTCGCCGCGCTGGGCCTGCTCAGCCGCGTGGCCAGCGCCTACATCGACGCTCTGAGGAAGGAACGCGACCAGCAGGCCCGCCTCGCCATCGCGCAAGAACGCGCCCGCGTCTCCCGCGAGATGCACGACATCCTCGGCCACACCCTCGCCGTCATCGTCGGTCTCGCCGACGGCGCCGCCGCCCTCACCGAGAAGAAACCGGAACGCGGCGCCCAGACCCTCCGCATCATCAGCAGCAGCGGCCGCGACGCCCTGGCCGAACTACGCCGCCTGCTCGCCGTCATCGGAGAGGACAACGAGGACAACAACGGGGCGGACAACGCGCCACTCGCCCCACAGCCCGCTCTGACGGACCTCGGCCCCCTGCTGGACCGGGTCCGCGCAGCGGGTCCCACCGTCACCCTGGACGCCCAGGGCAGCCTCGCCGAGCTGCCCCCGGGCCTCCAGCTCTCCGTCTACCGCATCGTCCAGGAGGCCCTGACCAACACCGTCAAGTACGCCGCTTCCCACACCTCGGTCCGCGTATCCCTCACCGCCGGCCCGGACGCCGTCCACGTCACCGTCGAAGACACCGGACCGGCCCGCGCCCCCGCCCCCGGCCGTCGTCGCGTGGGCGGCGGCCGTGGCCTGGTGGGCATGCGTGAGCGTGCCGCTCTGTACCGGGGCACCGTCACCGCGGGCCCCAACGCCGACGGCGGCTGGACCGTCCGTGCGCTCCTCGTCCCCGACCCGCAGCCCAACTCCCCGGAGAAGCACCTCTCATGACCACCGTCCTCATCGTCGACGACCAGGCCCTGCAACGCATGGGCTTCAGCATGCTCCTGGAGGCACAGTCCGACATGAACGTCGTCGGAGAGGCCACCAACGGCGCCGAAGCCGTCCGCATGACCGCCGAACTCCGGCCCGACGTCGTCCTGATGGACGTCCGGATGCCCGGCATGGACGGCATCGAGGCCACCCGCCGCATCGTGCGGTCCGGCGGCCGCTCCCGCATCCTGGTGCTGACCACCTTCGACCTCGACGAGTACGCCTACGACGCCCTGCGCGCCGGAGCCAGCGGCTTCCTGCTCAAGGACGCCCAGCCCGAGGAACTCGTCGCCGGGGTCCGGGCGGTCGCCGCCGGCGACGCCGTCATCTCCCCCGGTCTCACCCGCAAGCTGATCGACGCCTTCAGCGACCGCCTCCCCGGCCACTCCCCTCAGCAACAGCGCCGACTCGCCGACCTCACCCAACGCGAGTGCGAGGTCCTCACCGCCATGGCCAGCGGCTGGACGAACCAGGAGATCGCCGCGCGTCTGCACCTCGCCGAATCAACGGTCAAATCCCATATCAGCCGCATTCTCACCAAGATCGACGCCCGCGACCGGGTCCAGGCCGTGATCTTCGCCTACGACACGGGCCTCGTCCGCCCGGCGTGAGCCAACCTCCCCTCCCCGCCCTCCCAAGGGCCACACCGACACCGCTCCGTGTTCACCGAAACGTCCCCACGGCCCAGCATCCGCAACGAAGAAAACGAAGAACAGGACACAGTGATGGGACAGTTGACACGAACCGGCATGGGCGTGGCCCTTGCATGCGGGATACTCGTCACCGCCGTCGGCATCGGACAGAGCTCCGACAGCAACAACAACGTCAAGAGCGCCAAGAGCGCCAAGAGCGCCACAGAGGAGGAGCCCACGGGGCCCTACGTGGCACTCGGGGACTCATACACCTCGGGCCCCAGGATTCCTCCTCGGACCGGCACTCCGATCGGCTGCGACCGCTCCGGTCGCAACTACCCGGCGCTGGTCGCCAAGGAACTCGGCCTCAAAGCGGCCGACTTCCGTGACGTCAGCTGCAGCGGCGCCACCACCTCCGACCTGACCGCCCCCCAGTCCACCGGCAACGGCACCAACCCCGCACAGCTCTCCGCGCTGACCACCGGCACAGAACTGGTGACTCTCGGCATCGGCGGCAACGACATCGGCTTCAGTTCGCTGATCACCGAGTGCGTCGGCGCCGGAACGCTGTTCAAACTGGCCGACCGCATCACGGACGTCACCGACAAGGCGCCCTGCAAGGAGAAGTACACCTCCGGCGGCACCGACGACGTGTCCCGGAAGATCCGCACCACGGGCAACCGCCTCACCCGGGTACTGAACGAGATCGAACACCGTGCTCCGAACGCCCGCGTCTACGTCGTCGGTTACCCGTCGATCCTGCCCGTCAAGGGCACCGCCTGCGGTCGCGGCCTGCCCATCGCCCCCGGCGACGTCACGTTCCTCCGCCAGAAGCAGCAGGAGCTCAACAGCATGCTCGGCCAACGCGCGCGGGCCGCCAGAGCAACGTACGTCGACACCTTCACCCCGTCCGCCGGCCACGACGCCTGCTCTCCGGCGGCCACCCGCTGGATCGAACCCCTCAAACCCAGCAGTCCCGCCGCCATGGTCCACCCCAACGAACGGGGCGAACAGGGCATGGCCACCGCCGTCCTGAGCGCGGTCAAGGGCTAGGCCGGGTCCGCAAAGCGGTTGGGCGGCCGGTGCGGGACCGTCGCCAGGTCGTCCACGGGATCCCGTGGAAGCTGTTCGCGGGAGCGGCCCGGCGGGACCTGCCCGAGCGCCACGGCCCGCGGAAGACGGTCCGCGAGCGCTTCCGCCGCCGGTCGGCCGACGGCACCGGGGACCGCATCCAGCACAGCATTCCGACGCCGTCGGCGCCGTGGACTGGTCGATCGTGTGTGTCGACTCGACCACGGTGCGGGCCCGCCGACAGGCGGCCGGGGCCCGAAAGCGGCGATCCCGGAACGCGTCGACCAGATCGGCGGCCGTATCCGGCTCGGCGAGGGCCGCCGCCGGTTCGACCGGGCCGCCTACCGCCGCCGCACCGTCGTCGAACGCTGCTTCAAGCCCGTCCGTCCCTGCCCGCATCCGCACGGGCCCCGTCGGCCGAAGCAGAACGAAGTCACCGTCCTGCACCGGAGAGCCTCGCCATGCCCGTATCGGTCGTCCTGTTCACCTCCGACCTGCGTCTGCACGACCACCCGCCCCTGGGGGCCGCGTTGAGCGGCGGGCGCCGGGTGGTCCCGCTCTTCGTACGCGACCCGGGGGTCGACCGGGCCGGGTTCGCCGCGCCCAACCGGCTCGCCTTCCTCGCCGACTGTCTGCACCACCTCGACGCCGGGCTGCGCGAGCGCGGCGGCCGGCTCGTCGTCCGCTCGGGCGACGTCGTCGACCAGGTGTGCGCGGTGGTGCGGGAGGTGGACGCCGACGAGGTGCACCTGGCGGGCGGTGTCAGCGCGTACGCGCGGCGGCGCGAGGAACGCGGCCGGGCCGCGCTGGCGGCCGATGGGCGCCGGACGGTCGTGCACGACGCCGTGACGACGGTCCTGCCGCCCGGGGCGGTCACTCCGGCGGGCTCCGACCACTACGCGGTGTTCACGCCGTACTTCCGCGCCTGGTCCGGGCAACCGGTGCGCGGCGTCCTCGGCGCGCCGCGCGCGGTGCCGGTGCCGGACGCGGTGGGCTCGGAGCCGTTGCCGTCGCGCGCGGAGGTGCGCGGGGTGTCCGCGGGACTGGCCGCGGGCGGCGAGCGGGTGGGGCGCGCGCTGCTCGCGGCGTGGCTGCGCGGCCCGGTCGCCGCCTACGCGGACCGGCACGACGACCTGCCCGGCGACGCGACCTCCCGGCTCTCCCCGCACCTGCACTTCGGCACGCTCTCCCCCGTCGAACTGGTCCACCGGGCGCGGCGGTCCGCCACCGCGGGCGCCGAGGCGTTCGTACGGCAGCTCGCCTGGCGCGACTTCCACCACCAGGTACTGGCGGCCCGGCCGGCCGCGGCCGGCGCCGACTACCGTCCGCGGCAGGACCGTTGGCGGTCGGGAGCCCAGGCGCGGGCGGACGTCGAGGCGTGGCGGGAGGGCCGTACCGGCTACCCGGTGATCGACGCCGCGATGCGGCAGTTGCGCCACGAGGGCTGGATGCACAACCGGGGCCGCCTGCTCACCGCGAGCTTCCTCACCAAGACGCTGTACATCGACTGGCGGGTCGGCGCCCGGCACTTCCTGGACCTCCTCGTCGACGGCGACATCGCCAACAACCAGCTCAACTGGCAGTGGGCCGCCGGCACCGGCACGGACACCCGTCCGGGCCGCGTCCTCAACCCGGTCGCCCAGGGCAGGCGCCACGACCCGGACGGCGCGTACGTACGACGCTGGGTGCCCGAGCTCGCGAGCGTCCCGGGGCGCGCCGTGCACGAGCCCTGGAAGCTCCCGGGCCTCGCCCGCGCCGCCGTCGACGACTACCCCGACCCGATCGTGGACCTCTCCGCCGGCCTCGCCCGCTTCCGCCAGGCACGCGAGCACGGCTGACACAGCGGCACGCACAGCAGGTCCGCCGGGGAAGGCCGGGGAAGGAAACAGGTGAGGGAAACGCCGGTCAGGACGGCGGCCCGCCGTCGTACACCGTGGAAATCGTCGCCACCGCCTGCCGCAGCCCCTGCGGTCGTTCCGTGCCCGGGGCCGGGCGGCCGGTCCACCCCGGTCCGGCGAGCAGGACCAGCGGACCTCGGCGCGCGCCGCACACCCCCCACCGGGCGTCGGCGATCCGTGCGGCCAGGGCCGGACTCGCGGTCGCCCGCGCGTGGGACCACAGGACGACGCCGGCGGGCCCCAACCGCCGTACCGCCGCCACGAGCGCCTCGGCCGGCAGGGCCGCCCCGAACATCCGGGTGGGCAGGCCGAGTTCACCGAGTACGGCGTTGAGCGCCTCCAGCGGCAGGGTGTGTTCCTCCCCGGGCGCGCAGGCCAGCACCACGGGGCCCGCCGCGGCCGCCCCGGTCCCGGGCGCGCGTACGGCGGCCCGGGAGGCGCGTCGCAGTGTGGTGGAGATGTGCCACGACAGCAGGTGCTCGACCTCGACGTAACGGTCCCCGGACGAGGCCCACCGGCGTCCGACGGCGTGCAGGACCGGCACCATGACCTCCTCCCAGGCCACGACGAGCCCGTACCGCTCGACCGCCTCGTCCAGGTGCTCCGCCACGACGGGGGCGTCGAGCCGTACGGCGGCCCGCGCCAGACCCCGGCACTCCCGGCGGACGTCTCCCAGGGGCAGGGCGCCCGCGGCGCGGGAGGGCAGCGCCGGGGTCGCCGGTGGTGGGGAACCGGCCGTGCGGGCACCGGATCCGCCCCGGTCCTCCCGCGCGGTGCGGGCCGCCTCGGCCGGAGGCACCCCGGCCGCCGTCAGTCGGCACATCGTCTCCAGCACCGCCACGTCCCGCGGCGACCAGCGCCGGTGCCGCCCCTGCGGGCGGACGGCGGGGCCGATGCCGTACCTGCGGTCCCAGGACCGCAGGGTGGTGGGCGACACCCCCAGCCGACGGGCCAGCGCACCGGTCGTCAGCCCCGGGGCAGGGACCTCGGGGCCGCTCGCCGGGCCCTGGCCCCGGGGGGTCGCGGATTCGCCCATACGGCAACGATACGACGCGGAATCGATGCGAGTTGCCGCCCGGTTGCCCACTCCACAGGATGGTCCGCACGGTGCCGGATTCCGGACATGTCCTGGCAGCGGGGGCGGCAGCGTCCGGGGCGCGTTGCCCGGTCCCGTTTTCCGGCCGACCGTGAGGAGTGATCGTCATGACGCCACGCCCGGCTCCGGCCTCCGGCGGCACCGGCTCCCCGGTCCAACGAAGGGCCCGCACCGGCCTCACGCGCCCGGACCCGCCGCCGCTGTCTCCGCCGCCGCCGTCTCCGCCGTCCCGGGCCGACGGACCCCCGGCCGTTCGCGAACCGGACGACGAAGAACTGGCCCGGCGGCTGGTGACGGGCGACGAGACGTGCCTGGCCGCGATCCACCGGCGCTGGTCGCCGTGCGTGCGTTCGCTGGCCCTGCGTGCGCTGGGCGACGCCCAGGAGGCCGAGGACGTGGCCCAGCAGGTGCTCGTTGGTCTGTGGCGGGGACGGGATGCCTACCGGCCCGAGCGCGGCACGCTGGCCGGATGGATCGTCGGCATCACGAAACACAAGATCGCCGACGCCCTGTCCGCCCGGACGCGCCGTATCTCCCTGGTCTCCTCGGCGGGCGACGCGCTCCTGCTCGGCGACCGCGCCGGGGCCACCGCCGGGGACCACGAGAGGGTCGTCGACCGGATCCTGGTACGGCAGGAACTGAGCGGACTCCCGGCGTCCCAGGAACGGGTGCTGCGGCTGGCCTTCTACGAGGACCTCACGCACGCGCAGATCGCCCGGCGCACCGGGCTGCCGCTGGGCACCGTCAAGAGCCACGCCCGCCGCGGCCTGATCCGGCTGCGCGACCGCCTGGCGGAGGACACCCGCGCATGACCGACCGTGTCGCCGTGGGTCCGCGTCCTCCCGCACCACCTGCGATTTCATGGCCCCGGTGACCAATCCGCCGTCTCCGCAGGAACGGATTACGCACGGACATGTCCCGACCGCGGAGGATCTCGGTGAAAGAAGCAGTACATATCGGAAGAAATCCCTCGGTCGGGCCTGACCTGGAGGAACTGGTGGGCCGGGTGGCCCTGGGGGACGAGCGGGCGTTCGCCGGTGTCTACGACGCCGTGGCGGGCTCCGTGCTGGGAGTCGTGCGTGCGGTCGTCCGCGACCAGGCGCAGTCGGAGGAGGTGACGCAGGAGGTCCTGGTTGAGGTGTGGCGGACCGCTCCCCGCTATCGGCCCGACCGCGGGACGGCGATCAACTGGATCCTCACGCTGGCGCACCGCCGGGCCGTCGACCGGGTGCGCTCGGTGGACGCCGCGGTCCTCCGGGACCACAAGGCCGCGCTGCTGGAACGGGTGCCCGAGTACGACGAGGTGGTCGAGCACGTGGAGACCCGGCTGGAGCGCGAACAGGTACGGCGCTGCCTGCGCACGCTGACGGAGATCCAGCACCAGGCCGTCACCCTGGCCTACTACCGGGGGCTGACCTACCGCGAGGTGGCCGAGGCGCTGGCGCTGCCGCTGGGGACCGTCAAGACCCGACTGCGCGACGGACTCATCCGGCTGCGCGACTGCCTGGGGGTGACCGCGTGACGACCACCGATCTGCACCGGCTGACGGGCGCCTACGCCCTGCACGCCCTGTCCGACGAGGAGAGCACCGCCTTCGAGCGCCACCTGGCGGGCTGCGAACCGTGCGCGCAGGAGACGACCGAGCTGTGCGCGACCGCGGCCCGCCTGGGCCTCGCCGCCGCCACGGCACCTTCTCCGGGGCTGCGCGAACAGGTACTGCACCGGATCACCACCGTCCGGCAGGAGACACCCGGTTCGCCTGCCTCGGTGCTCCCCGCAAGGGTGGGCCCGCGGACCCGGTTGCTGTCCCGATGGGCACTCGCCGCCTGCCTCGCGTCGGCCGCGGCGCTGGGCGGGACGGCCGTCTGGCAGCACGGACAGGCAGAGGACGCCCGGGACCAGGCACGGCGTGCCACGCGGACGACAGACGCGATCGCCGCCGTACTGGCCGCGCCGGACGCCAGGACGCGGGCCGCCGCGCTGACCGGCGACGCCACCGGCACCGTCGTCGTCTCCCGCAGCCAGGACAGGGCCGTGTTCGTCGTCTCCGGGTTGAGCGCTCCGCCCAGCGGCAAGGTGTACCAGCTGTGGTTCGACGACGGCGGCACCATGCGGTCGGCCGGCCTGATGGACCCGGGCCGCGGCAGCCAGGCCGTTCTCCTGCGGGGCGCCGTCGACGGGGCCTCGGGCATGGGCATCACGGTCGAACCGCACGGCGGCTCGAAACACCCCACCTCCGCTCCGCTGGCCCTGATGGGCTTCCCCGGCTGAACGCCGCGGCGAACGGCAGGGCCCCGACCGCGCCGACGGGGTCCTGCCGTTCGGGTGCCCGCGCGGCCGGCCCGGGCACGCGCCGTTACGGCATACGGGTGGGTTTCGCGGCATCCCATCACATGACGTGCTGACGGGTTGTCATACGGTCATGACGATCGATCTTCTGCCCCAGCAGCCCATGCCGTCCCATCCGCGTCGCCGTGACGGGAGAGCCCCGCTGCCCGCCCCCGAGGACCGTGCCCGGCTGCGTCGGGCGTGGCGGCTCACCGAGGAACAGGTGGCCGAGTCGTTCGGGGTGACGGTGGCCACGGTCCGGTCCTGGGAGGCGGGGCGCAGTACCCCGGCCGGTCCGCGCCGGGGCGCCTACGCGGCGTTCCTCACCGGGCTGGCCCACGGGCTGGTGCCCGGCCCGGCCGACGCCGCCGGCCCGCCCGCGGGGCGGCCACCCCGGCCGCCGCGCCGCACCCGACGCCGTCGTCGTACCGTGCCCGCCACCGCGGCCCGGCAGTCGCCCGCGGCCCGCGCCAACGACCGGACGGAGGGCGGGAGGACCGCGGTCCCGGCCGGGGCGGTGACGGCCGGGCTGCCGGTGGGGCCCGCGCCCGATCCGGTCTCCCCCGGGCGGCTGCGCAGGTTCCGGTTCGTGTGCGCCGCGGTCGGGGCGTGGCTCGCCGTCGCGCACCTGACGGCGACCGTGCCCCCACCGCACCCGTGAGGGGCGGGCCCTCAGACGAGGCCCGTGACCGTCACGGTGACCAGGGGCACGGGTCGCACGGGCACCAGGGCGTGCAGCCGCCGCTCGACGGCGGCACGCACGGCACGGGCCACGTCCGCGGTCCTGGCCTCCCGGAGCATGACGACGTGGATGTCGAGCCGCCAGGGGCCGTCGCCGTCCGGGCGGGTCAGCCGTACTCCGGCGGCGGCCGACGAACCGGTGCCGCCGGTGCCCGGGGCGGTGGGCCGGGACAGCGCGGAGCGCAGCCGCTCGCCCAGCCCGGGCTTGAGGAAGGCGACCCCGGGCACGCTCCTCACGGTCGTGGCGACTTCCTCGACGAGCGTCACGTGCGCGCTGTCCACGCGGTTCGCGGTCATGCGGTACGGCCTTCCTGGGCGCTGTCGGCCTGCGGGGGGACGAGATCGGTGACATGGATGTCCACGGCCGCTATGGCCATGCCGAGTTCCCGGTCCGCGGCCTCCCGCACCCGGTCGCGCACCCGGGCGGCGAGGTCGGGCAGGGGGGCGTCTGCCGGGGCGTGGATGTCGAGGCGGACCTCGGCCCCGCCGTCGGCGTGGACGTCGAGCAGGCGGCAGGAACCGGCCCGGACGCCCGGGACCGTCTCGGCCGCGGCGCGCAGGGCGCGGGCCGCGACGGCCTCCATGATCCACAGGTCCTCGGCGGGTTCACCGAGGGGCAGGGGGCGGCCCGGACGCAGTTCGAGGCGGACGACGTCCATGATCCGCCGGGTCAGCGGCTCGGTGTCGTAACCGACGGCGTCGTCGGCCTCGTCGCGCAGGCCGCGTACCACTGACTCCAGCCTGTCCAGCCCCGCCACGGCCTGTCGGCAGTGCGGGCAGGATCGCGCGTGGGCGTCCGTGTCGTCGGACCGCTGTTCCCAGTCCTGCCACGCCTGCGACAACAGCCGTCCGCACGGCAGGAGTTCGTCGTCGTCATCGCGGGTGGACGGGTTGTTCGGCGGGTCGGTGCGGTCGGTCATCGCCAGGCCCCCAGTGCTTGTGTCAGACAACGGCGTGCGCGGAAGACACGGGCGCGGACGGCTTCCTGGCTGATGCCGACCGCGTCCGCGACGAACTCGTAGGACCGGCCGTCGAGTTCTCTCAGTACCCAGCAGGCGCGCTGCTCGGCCGAGAGCAGGTCGAGGGCCTCCCGCAGCTCGCGGACCGCGTCGCGGCCCTCGGTGATGCGGGCCGGGGACGTGGTGTACTCCGCCGCGGCCACCTCGCCCGCCGCCTCCAGCGGGGCGACGGGCCTGCGGGCCCGCAGCACGTTCAGGCAGCGGTTGGTGACGATCCGGTATATCCAGGTGCCGAAGGCGGAGCGCCCCTGGAACTCCGGCAGCGTCCGCCAGGCGCTGATGAAGGCGTCCTGTACGGCGTCCTCCGCCTCGGTCCGGTTGCCGAGCAGACGCGTGGCGAGCCTGATCAGCGCCGCCGCATGCCGCTGCACGAGCACGGCGAAGGCGTCCTCGTCCCCTTCCGCGGCACGGACCGCCAGCAGGGCGTCGTCCGTCTCCGCCCCGGCGTCCGGTGGTGCGTTCTGTGTGCTGGGCCCCGCCACTGGGCGGCTCCTCTCGTCCGGTCTCTTCGGGTTGGACAGCGCTCCGCCGTCCTTGTTACGCGGCTCTTCGGGAGACGGGCACCGTCCGGATGCCGCACCGGACGGACACGTGACGGAGATTTTCCGGAATGGGTGTTCCGGAACAGGTTTTCCGGGACAGATGCGGGAAACTCCGTTCGGTTTTTTTCTGGGGCCGGACCTGGATCCGAAGGAATCCGTCGATATTTCATCCGTAGCCGAAGCGGGGGCGGATGGGTGGGAAAAGAAAAGACATCCGATCGTGGGAACGACCAATCCGCCCGGCCGCCGGAACCGGATTCCCCACGTGACCGAGAACGAGGAACAACGACGAGGCCGGCCCGGCCCCACCCGGCTGCTGCTGGGCGCGCTCAGTGGCGTACTGGCAGGTCTCGCCGCGCTCGCGGTCGCCGGGGCGGTGGCGGGAGGGGTGCGCCCGCAGGCCGGTCCCGTGGTCGCGGTCGGGGGCGCGGCGATCGACCGGACCCCGGCCGCGGTGAAGGACTGGGCGATCCGGAATTTCGGCACCGACGACAAACTGGTGCTCCAGTCGGGAATTCTCGGGGTGCTGGCCCTTTTCGCCCTCGTACTGGGAGTGGTCGCGCTGCGGTTCCGGCGGACCGGGGCGGCGGGTGTGCTGTTGTTCGGGGCGGTCGGCGCTCTCGCGGCGACCGGCAGGCCCGACTCGACGGGTGTCGTCGACGCCCTTCCCTCGGTCGTCGGCGCGGTCGTCGCGGCCGTGGTCCTGTACGTCCTCGTGGGCCGCCTCGCGCCCCGGGAGCCGCGCCCGGCCGGCGAGAACGGACCGGCCGCGGTCGCGGAGGGCGGTCCGCGGCCCGGTACGGAGTGGGACCGCCGCGGCTTCGTGATCGCGGCGAGTGCCACCGCCGCCGCCTCCGCGGGAGCGGGTCTCCTGGGCCGGTCCCTGAACGGTTCCAGCGGCCGGGACGCCGTCGCCTCCCGCGAGGCCGTCGTCCTGCCCGCCCCGGCCTCGCCCGCGCCCGCCGTGCCCGAAGGGGCGGGGTCGCGCGTCGCCGGGGTGAGCCCCTTCGTCACGCCGAACGCCGACTTCTACCGCGTGGACACCGCCCTCGTGGTGCCGAAGGTGGACGCGACGCGCTGGCGGCTGCGCATCCACGGCACGGGGGTCGCACGGCCGCTCTCCCTGTCCTACGCCGATCTGCTGCGCCGGGAGCTGATCGAGCGGGACATCACCCTCACCTGCGTGTCCAACGAGGTCGGCGGCCCGTACGTCGGCAACGCCCGCTGGATCGGCGTACGCCTGGCCGACCTGCTGGCCGAGTGCGGCGTCCGGCCCCCGTCCAGGGGCGGCCGGGCGGATCAGCTGGTGGCCCGCTCGGTGGACGGCATGACGATCGGCAGCCCGGTCGAGGACGTGCTGGACGGCCGCGACGCGTTGCTCGCCGTCGGCATGAACGGCGAACCGCTGCCCTTCGCCCACGGCTTCCCCGTCCGCATGGTGGTGCCCGGCCTGTACGGGTTCGTCTCCGCCTGCAAATGGATCAAGGACCTGGAGCTGACCACCTTCGACGCCTACGACCCCTACTGGGTCAGACGCGGCTGGGCCAAAAGAGCACCGATCAAGACCGAGTCGCGCATCGACACGCCCAAGCCCTTCGCGCGGCCCAAGGCCGGCCCGGTCATGGTCGCCGGGGTCGCCTGGGCCCAGCACCGCGGCATCGACAAGGTCGAGGTCCGTGTCGACGACGGCCCCTGGCAGCAGGCCCGGCTCGCCGCCGAGGACACCCGCGACACCTGGCGGCAGTGGTCCTTCCCCTGGCAGGCCGTCAAGGGCGGCCACACGCTCACCGTCCGCGCCACCGACCGTACCGGCGCCACGCAGACGGAGAAGCGCGCCCGCACCATCCCCGACGGCGCCGGCGGATGGCACTCCGTGGTCGTGACCGTCGACTGACCCCCAAGCCACCTTTCCCCTTTCCCCTTTCCCCTTTCCCCCTATGAACGCGGCTCAGGCCGCACCGACACACAGGAGAACCACCATGAACACCCGCATCCGCCGCATCGCCGTGACCGTCACCGCGGCGGCCGTCCTGCCGCTGGCCCTGAGCGCCTGCTCCGACAACGGCGACGACTCCACCAAGGCGTCCGCCTCCACCGCCTCCACGGGCGAGGCCATGAGCGGCTCCACCGACGCCGCCTCGGCCGACCAGCCGTTCGGCTCGGCCTGTTCCGCGGTGCCCAAGACCGGCTCCGGCTCCTTCGACGGCATGGCGCAGGACCCGGTGGCCACCGCGGCCTCCAACAACCCGGCCCTGTCCACACTGGTGACGGCGGTGAAGAAGGCCGGACTGGTCGACACCCTCAACAACGCCCAGGACATCACGGTGTTCGCGCCGACCAACGCCGCCTTCGCGAAGATCCCGAAGGCCACCCTGGACAAGGTCCTGAACGACAAGGCCGAACTGACGAAGATCCTCACCTACCACGTCGTGGGGCAGAAGCTCACGCCGAAGGACCTGGAGAAGGGCTCCTTCGACACACTGGAGAAGTCGAAGGTCACCACCGCCGGCTCCGGCGAGTCCTACACGGTCAACGGCTCCGCGAAGGTGGTCTGCGGCGACGTGAAGACCGCCAACGCGAACGTCTACATCGTCGACACCGTGCTGATGCCCACCAGCTGACGGGACATCACGGGCCGGGCACCGCGAGGGCGGTGCCCGGCCTTCGCGTCCGGCTGCCGCGCCTCACCACGCGGCAGCCGGACGAGGTTTTCCCGGATCCGGGCGTCACAGCGGCGGGCGGACCGGGTCTGACGGAGTGAGAGCACATGAGCAGTGAGGCAGAGAAGGAGAACGTGCCATGACCACGCAGACCGCACCCGCCGCCAAGGACGTGTCCACCCCGCAGACCGGCCGGCCTGCCGGGACGACGGCCGTCTCCGGCGGCAGCGCGGGGGCCGACCAGCCGCCCGCGGACCGTGGCCGGACGTCGATCGCCGATGTCGTCGTCGTGAAGATCGCGGGCAGCGCCGCCCGGGACATCCCGGGTGTGTACGACATGGGCGGCGGGCTCGCGCGCACCCTCGGTGCCGTGCGCGACCGGGTGCCCGGCGGCCGGCCCAACGTGGGGCGCGGGGTGAAGGTCGAGGTGGGCGAGCGCCAGACGGCCATCGACCTGGACCTGGTCGTGGAGTACGGCGTCCCGATCGCGGAGGTGGCCCAGGACGTACGGGTGAACGTCATCTCGGCGGTGGAACGGATCACCGGCCTGGAGGTCGTCGAGGCCAACATCACGGTCAACGACGTCCGCCTGCCCGACGAGGACGAGCCCGGGAGCACGGCCGAGGCCCGCGTGGAGTAGCGGCGCCCGGACACGGGCGTCGGCAGGAGTGGATCCGGGTTGGAGGGGTGAGAGGGGTGAGAGGCGGATGGGCATGAGCACACCGTTCGTAGGGATGATCGCGGGCATGGCCCTGGCGTTCGCCGGGTTTTTCGGTGGATTCGGTGCCTTCCTGCTGGTGGCCGCGCTCGGCGGTCTGGGCTGGGCGCTGGGCCGGTGGGTCGAGGGCGGCGGCAGCGTCCAGGACGTCCGGGACGCGTTCGAGCGGGGCCGTCGATGACCGCCGCCGCCCGGCGGGGCACCACCACCGTCTCGGTGCGGGCCGTGCGCAAGGTCGCCGAACGGGCAGCGGCCGAGGCGCTTCCGGGCCGGGACGGCGCCCGGCCGGCGAGTGCCGTCGCGTCCGTGCGCGGCGGGCGGGCGGAGGTGTCCCTCGGGGTGACGCTGCCCTATCCGGCCCCGCTGGCCGACACGGTCCGGAGCGTTCAACGGCACGTGGTGGAGCGCACCGGACGGCTGACGGGACTGGACGTGCCCTTCGCGCGCGTCGACGTCACCTCGCTCGTTCCGGCGTCGTCCGCCCACCCTCCGGTGCGGCCGGCCGACAGCCCCGGTGCGGGCACCTCCGGGATCCGACCCCCCAGGCGCTGGTGGTCCCAGCGGCGGGTCCCGGTCGCCGTGCTCACCGCGGTGGCCGCGGCAGGCTGCGGGGCCCTCGCCCTCGACCTGGTACGGACCCACGTCGCCCGGCACGCGGCTGCCGCCTGGCGGGTCTCCGCCGTGCACTGGCTGTCCGGGCACGGGCCCGGCGACCCGTCCGTCACCGTCGGCGGCGGGCTGACGGCACTGGCCGGGATCTGGCTGCTCGTCCTCGCGCTCACCCCGGGCCGACGCCGTCTGCTCACCGTCCGCACCCCCACGGCCCACGTCGGCGCGGCGGTGGACCGCTCGGCCGTCGAGACACTGGTCGCCGACGCGGTGGCAGCCGTGGGGGGTGTCGAAGCGGTACGCGTCCGGGTACGCCGCCGCCGGGTCACCGTGCGGGCCGGGCTCGCCTTCGGCGACCGGGCAGCCGCGCGGGACGCCGTCACGGCCGCCGCCCGCGACACCCTCACCGCCTGCCACCTGCGCCACGACCCCCGGCTGCGGATCGCCCTCGCTCCGCAGCCGGTCCGGCAGCCGCCCGACCGCACGGCGGACACGGCAGCGGCGACACCGCGAGACGGTGACGGCGCAGACCCGTCCGGGACGGCCGTGACCGCACCGCGAACCGCGCCGACGGCCGACGCGCCGCGAGACAGCGCCTCCCACCACGTGTACGGCCTGTCGGAGTCGGCCGCGGTGCCGACGTCCGCTCGGGCCGCCGGAGGTGACCGGTGATGCCGCACATCCGCACCGCCGTCAACCGGGCCGTCCTCGGGGCCGTCGGGCTCGTGCTCCTCGGCACGGGCTCGTGGCTCGCCGCCGCGGACCGCGCCGTCGTGAACCGAATGCCGTCCTGGTGGCCCGCACCCGGTCCGGGCACCGTCCTGCTGGACCGGGACCGGCCGGCACAGCTGCGCGGCGAGGGCTGGTGGACCCTCGGCGTCACAGCCGCCGCGATTGCTCTCACCGTCCTGTTCGCCTCCTGGTTCCTCGCGCAACTGCACTCCGGCCGGGCCCGGCGGCTGGCCCTGCCCTCGCCGGGCGCCACGGTGCGCCCCCAGGCTCTGGCCGAAGCCCTGGCCACCCGCGTGTCGGCGCTCCCCGGGGTCGCCCGCAGCCGGGCCCGCGTGCTGCCCCGTCCGGGACGGCGGCTGGACTTCGGGCTGCGCCTCTGGCTGGAGCCGGGCACGCCCCCGGAGGCCGTGCTGCCCACCGTCTGCGCGGTGGCGGCGGAGGCCGAGCGGTCGACGGCCCCGTACACGGCACACACGCGCGTCCGCCTGAGCGCGGCATCGCACCGGGTGCCCCGTGTCCGCTGAGCACACGCCGAGCACACCGAACCGCGCCCCGGCCGGATACGACCGCCCCGACCGCCCACCTTCTGGTGACCGGCACTGCGGCGCGCCCCGGTGGCCCTGTGGGACGGGGACACCTCGGACTGCGCGGCGGCGCTGACGTGCTACGCGGTCCTGGCGGTGCTTCCGGCGCTGCTCGCGGCGGTGCCGACGGTCGGGATGATCGGCCCTGGCACGGCCCAGGAGTTCGTCGGCCATGTCACCGCATGCGGCCCGGTCCAGTCCGGTGCCGAGTCGTACACCGTCCTGGCGGGTGCGCCGGGCGCGGAGCACGGCCGGGTGCGGCGGGCCGGCCGGTCAGAGCACGGGGAAGTCCGTCGTCCCGTAACACGCGTCGGGCAGGGGATCCGGTACGGCGTCGGGGTCGAGGAGGTGGGCGACCAGGGCGACGGCGGTGCGGTGCCAGAGGCGGTGGCGGCGCAGCATCGCGTGGTCACCGCCGCCGATCACGGCCAGCCCCGCCCGCGCGGCCGTGCCCTGCGCCCGGCGCACGCAGTCGGCCGAGTCGGCGGGCGAGGTGACGCGGTCCCGTTCGCCGTGCAGGGCGACCAGGTGCCGTCCCGCCGTCTGCGCCACCGGCTCGCCCGGCGGCCACCACGGCGCCAGGGCGACCACGCCGCGCACCCGTGGGTGCCCCGCGGCGCCCAGTGCGGCCCGGCCGCCCATGGAGTGGCCGAGCAGCACCACGGGAACGGGGCCGGCCAGTTCGGCGAGTTCGTCCAGCGCCCGCACCGTGTCCCGTACGGGGTCGGCGCGCCCGCCGTTCCAGCCGCGCACCCGGTAGCGGACCCGGGCGACCAGCACGTCCTGCCGCGGCACCGCGGCGGACACCGCGCGCACGACGGGTTCCATCCGCAGCGCGGCGAGCTGCCAGGGCCGGGCGGGACGATCGCTCGCCACCTGCCCTCCGTGCAGCACCAGCACGGCCGCCCGCGCCCGGGGCGGACACCACCGCGGCACCAGCGCACCCCTGGGCGACGGTACGAACCCGCTCTCGTCCTGCTGCACGATGAGACGCTCCCTGTCGCTGTGAGCCCGCGTGCGGGCGGGCCGTGCGGTTGATCGGCCCGGTACATCCTCTCCGGGCCGGTGCGTCACGCCGCCCACGGCCCCCTCCGGTCCCCGCGCCGGTTCCGCCCCGGCGGGCGGGGCAGGAAGCCGCTGGTACGGGCCGCGTAGTCGGCGTAGCCGGGGCGGGCGGCCATGTGCCGTTCCAGCAGGCGTTTGCCGCTTCCCCGGGTCAGCAACAGGCTCATCACCACCGGGGAGACCACGGACACGGCGGCGGCCGGCGCGCAGTCGCAGGCGAGCAGGAAGAGACCCCACCACACGCAGAAGTCGCCGAAGTAGTTGGGGTGCCGGGTCCACGCCCACAGTCCCCGGTCCATGATCCGCCCCCGGTTGGCGGGATCGGCCCGGAATCGGGCGAGCTGGGCGTCTCCGACCGCCTCGAAACCGAGGCCGACCGCCCACAGCGCCGCCCCGGCCCAGGCGAGGGGTGACGGCGGGCCCGGCACGTACTGCGCCGCCTGCACGGGCAGGGACACCAGCCACACGAGGGCGCCCTGCACCAGGTAGACCATCCGCAGGGCGTACGCGTTCCGGCTGCCGGGCGCCCGGGCCAGCAACGCCTCGTAGCGCGGGTCCTCGCCGTGGCCCCGGCCCCGGCGGGCGATGTGCACCGCCAGGCGCAGCCCCCAGGCAGCCGTCAGCGAGGTCACCAGCAGCCGTCGTACGCCATCGCCGTTCCCGGTGGAGAGCGCGAAGGCAGTGGCGGCCACCACGGTGAAGCCGATGCCCCAGGCGACGTCCACGATCCGGTGCACGCCCACGCGCAGCGCGACGGCGAAGGTGGCCAGCATGACCGTGAGGGCCGCGACGGCGGTCCAGCCGAGGTTGGCCGCGAAGGCGCCCCACGGGAAGGTGCTCACGGCCGGTCCAGCCCCTCGTACCAGGTGTGCGCGGTCGTCCTCATCCCGCTGTCACCACCGGGGCCGGGCCGCACGCCCAGGATCTGGTCGACGCCCATCCGGCCCTCCTCGAACGCCAGCGCCCCGCCGACCAGGTACAGCCGCCACACCCGCGCGGTCTCCTCGCCCGCCAGCCGCACGAACGCCTCCCAGCGCTCCTCCAGCGTGTGGTGCCACGCCTGGACCGTGCGGACGTAGTGCTCGCGCAGGGACTCGGTGTGCCGGACCTCCAGGCCCGCCCGCTCCAGCAGGGACACCGTCTCGCCCAGCGGGCGCATGTGCATGTCGGGGGCGATGTACGCCTCGATGAACGGTCCGCCGCCGGGCGCGTCGTGCCCGCGCGACATCTGCTGCACCAGCACCCGGCCGCGTGGCCGGACGAGCCGGTGCAGGGCGGCGGCGAACGCCGGGTACTCCGCGTCGCCGACGTGCTCGCCCATCTCGACGGTGGCCACGGCGTCGTAACCCCCGGCCCCGCCGCCCTCGATGTCGCGGTAGTCCTGGCAGACCACGTCCACCCGGTCGGTCAGACCGCGCTCGTGGACCTGGCCGCGTACGTACGCGGCCTGCTCGCGGGCCAGGGTGACCGCGGTGACCCGCGCCCCGTGCCGCTCGGCCGCGTACAGGGTGAGCGAGCCCCAGCCGCAGCCGATGTCCAGCAGCCGGGCCCCGGGCGTCAGGGCGAGCTTGCGGCACACCAGTTCCAGCTTGGCCCGCTGGGCGTCGGCGGGACCGAAACCGGAATCCCGGCTCGCCCAGTAGCCGCAGGAGTAGGCCATGGTGTCGTCGAGGAGCAGGGCGTAGAAGTCGTTGGACAGGTCGTAGTGGTGACTGATCGCGGCCCGGTCGCGGGCACGGCTGTGGAGGCCGCCGCGCAGCCGGGCCTGGGAGGCGGGCGCCGCCGGACGCGGGCCGACCGCGCCGAGCCGTACGGCGGTGGCGAGTGCTCGGGCCCGGTCGGCGGGGGTGAGGCGGGGCAGGCGCGGCCCGCGCTCCCGCTGGGCGGCCCACACCGCCCGCAGTCCGCGCGCGAGGTCGCCCTCGATGTCGAGTTCGCCGGTGACGTACGCCTGCGCCAGGCCCAGTTCGCCGGGCTGCCACAGCAGGCGGCGCAGTGCGCGCCGGGAACGCACGACGACCACGGGGGCGTCAGCCGGTCCGGCCTCGCTGCCGTCCCAGGCGCGCAGCCGCACCGGCAGCGGGCCGCCGAGCACCTCCTGGGCGGCGGCCGTGAGCAGGTGGGCGGCACCGGACCGGGAGTTGGCGGGGGTGGTGGTGCTCATCGGGCGGGGTTCTCCTTGGTGAACAGGTACTGCTGGACGTCGAGGTAGCCGGAGCGGAACCCGGCCTCGGAGTAGGCCAGGTAGAAGGTCCACAGCCGGCGGAAGACGTCGTCGAAGCCGAGCGCCGCGACCTCGTCGGCACGCTCGGCGAACCGTTCCCGCCACAGGCGCAGCGTCTCGGCGTAGTGGGGGCCGAAGCCGTCGCGGCGGGCGAGCCGCAGCCGGGTGTGGTCGCGGACCGTCTCCTCGATCGCCTGCGTGGAGGGGATGAACCCGCCGGGGAAGACGTACTTGTGGATCCAGGTGAAGGTCTCCCGGGTGGCGAGCATCCGCTCGTGCGGCATGGTGATGGCCTGGAGCGCCACCCGGCCGCCCGGCACCAGCCGCTCGTCCAGGGCACGGAAGTACACCGGCCAGAACTCCGCGCCGACCGCCTCGACCATCTCCACGCTGACGACGGCGTCGTACTCCCCGCGCGCCTCGCGGTAGTCGCACAGCTCGATCCGGACCCGTTCGCCGAGCCCCGCCGCACGCACCCGCTCCAGGGCCAGGGCCCGCTGTTCCCGGGAGAGGGTGAGCGAGGTGACCCGGGCGCCGCGGGCGGCGGCCCGCAGGGCCAGTTCGCCCCAGCCGGTGCCGATCTCCAGCAGCCGGGTGCCCTCGCCCACCCCGGCCAGGTCGAGCAGCCGGTCGATCTTGCGCCGCTGGGCGGAGGCGAGCAGCTCCCAGCTCGCCGGGAAGCCCCGGAAGACGGCCGCGGAGTAGGTGAGGGTGTCGTCGAGGAAGAGGGCGAACAGGTCGTTGGACAGGTCGTAGTGGCGGCTGATGTTGGCGCGGGACCCGTCGGGTGTGTTGCGCTCGTGGTGCGGGTGGCGCGGCGCCCACAGGCCGCGCAGCCGTTGCAGCGGGGCCGGGATCAGCTCGGCGGCGTGCCCGGCGAGCACGGTGAGGGCGGCGACCAGGTCGGGGGCGTCCCACTCGCCGGCCATGTAGGACTCGCCGAACCCCACCAGGCCGGCGGTGCCGACCCGGGCGTGGAAGGCGGCCGGGTCGCGCACCTCCAGCAGCGGTCCGCCCAGCCCCACGTCCGCGGAACCGGCGAACCGGGCCCGTACGGGCAGCCCACTCAGGGCCCGGCGGACCAGGGCCGCGGTCACGGCCCTACGGGGCCATGAGGAGGGCGGTACGGCGGCGTTGTCCGGCCGGCGGGCGGGATCGGCGGGGGCGGTGCGCCCGCCGGAGGTTCGGCGGGGTGGTGCTGTCCTCATGACGCGTTCTCCGGGATGTGCTGGTCGGGGCGGGGCTGGACGGGCAGTCCCCGCAGGCGCAGGCGGATGCCGTGGAACCGGATGGCGGCCGACACGGCGAGGGTGGACCAGGGGCGGCGCGACGCCAGCCGCAGCAGGGCGGTCGTGCTCACCGCGCGCCGGGTGCCGCGTACGGTCGCGGTGAAGGCCCGGCCGCCCTCGCGGTCCAGGTGCACGGTCAGGTCGAGCCGGGGCCCCGGCCGCGGCAGCCGCATGCGGTAGCCGCCGTCGACGGGGAAGAACGGCGAGACGTAGAACTCCTTGTCGGCGCGCACGGTGCCGGACGCGTCCGGGCGCAGCAGGTAACAGTGCCGCCCGCCGTAGGTGTTGTGCACCTCCGCGACCACGCACCGCAGTTCCCCGCCGGGGCCGTGACACCAGTACAGGCTCAGCGGGTTGAACACGTACCCGAACACCCGCGCGTGCGTGAGCATCACCACCCGGCCGCCGTCCAGGCGCACACCGTGCCCGGCGAGGAAGGCGTCGAGACCGGCCCGGATCGAGGGCCGGTCGCCGGTGAAGTGGTCGCGCGGGTCGAAGCGGGCCAACGGCCGCAGCGGGAGCGGCAGTCGGGGCGGGTGGCCGGGGTCGACGAGCCACATGTAGGTGCGGTGCCGCAGCGCGTACCTACGGGGCGTGGTCCGTACGTGCGTGATCACGCAGGAGTACAAGGCGGGTTCGGCGCTCACCAGCGTGCCCCCAGCGCGGCGGCGGCCTCGACACCGGAGCGGCAGCCGTCCTCGTGGAAGCCCCAGCCGTGGTAGGCGCCCGCGAACGCGCAGACGGAGCTGTTCAGTTCGGGCAGGTTCTGCTGCGCGGCCACCGACTCCGGGGTGTACACGGGGTGTTCGTAGACCATGCGGGCCAGCACCCGGCCGGGGTCGACGCGGTCCTCGCCGCCCAGGGTGACCACGAACGTCTCGGTGGCGTCGAGGCGTTGCAGCCGGTTCATGTCGTAGCTGACCCGCACCCGGTCGGCACCGGCCGTGCACGACGGCATCAGGTAGTTCCAGGACGCGCGGGCGCCACGGGCGCGGGGCAGCAGCCGGGTGTCGGTGTGCAGCAGCGTGGCGTTGCGGGAGTAGCGGAACGCTCCCAGCACCGCGCGCTCCCGCCCGGTCGCGTCGGCCAGCAGCCGCAGCGCCTGGTCCGGGTGGACGGCGACGACCACCGCGTCGTACGACTCGGTGGTGCCGTCCTCGGCGGTGATGTCCGCGCCGTCGGCATGGCGCCGTACGGCCCGCACGGAGGTGCCGGTGCGGACCTCGCCGACGTGCTTGGCGATCCGGTCGACGTACGCGCGCGAACCGCCGCTGACCGTGCGCCACACCGGCGAGCCGCCGACCGACAGCATCCCGTGGTGCTCCAGGAAGCGGAACAGGTAGGCGGCCGGGTAGCGCTGGGCGGTAGCGGCGTCGCAGGACCACACGGCGGCCACCACCGGCGTCATGAAGTGGGCCCGGAAATAGGCGGAGAAGCCCTCCCGGTCGAGGAACTCCCCCAGCGTGAGCCCCTGTTCACCGCCGTCGGCCAGCAGCCGCCGGGCCGCCCGGTGGAAGGCGGGCACCTCCGCCAGCAGTCGCAGGTAGGGGCCGCGCACGAGGTTGCGCGGCTGAGCGAACAGCCCGGCGGGCCCGCGGGCACCGGCGTACTCCAGACCGCATCCCTCGCACCGTACCGACAGGCTCATCTCCGACTCCTGCGTGGCGACGCCGAGTTCGTCGAACAGCCGCAGCAGGTTCGGGTAGGTACGGCGGTTGTGCACGATGAACCCGGAGTCGACGCGATGCACCCGTGCGTCGTGCGACGACACCAACTCATGAGTGTGTGCGTGCCCACCAAGCCGGTCGTCGGCCTCGTACAGGGTGACGTGCCGGCTCAGGCCCAGGATGTACGCGGCGGTCAGTCCCGCCACCCCGGACCCCACCACGGCCACCCGCCGCCCGTACCGTGCCGACTCCTCCAGGCCGCTCGGGACATCCCTCGACATCCGTTCCATCACCTGTCCTCCCGCTGTCCGCGACCGTGTGTCCACGCGTAATCCGGAACAGGTCGGGCGGCGGATTGGCCGGGAGGCGGATCACCCACCTACGGGGGTCACGCACACGGCATGCGTACGGCCGGAGTCCCCGGCCCGGGCGCACCGGGCGAGATGCCCGTCCGGAGACGGCGCGACACCGTCGAGCGATGGCCTGGCCGGGAGCCGACTGCCTGGCAGGGCCACGGCGATCAGCGCGATCTCCTGGTTCGTCCGGCCGCCGGCCACGACGGTGCGGACTTCGCGTTCGCACCGGGTCAGGTCGGCGAGCCGACGCCGTTGCTGAGGGGGTGGCCGGGGAGACGGTCGCCGACGGCGCCGATCAGCTTACGGCGTTGTGAACCGAATCGGTGCTGACCGAGGTTCGGCTGCCACTGTCCTGCAAGGACCTGGGGCGGGGAGCGGTGGTGGTGCACCCAGCTTCGGTAGCTACTCTCGTCTCTGCATCGATCTTGACCGCAGGAGAGCAGACTGTGCGCAGCGTCGCCGTAACGCCCGAGGGCGATCAAATCCGCTGGGTTGAGCTGCCGGGGCAGGAGCCGCCGCGCGTCTACGTCTCCTCACCGGGTGTGGGCGCCCCCTTCGTCCACCCCGGCGTCATGGACACCAAGACGCTCGCCGCGACCACCGGTGCCAGCGGTCCGATCCACCGTGTCAGCGACGTCCTGATGAACGCCGACCCGGCCGCCGCTTCCGACAGCCAAGCAGTACGAGAACCTGGGCGTCGACGCGCTGTTCGTCAACCCGACCGTTGGCGACCTCAACGAGGTCGAACGGCCGACCGAAGCCGTGCGATACCGGTCACCGAGAAGGACCCGGCCACACCGGCGGCTCCGCTCGCGCCCGGCGGAGTTGCCATGGACAGTCCAGCCCCGACAAGTGCCACGCGCTCCTGCGCTTCATCATTCCCGGTCGTAGTGGTGGAAGAAGGCCGTGTTCAGCCGGGCCAGCGACCAGGCCGTGGCCTCCTCGGGAGTCATGCCTTCTCCCCCTTCCGGGTGATGGTGTCCGGGCTGGTGCGGGTCTTGAGGACGAAGTCGAACTCTGTGCTTCGGTAGGGGCCCTGGAAACCGTGTCCGGCTATGTCCTCGGGGTCCTCGTGCAGGGTGGTGTCCGCCTGGAGGGCGGGGTGGGCCAGCTTCGAGCCGACGAAGTCGACGGGGATGACGGGGTCTCCCTTGAAGTAGATCTCGCCGAACCAGGGGGTGATCAGGTCGGGGTGGTGGACCTCGTAGTGGATGTGGGCCGGACGGTAGAGGCTGCGGCCGAGGGCCGCGGCGGCCTCGACGACCCTGTCGATCGCCATGGCGTAGGCATCGGCGTAGGCGACAGGGGTGACGGTGGTGAAGGTGTAGCGGCCGTCGGCGTCGGTGAACAGGTGCCCGCGCAGGTTGTACTTGGGCACACCGTCGTCGTACAGACCGGAGTAGTTGCCGTTGTTGGCCGCGTGGTAGATCTCCAGCTTGGCGCCCGCGAGCGGCTGCCCGTGGCCGTCCAGAACGCGGCCGGACACGATCAGCGGGACGCCGGGCTCGTCCGGCCTCATCGGCAGGACGCCGGGGTTGTCGACACGCGGGGAGCCGGGGATGACGGTGGGGCTCTTGACGTCCTCGGAGGGGGTGTAGCCGTCCCGGCCGCCCTGGAAGAGCTCGCCGTACAGGGGCATGGCGACCAACGCGAGGGGGGCGCCGGTGGCCGTCTGGAGCTGCTGGAACAGGTCGGTTACGGCGTTGAGGTCGTCGAAGGTCAGTCCTTCCTCGTCGCGGAGGCGGGCCAGGGCGTCCTTGAACGCCTCGACGAGACGTACCGCGCGGGGGTTGATCAGCGCCGGGTCGACGTAGGACGGATCGGTGGTCGTGGTCATTCCGGTCTGCTCCTTCATGGTGGGGGATCGCTGAGGGCGGGCATCAGGCGCCCGGGGCATGGCATGAAGAGGGGAGTGGGAGTCGGAGGGGCCCGGGCGCGTAAGCCGACAGCGACGGTCCTCACGCCGTGGTCGCTTCGGGTGGCCGGGCGTGTTCCCCGCGGAGGGCGGGGGCGACTTCGGTGACGCGGAGTCCGGCGGATCGGTGGGCGGTTGGTTTGGGGGCGCACCGCTGGGCCCGCAGACGTCTCACACACACGTCGGGGGCGCGCGGAGCCGGCCCTACGGCGGGAATCGCGAGACGGCATCCGGCCCAAGTGGCGGGGACTGCGCCTGCTCATGGTTTCGCCGCCTCGGCGCGGATCTGAGGGAGCACTTTCATGCCGAGGAGTTCGATGGCGCGCAGGAAGTCGCGCCGCGGCATGCCGCCGACGTCCATCTGCAGGATCTGGCGGGTGTGTCCGAGCAGTTCGTGCAGGTGGAGGATGGGGTCGGCGGGATGGCCGGCCTGGGCCCAGGCGTCGCGGTAGGCGTGCCCGTACCGGGCCCGGTGTTCGGGGGTGCCGCCGAGGACGCCGAGGAACATCGGCAGCCCCGACTCGACGGCTCGGCCCACCGAGTCGGGGCTGCCGCCGGTGCCCAGCCAGATCTTCAGCGGCTCCTCGGGGCGGGGGAAGACCGCGGCGTCCCGCAGCGGCCTCTTGCGGTGCGGGCCGTACCAGGTGACGTTCTCGTCGGCGTTGACGGCCATCAGCGGGGCGAGTTGGGAGGCGTACAGCATGTCGTGCTCGTCGTGGTCGAAGAGCGGGAAGGTGATCGTCGACGAGCCGCGTCCGGCGACCAGTTCGATGCGTCCGGGAGCCGGGGACACATGACGCCGACCGAGGGCAGGGCGGCTGCCGCCACCAGGTCCGTGCCGCTGGGTGCGGTGCTGATGGCCCGGGGTTTGGCCAGGAGGTATTCGCCGGCCGCGCCCGTTCGTCCGGAGAAGTCGCCGAGCATGCCCCACACCTGTTCGCCCACCGTCACGTCGGTGACCTTGCCGCCGAGTTCGACCACTTCCCCGGCGAAGTCGAATCCGGTGCGTTTGGGAAAGCCCGGTGCGTTTGGGGAAGTGTCGCCCGGTCATCATCCGCAGCGCACCGGAGCGGATCTTCGTTTCGACCGGGTTGACGCTGGATGCGTGGACCCGGACGAGCACCTGGCCCGGCCCGGGGGACGGACGCGGGACGGTACCGACGCGGAGCACGTCGGGGCCGCCGTAACGGTCGTACTGGGCGGCGCGCATCATCGGCCGGTCGGGCGACATGGGCGGGCTCCTTGCTTCAGTTGCTGATGGCGGGCATGGCCCGCCGGTAGCGGGTGTCGGTGAGCTGGGAGACGAGGAACGCGGCGATGTCGGCACGGCTCATGGCGGATGCGACGTTGTCGTGGCCGAGGAACCCGGAGCGGATACGGCCGGTGGCGGGCCTGTTGGTCGGATTGGTGATGCGGGCGATCGTGTAGTCGAGGCCGGAGCCGGTGACGGCCTCGGTCATGCCCTTCAGCTCGGCCAGCGCGTTGGGGAACATCAGTCCGGCCGCGACGGGCAGCACCTTGTGCTTCCAGTGCGGCCTGTCCCGCGGATCGGCCAGCGAGGGCGTGGCCAGACCGATGAACCGGGTGACCTTCCGCGCCTCCATGGCCTGCACGATGGTGCGGGTTCCGTCGGTCACCTGGGTGCCGGTCGTGGACCGTTTCAGGGAGGGACCGAGCGCGCTGATCACCGCGTCGGCGCCGCTGACGGCCTGCTCGACGGCATCGCGGTCGGACAACTGCCCGCCGACGACGGTGAGTTGGGAGTGGGTGAGGGCGAGCTTGGCCGGGGTCCGGATCAGGGCGGTGACCTGGTGGCCGTCGTCCAGAAGCTGCTGGACGACCAGGCGGCCGATGGCACCGGACGCGCCGAAGACGGTGACACGCATCAGGGGTTCCTCGCGGTGGCGGTCAGAGGGCGGGGGCAAGGCGGAGAGGGCCGATGAGGCGGACGGTGCCCTGCGAGAGGTCGGCCGTCCAGGGCAGTTGACCGGCCGGCTTCTCCTTGGCCCGGGTGGACTTCATGACGCCGGCCATGGCGAACATGGCGACCAGCACGGCCTGCACGATCCACAAGAAGACGTTCACGTACGCATTCCTTTGACGGGGGGGACGGGACAGTGCGAGAGGGGATGCCCCGGACCGGGAGCGGGGTGGGACGGCCGGTCAGGCGTTGAAGACGGCCTCGGAGCGGTCGCGGTTTTCGTGCAGGTCCCAGTACAGGGGGGCGATCTCTTCGGACGTGGCCGTCGGGTAGCCCCCCGGGCCGCCGTCGCCGATCCAGACGTTGATGGCCACATGGGCGGCGTGCACACCGCTGCCGGCGAGCTCCTTGCCCAGGTTGATCACCCAGTTGCGCAGGGCCGCACCGGCGGCATGGACGTTGCCGAGCATGGGGACGGGATCCACCGAACCGCCGCCGGTAGTGAACAGCAGGGTGCCGGCGCCCGTCTCCCGCATCGCGGGCAAAGCTTCTCCTTGGTGCGGGAGATCAGGGCGACGTCGAAGCCGCGGCTGCCGAAGGTGCGGGCGATGGCCAGGCCCATCCCGGGGCCGGCGCCGACGATGGCGATGGCGATGGCGATGGCGATGGCGGGCACGGTCGTACCTCTTCCGTCGGACGTGTGTCAGGAGCAGGAGACGGCGATCTTGCCCGGGGTGCCGGCACCGAAGGCGGCGAACGCCTCCGTGGCCCGCTCCAGCGGGTAGGTGGCGGTGACCGGCACACGCAGTGCACCGGAGGCGACCTGCCCGGCCAGGGAGGTCAGGGTCTTCGCGTCGGGGTTGGACATGATCGTGTGGACGGTCACGTCGTGCCCCTTGGCGTCGTCCTGGGTCAGCCCGGTGGCGGAGGCGAGCTGTCCGCCCGGCCGCAGCAGGGAGGCGAGCCGGGCGCCGTCGCCCGCCAGGTGCAGCACCGCGTCCACACCGTCCGGGGCGATCCCGCGGACCTGCCCTTCCAGGTCGCCGGTGAAGTCGACCACGTGGACATCCGCGCCGGTCAGGCCGGTGACGAAGTCGGTCTGCGCGCCGGGGCGGGCGGTCGCGATCACCTTCGCGCCACGGGCGGCGGCGAGTTGCACCGCCAGCGAACCCACCCCGCCGGAGGCCCCGGAGATCAGCAGCGTCTCGCCCTCGGACAGGGCCACCGCGTCCAGGCTCGTCTGGGCGGTGGCCCCGGCCACGCCCAGCGCGCCCGCGTCCCCCGCCTTCACGCCCGCGGGGATGCGGGCGACGCCGTGTCCGGCGGCCACGGTGACGTACTGGGCCAGCGACCCGGCGCCCAGGTACGGCTTCAGCACGACTCCGAAGACCGCGTCGCCGACCGCGAAGCCCTCGACACCCTCGCCGAGTTCCTCGACGGTGCCCGCGAAGTCCTGGCCGAGGACCAGCGGGAAGCGGTGCTCCATGAACGCCTGCGTGTAGCCGGCGGCGGTGGCGAGGTCGATGCCGTTCAGCGCGGCGGCGGCCACCTTGACCAGCAGTTCCCCGGCCGCCGGGCGAGGAGTGTCCACCTCGGTCACGGCCGGGGCCGAGGGAACGGATTCGAGCGTGACAGCGCGCATGGCAACACCTTTCACATAAGTGGGACGGTCGGACCACTTTCACCGCCGCTCACCGTACACCAGAAACGGACCGGCCGTTCCACTTGGGTAGGGTGGGGGCATGATCTCGCCACCCTCCGACCAGACGCCGGACCGGCAGCCCGGCACGGGACTGCGCGCCGACGCCGAGCGCAACCGCGACCGCATCCTGGCCGCCGCCCGCCGCCTCTACGCCACCGAAGGGCTCGGCGTGTCCATGGCCTCGGTCGCCCGCGAGGCAGGCGTCGGCAAAGCCACGCTCGGTCGGCGTTTCGCGACCCGGGAGGAACTCGTCAACGCGGTCTTCGCCGACCGCATGGACGCCTACGCCGACGCCGTCACCAAGGCACTGGCCGACCCCGACCCCTGGCACGGCTTCACCGGCTACCTCCACGCCGTCTGCGCCATGCAGGCCGCCGACCGCGGCTTCGCCGACGTCCTGACCATGACCTTCCCCGCCGCCAAAGCGCTGGAAGCCCGCCGCGCCGAGTCGCACAACGGGTTCCTCGAACTCATCGCCCGTGCCAAGAACAGCGGACACCTGCGCGACGACTTCACCCACCAGGACCTCGTCATCCTGCTCATGGCCAACGCCGGCGTCATCGCCGCCGCCGGTGACGACGCCCCCGACGCCTGGCGCCGCCTCGTCGGCCACATGCTGCGCTCCTACGCGACGCCCGGCGCACCGGTCCCCGCGGTGCCCGAAGCCCCGAGGCCCGCGGCTCTCTACCGCGCCATGGTCCGCCTGGCACGAACCGGTCCGGACACCGTCTAGGGGGCGGCCTCGGCCCGTGGTAGGCGTTCACGCCACGGCGCATGTCTGCCGACAGATGCCCGCCGACAGTCGAGGACCGCGTGCTCCGCCCGCGCGGGCCATGGTGCCGTGGGCGCAGAGAAGCCCCATGGCCGGAGCGAGGTGCCGTCGAGGACGGCAAGCGGGGCGCCGGCTCGGGCACAGAGCGACGTGGAGTGCGGGACGGGGACAGTCACGGCGTGGGTCAGGCGGCCGTCGGGGGTGGTACCGGCGGACCGCGCCGGCGGACCGCATCGCGACCTACAGACAGCCCTCGTAGTCGACGGTCATTCCGTCGGGGCCGCCTTCGCCGTCGCGCAGTTGCGGGAAGGTCTCCGGGCCGCCGGGGAGATCGCCCGGGACGGAACCGGCCCGGCAGCGCAAGATCGTGACGGCGGCCGTGTCGGCGATCCATGTGCCCGACCGGTCGGGCACCGGCGCGACGGCACCCAACGGCACGTCGAGCCGGGCCAGTTGGCGCGCGGCCCGTCCGGTGCCGTCGCGCAGTTCGAAGAGCCTGCCGCCGAGGATGTCGACGTACACGTACCGGTCGTCGACCCGGCGGCCACCCTCGGCGAGGTCGTACGCCCCGTCCACGACGACCGCCGTCGCCACGGCCGCGGATGTCATGATCGGTCCTCCGGGTCAGCGGATGGTCGTGCCGTCGGGCCGGTCGAACAGGCCGAGTTCGTCCCGTGTCGGAAGGCCCTCCCAGTCGCCACGGGTGGCGACGGCGAACGCCGCGGTGGTGACGGCTCGGTGCAGACGGGCGGAGACGTCCGTGCCGTGGAGGTGCCCGGACAGGTATCCGGCCACGAACGCGTCGCCCGCGCCGACCAGATCGACGGCGTCGACCTGCCGGGCGCCGCAGTGGGTGACCCCGTCGGCGGTGAAACTGGTCGCGCCGCGTGCGCCACGTTTGACGACCACCTCGCCGACACCCGCGGCCAGGAGGCTCCGCGCGGCCTCGGACTCGCTTGCGGGGGCCCGTTCCAGCGCCAACGGCAGTTCGTCCTCGGAGGCGATGAGCAGGTCGGTGCGGGCCAGCAGCGGTCGGAGCGCTGCGCGGGCGCGGTCCGAAGTCCACAGCCGGGAGCGGTAGTTGACGTCGAGGCATACGGTGATGCCCGCGCCCCGGGCTGTCATGGCGGCGGCCAGCGCGGCCTCGGCCGCCGACGGACCGAGCGCCGGCGTGATGCCGGTCAGGTGCAGGATGCGGGTTCCGGGGGCCAGTGCGGGCAGGACGTCGGCCGGTGAGAGGGCCGAACCGGCGGAACCGGCGCGGTAGTAGCTGACGCGCGTGAGCGTGCCCAGGCGGGGTTCGGTGAGCAGCAGTCCCGTGGGACGACCGGTGTCGTCGGTGACCACGTGGTGGGTGTCGACGCCCTCGGCGCGCAGTGTGCGCAGCACCAGTGCGCCGAGTTCGTCGGCGCCGACCCTGCCGGCCCAGCGCACCCGGTGTCCGAGCCGGGCCAGGCCGATGGCGACGTTGGACTCGGCTCCCGCCACGGACAGGCCGAGGCTGCCGCCGAGCCGCAGCGCCCCGTGGGCGCGCAGCGCCGCCATCGTCTCGCCGAAGGTCACGACCTCGGGTGTGGTCACGGGCTCTCCCCCGCGCTCACCTCGCGGAACTCGGCCGCGCGAGCCCGGAGTCGGTTCAGGTCGCCGCCGTCGGCCGCGTCCCCGACGAGGGGTGAGCCGACGCCGACGGCGACGGCACCGCGGTCCAGGTAGTCGCGGGCGGCCGGTGCGTCCACTCCGCCGACGGGCACGAAGGGCACCTCGGGGAAGGGGTCGCGCAGGGCCCGCAGATAGCCGGGGCCGCCGAGGGAGCCGGGGAAGAGCTTGATCGCGTCGGCGCCCCGCGCGAGGGCGGTTTCGATCTCGGTCGGTGTCAGGGCGCCCATCAGCACGGGGACGCCGTACGGCTGCAGCCCGTCGACCAGCGCCGGGGTGACGAGGTACGACGCCCCGGCGTCCACGGCGCGGGCGGCGTCCGCGGCCGAGCGCACGGTCCCGGCGCCCAGGAGCGCGTCGGGGCCCAGTGCGGTGCGCGCCTGCCTGATCACGGTCAGGGCGTCGGCGGTGGTCAGTGAGACCTCGACGGCCGCGATGCCCTCCTCGGCGAGGGTGCGTACGGTGCGCAGGGCCGCGGCGGGATCCTTGCCGCGGACGATCGCCAGCAGGCGGTGGGCCCGAAGCGATTCCACCAGGTCCATCGGAGCAAGCCCTCCTTGTGCGTGGGGTGCGCGGGCCCGGCGGTGGTCACCATTCGGTGAACGCCCCGTCGGGGCCGCGCCATACGGGGTTGCGCCAGCGGTGTCCGGTCTCCGCGGCGTGGCGGACCGCCTTCTCGTCGATCTCGACGCCGAGACCCGGGCGGGTGGCCGCGACGGCGTACCCGTTCCGGAAGTGGAAGGGTTCGGGGTCCATCACGTACTCCAGCAGGTCGGCCTGCTGGTTGTAGTGGATGCCCATGCCCTGTTCCTGGATGAGGAAGTTCGGCACGGAGAAGGCGATCTGGAGGCTTGCGGCCAGGGCGATCGGGCCGAGGGGGCAGTGCGGGGCCAGGACGACGTCGTACGTCTCGGCCATGGCGGCGATGCGGCGGACCTCGGAGATGCCGCCGGCGTGCGAGAGGTCGGGCTGGGCGACGGCGATGCCGCTGGTCATGACCTCGCGGAAGTCCCAGCGGGAGTAGAGGCGTTCGCCGGTGGCGAGCGGAATGTTCGTGGACTCCACCAGGCTGCGCAGCCGGCCCTGGTGTTCCGGTGCGACGGGTTCCTCGACGAACAGCGGGTGCAGCGGCTCCAGTTGGGGCAGCAGGCGGCGTGACATGGCGGTGGAGGCCCGGCCGTGGAAGTCGACGGCGATGTCCCGCTCGTCGCCCAGCACCTCGCGGACCGCGGCGACGCGGGCGACGACCTCGGCGGTACGGGCCGGGGTGTCGATCGGGGCGAGTTCCGCCGAGCCGTTCATCTTCACGGCGGTGAAGCCCGCCTTCATCTGCTCCTCGGCCAGCTCCGCGACCTCGCCGGGGCGGTCGCCGCCTATCCAGGCGTACATCCGGACGCGGTCGCGTACGGGGCCGCCGAGAAGGCGGTGCACGGGGACGCCGTAGGTCTTGCCGGCGATGTCCCACAGGGCCTGGTCGATGCCGGCGACGGCGCTGGAGAGGATGGGACCGCCACGGTAGAAGCCCCCCTTGGTGAGCACCTGCCAGTGGTCCTCGATGCGCAGCGGGTCCCGGCCGACGAGGTGGTCGGCCAGTTCGTGGACCGCGGCGCGTACGGTCTCGGCGCGGCCCTCGATCACGGGCTCGCCCCAGCCGGTGACGCCCTCGTCGGTGGCGACGCGCAGGAACAGCCAGCGCGGAGCCACCAGGAACGTCTCAAGTCCGGTTATCTTCAAGGAGTTTCCCCGGGGAGCTGATCGGTCGCGGCGTCGTCGTGGTCGTCCAGGGCCTGTACGGCGGCCAGGTCGTGGGACGCCTGCGCGAGCAGTGACTCGACGGCGGCCGCCGCCGCGTCCGGATCACCGGCCTCGACCGCGTCGAGCAGTTGCTGGTGCACGGGGATGGAGTCGGAGAAGTGCCGGGCGCCGTGCACGATCCGGTCGCGTACCCGCAGGCCGGCCTCGATGACGACTTCCATCCGGCTGAGCAGTTCGTTGTGCGCGGCGTCCAGCAGGGCACGGTGGAAGGCCAGGTCCGCCTCGACCATCGCGTCGGCGTCCGCCCCCCCCCCCCCCATCGCGGCCAGCGCCCGCCGCAGCGCGGCCAGGTCGGACGGGGTTCGGCGAGTCGCCGCGAGCCGGGCTCCGGCGGGCTCGACGATCGCGCGGACCTCGGCGAGGTCCGCCAGGAAGCCGTCGGTGGGAGCGCTGCTGCCCTGCCAGCGCAGCAGGTCGCTGTCGAGGAGGTTCCAGTCGGCGCGCGGCCTGATGGTCGTACCGCGTTTCTGCCTGGACTCCAGGAGGCCCTTGGCCGCCAGCACGCGCAGCGCCTCGCGCACGACGGTCTTGCTGACGCCGAGTTCGGTCTCGAACCCGACCGGGTCCACGACGGAGCCCGGAGGGTAGTCGCCGCGGACGATGCGCCGGCCCAACTCCTCCACCGCCTGGCCGTGCAGCCCCCTACCGGGATGGATCACCACGTTCTCCGTTTCCGTATCGGTCCTGTTCGCGGACGCCGCGCCCGGCCCACCGCACGGTGCGCACCGCTCACGAGGACTCCTTCATGACGCTCCATCCTCCGTCGACCACCAGGCTCGCTCCGGTCACGTACGAAGCGTCCGCCGATGCCAGGAAGGCGACGGCCGAGGCGACCTCCTCCGGCTGTCCGAAGCGCCCGGCCGCCGTGGCCGCCGCGCTGCGCGCCCGGTCGGACTCCGGGATGCCGTCCCACGCCGCGGTGAGGATGGGGCCGGGCAGGACCGTGTTGACCCGGATGTGCGGCCCGTACTCGACGGCCAGTTGCCGCCCCAGCGAGCACAGCGCACCCTTCGCGGCGGCGTAGGCGGCATGGCCCGGCAGGCCGATGACCGCGTGCACCGAGGAGGTGAGGACGACGGACCCCGACGCCTCGCGGAGCATGGCCGCGAAGGTCTTCATCCCGCGCCAGGCCGGCTTGAGCAGGACGGCCATCTGACCGTCCCACTCGGCCTCGCTCAACTCGTGCGCCGGTTTGCTGAGCTGGGCGAAGGCGTTGCTGTGCAGCACGTCCAGCCGCCCGTGCCGCTCGTCGACGTGGCGGGCGAGGTGCTCCCAGTCGGCGGCCGAGGTCACGTCGCACCGTACGTACTCCGCGCGCCCTCCGCCGTCCTCGATGTCTGCCGCGAGCGTCTTGCCGGCCGCGTCGTCCACGTCGGTGACGACGACGACCGCACCCTCAGCCGCGAGCCTTCGAGCCGTGGCCGCGCCGATCCCGTGCGCGGCGCCGGTGATCACCGCCACGCGCCCGGTCATCCTGCGGCATTCCGTCATCGCCCGCCTCTTCCCTCCGGCCGTCTGCACCCACCATAGCTGTTTCAATTAATTATGAATATTTATCGACGACGCGCCGGGAACGGGCACCACGGCCTGGACAAGCCCGCCACCCCCGTCAATGATTATTCATAATTAATGAATTGAGCTGACGTGGTGCCGTCGAGCCGCCGACGGCGTCCCACCGCACACGAACGACGGGTGACCTCATGACCACCGCACCGCAGCAAGCCCCCATGCCCGGGAGCACGGGCCGACTCGCCATCACCCTGTGGGACTTCAGCTGGTACACACAGGCGGGACCCGGCGAGCCCTTCGCCGACCTCGACCGCGCTTTCGCCGAGACCGTGGACCGGGGCTTCAACACCGTGCGCATCTGCGCCATGCCCTTCCTGCTGTTCTCCGGGCGCGTCACCGACCCGGAGTCCCTCCAGGTCCGCGGCCTGGGCGAACAGTTCGGACAGCGCACCCGCTGGTACGACGTGCACGGCGGCTACCCGCTGGACGGCCGACGACGGCTCGTCGAACTGTTCGAGGCCGCCGCCCGCCACGGCTGCAAGGTGATCGTGTCCTCCTGGGAGTACCAGCAGTCCCCCAGCTTCGCCGACACCGACACCTGGCACCGCGCCCTGGCCGAGGTCCCGGGCCCCGACCGCGCCGAGACGGTGGCCGAAGCCCTCGCCGGACTCCTCGACTTCCTCGCCGAGCGCGGACTGGCCGGCCAGGTCGCCTACGTCGAGGTGCACAACGAGGTCGACAACTGCTCCCTGGTACCGCGCGACGGCGCCACCCACTACGCCTACCTGCGCGGCCCTCTCGACCGTGCCGTGAAGCTGCTGCAGTCCCGGCACCCGGGCATCCCCGTCACCTACTCGCTGGGCGAGCCCTGGCCGACCGAGATCGACGACCTGCCGGAGGGGGCACAGATCGCCCACTTCCACTTCTACGTCTACGGCGTGCTCGGCGCCCTGTACGAGGCGGTCGGCCTTGGCCACGGCACCGAATCCGCGCCCGAGACGGCCACCTGGCCCACCCCCGCGCTGGCCGCCATGCTCCGCTCCGACGCGCCCGCCTTCGCCGACCACCAGCCGGACGAACCCTGGCGACTGGCCGCCACCGGAATCCCGCGCGAACTGTTCTACGCACACGACTGGGTCGACCCCGACCGCTGGGACCTGTGGCTCTACGAGAACTATCCCGCGCACCGGCAGACCATGCGGAACACACTGGCCGGGTGGATCGACTCCGTCGCCGACTTCGCCCGCCGCCGCGGCATCCCCGCCGTCCTCGGCGAAGGCGTCGTCGGCTACACCCCGCGGCTGACGCGCTTCGAGGAGGACGCCGTCGGCAAGGACATCGCCGAGTTCGTCGTCGACCACTGCCTCGCCGCGGGTTTCCACGGCGTCGTCCTGACCTCCAACGCGGCCCCGCACCACCCCATGTGGCACACCGATCCGGACTGGATGCGACGGGTCAACGCCCGCATCACCGCGGCCTGACGGAGAAAGGATCGCGGCGGGGCACCGGGGGCACCGGTGGGGCAAACGACTTGTGATGCACCACCGGTCGCGGCTCGACCTCAGAACATGGTGTTGTCGTTGGCGCTCTTCTCGGGCACCTCCTGGATCACGTCCCAGTGCTCGACGATCTTTCCGTCGGCGACGCGCCAGAAGTCGGCGACGGCCATGCCACGGTCGCCGGGCTTGAGGTGCAGGTTGCTGTGGGTGACGACCAAGTCCCCTTCGGCGACGGCCCGTTTGATGTCCAGACGCAGGTCGGGGAACTGACCGCGCAACCAGTGGACGTAGCCGACGAACGCCTGCGGACTGTCCTGCGCCTCCGGGTTGTGCTGGATGTAGCTCTCGCCGAGATGCGCGGCGGCCGCCTGCTCCGGCTGGTAGTCGTTGAACGCCTGCTCGTAAAACGCGATGACGAGCGCCTTGTTGTCGGCAGCGGACACGGGTTTCTCCTGCTCCCTGGGGGCTGAGTGGTACGGTCAGACGGTCATGGCGTCGCGGACCCGCGCGGTGTCGACGAACTGCTCGAAGCGCACGATGTGTCCGCCGCGGACGACGAAGTGGTGGGCGACGCGGACGTCGATCGGCTTCCCGGTCGCCTTGTTGGCCGCGGTGTAGCGGGCGAGGACGACGACGTTCTCGCCGTCGACGACGTAGCTGTCGTCGTGGGCGGTCCAGCCGTCCCAGTCCTGGCCGAGCTTCTCCATGACGTTGGCGGTGACGCCGTCGGGGGTGCGATAGGTACCGGCGAGGGGGAAGCCGGCCATCTCCGTCCACTCGACGTCGGGGGCGAGAGTGGCCCGCAGCGCCTCCAGGTCACCTGCCGCGGAGGCGAGGTACTGGCGGCGGACGACGTCGGCGGGGGCGGTGGAGGTCGCGAACTCGGCCATGGTCAGCCCCACTTCATCTCACCCTTGGCGACCTTCGCACCGATCTGCGCGGCGATCAGCATGCCGTTGTCGGGGTAACGCTTGACGAGCGCCTCGGTCAGCGTCTGGCCGTCGGCCGCCTTGGACAGCTCCTCTTCGAAGGCGAGCAGGTAGTCACGGGTGGCGGTGATGGCGGACGCGTCCGCCGCCGCGCCGGGCAGGCGGTGGCCCGGGACGACCAACTCCGGCTGGAGCGCGGCCATCTCGTCCAGCAGGTCGATCCACGCGGCACGATCGCCCGGGGTGGGGGTGTCGGCGACCCAGACGTGCTCCTGCTGGAACAGCAGCACACCACCGAGCAGGGCGCGGTGCTCGGCCTGCCACAGGTAGTGGCGGTCGGGCAGCGCGGCCGGGCCGCCCCTGAGCTCGAAGCGGTGGCCCTCCAGGGTCAGGGCGTCGCCGGTCAGCGGGGTGAGGTCGACCAGGCGGGTGGGGAGGTTCGGGCCGAGCGCGGCCCACGCCTTGAGCTTGCCCTCGTAGGAGTGCTGGATGTGCTCGACGACGAGCGGGGTGGCGACGAACTTCGCCTCGGGGAAGGCGTCGGCGAGGACTTCGGCGCCGAAGTAGAAGTCGGGGTCGGCGTGGCTGACGAAGACGGTGGTCAGCTTCTTGCCGGAGTCGAGGATCTCGGCGGCCAGGCGGTGGCCGTCGGCGCGGGTGAAGGCGGCGTCGACCAGCAGGGCGTCGTTCTCGCCGGTGACGAGGGTGGCGGTCTTGTTCTTGCTGCCGGCCGGGAAGTCGAGGTCGAGGACCTTGAAGGAGAGGGTGCTCATGCGGGTGGCTCCTTTGCGCAGGGGGTGGGGTGGGGGTTCAGCGGTCTGCGAGTCGCTGGTCGACCTCGTCGGCGGTGGCGTGGCCGTGGGCCAGTTGGGTGACACGGTCGCCGTCGACGGCCAGCAACGTGGGAAATCCGGTGACACCCAGTTCGGCCGCCCGTCGGAAGTCATCCGTTGCCGTATTCGGCGCCTCCGCCCCCGCGAAAGCGGCGACCACGGCGTCGGCGTCCAGCCCGGCCTCTTCCGCGACCTTCCGGTAGGTGGCCGCCTCGGACAGGCTCAGACCGTCGACGTAGAAGGCGTGCTGGAGGGCGATGGCGAGCTCTGCCGCACGGTCGGGTGCCACGTGCCGCAGGGCGGCGACACCGCGGGCTGCGGCCTCGGAGTCCATCACGAAGGAGCCGTCGGCGATCAGCCGCTCGTATCCCTCGCCGAACTCGGCGCCGGTCAGCTCGGCGATCTTGGCGTTCGCGCCCTGGACGTAGCCGAACCGGCGGATCGGCACCCGGCGCGATCCGGTGAACAGGCCGCCGGAGACGACTTCGACCGGCAGTTCGGGGTGACGTGAGGCGACCTCTCTCAGGGTTCCGGAAAACCCGTGCGACCAGCCGCAGTAGGCGTCGAAGACGTAGACGAGCTTCATCAAAGACCTCGGCAGGGCCATGCGCCCGCCGATTGCGAGCGATTCACCTGACAGAACAGTAACTGACACGTCAGATATTTCAAGGCGCGTGTGAGGTGGAGCACACGGGTGTGTCCGACAACGGCATTAGATCAACGTTGCCGCTGGTCCGCAGGTCAGGGCAGGCGCGGCAGCAGGTCCCGAGCCGTGTGGCTGAGGATCCGGAGATCCTCCGCGAACCGCTTCCGATCCGCGGCGGGCAGGGGTTCCACGAGGTACCGCTTGATGTTCTCCAGGTGGACCCGGGACGCGCGTACGACCGTCTCCTCGCCCAGCGGCGTCAGCCGCACCAGCTTTCCGCGCCGGTCGTCGGGGGAGTCCGCACGCGTCACGAAACCCGCCGCCTCCATGCGATCCACCACCCGGGTGGCACCGCCGGTGGTCAGCACCTGCTCCTGGGCGATGGCACGCATGGAAAGCCCCGGCTCCCCCGCACGTCCGAGGATCAGCAGCACCTCGAAGACCAGATGGCTGATGCCGCACTCCGCCTCCAGCGCCCGGCCGAGGATGTACTCCAACCGGTTCGCCGCCCCTTGCAGACGCCCGAACGCGAGGATCAGCTCGTGGTCGGCAGCCTCCTTCGCCGTCCCGATCTCCGCTTCCTCACCCACGGCAGCGCCGCCCCTCTCGTCGTCCCCGCACCACCGTACCGATCACGCAGGGACGGCCAGGGCAGTAGAGCCCGGGTGTGGCAGTCGTCGCCCACCGGGATGGCGACGCCTTCGGCCAGGGCCGCCACCGGCCGCGTCGGCGCCCCGCGGAGCGCACAGCACTGCCGCCCTTGGGCTCCGGCTTGCACACCGCCGGTTTCACACGGCGGTTCGGCCGGTGGTCGCCTCGTAGTGCGCGGCGGCCACCACCAGGTCCTGCCAGGCCATGCCGACACCCTTGAACAGCCGCGGCCGGTCCGGGGCGGGCCGGGCGGTGCCGCGGACCAGGCCGGCGAGGCCCAGCAGGGAACCGGGATCGACGGCGCCCGCGGCGACCGCCTGGATCACGTCGCCCGCCTCGCGCAGCGCGGCCGACACCGCCTCCACGACCACCGTGGCACGGGCGACCGTCGTGTCGTCGACCTCGCGGGCGTCCGGTTCGTGCGAGCCGACGGCCACCACGGTCGCCGTGGCCGCCAGCAGGGAGCCGTCGAACAGCGGGGTCCGGGCCGTCGTGCAGCACGCCACCAGGTCCGCCGACGCCACGTCCCGCGCGCTGCCCACGCGCGCGCCGCTCTCCTCGGCGAACGCGCGCGTGCGGCCGGGGTCGCGGCCCACCACGACGACCTCCCGCACCGGCCGGACCCCGCGCAGTGCCTCCAGGTGGGAGCGCGCCTGCGGCCCCGTCCCGAACAGCACCAGGGTGTCCGCGTCCGGCGCGGCCAGCGCGTCGACGGCCACGGCCGACACCGCCGCCGTCCGGACGGCGGTGAGCGCGATGCCGTCGAGCAGGGCCACCGGGGTGAGGGTCGCGCCGTCCAGGAGCAGGTAGTTGCCCTGGATGCGGGGCAGCCCGTGCGCCGCGTTGCCGGGCGCCGCGGCCACCACCTTGACCCCGGCGTAGGCGCCCCACTCCGCGGGCATGAGCAGCAGCTGACCGGCGGTGACCGGGACGATCGTGCGGGCCGGGCCCGCCTCCGGGTCGAGGCCGTCGAGCAGGCTCCTGCGCAGGGCGTCGACGGCCACCGCCATCGACGGCGCACCCGCCACGGTCGTGATCACTGGCCCACCTCCGGACATGGATACGGATACGGCTACGGACACCCGTGCGGGTACCGGGTGTTGATCATCGGTCATCGAAACCGTACCCCTACCCCTTTCGGTCTGACCTTTGATATGTTTCGCGCCTCACAAGCCGCAGAAAGGTCCATACCGTGGACTTCGAGCTGACCGAGGACCAGGAGACCATCCGCAAGGCCGTCGCCGGCCTGCTGCGCGACTTCGACGACCGCTACTGGATGGAGAAGGACCGCGACCACGCGTTCCCCACCGAGTTCTACGACGCCGTCGCGCGCGGCGGCTGGCTGGGGCTGACCATCCCGGAGGAGTACGGCGGGCACGGCCTCGGCATCACCGAGGCCAGCCTGCTGCTGGAGGAGGCCGCGCGCTCCGGCGGCGGCATGAACGCCGCCAGTTCGATCCATCTCAACATCTTCGGCATGCACCCGGTGGTGGTGCACGGCTCCGCCGAGCTGAAACGGCGCACCCTCCCCCGCATCGCCACCGGCGACCTGCACGTCTGCTTCGGCGTGACCGAACCGGGCGCGGGCCTGGACACCTCGCGCATCAGCACGTACGCGCGCCGCGACGGCGACTCGTACGTCGTCAACGGCCGCAAGGTGTGGATCTCCAAGGCGATGGAGTCGGAGAAGATCCTGCTGCTGACCCGGACGCAGAAGCTCGACGAGGTCGCCAAGCGCACCGACGGGATGACCCTGTTCCTCACCGACCTCGACCGCGACCACGTCGACATCCGCCCCATCCCGAAGATGGGCCGCAACGCCGTCACGTCGAACGAACTGTTCATCGACGACCTGCGAATCCCGGTCGAGGACCGGGTCGGCGAGGAGGGGCAGGGGTTCCGCTATCTGCTCGACGGCCTCAACCCGGAGCGGATGCTGATCGCCGCCGAGGCGCTCGGCATCGGCCGGGTGGCCCTGGACCGGGCCGTCAAGTACGCGGGCGAACGCGAGGTGTTCGACCGCCCGATCGGCATGAACCAAGGCATCCAGTTCCCGCTCGCCGACTCGCTCGCCCACCTGGACGCCGCCGAACTGGTGCTGCGCAAGGCGACCTGGCTCTACGACACCAGCCGGCCCTGCGGGCGCGAGGCGAACACCGCCAAGTACCTGTGCGCGGACGCCGGGTTCACCGCCGCCGACCGGGCGCTGCAGACCCACGGCGGGATGGGCTACTCGGAGGAGTACAACGTGGCCCGCTACTTCCGCGAGGCCCGCCTGATGCGCATCGCCCCGATCAGCCAGGAGATGGTCCTCAACTACCTGGGTTCGCACACGCTGGGACTGCCGAGGAGCTACTGATGAGCGACGACGACCGCAGGGGACTGTTCGACCTCACGGGCCGCTCCGCGCTGGTCACCGGCGCCGCGGGCGGCATCGGTTCGGCCGTCGCGGCGGCGCTGGCCCGCGCCGGGGCCGCCGTGCTCGTCACGGATGTCGACGGGGCGGCGGCCGACGCGGTCGCCGGGAAGATCGCCGCGGCCGGACACACCGCCGAGGGCGCCGCCCTCGACGTACGGGACCGGGCGGCGGCGGACGCGGCGGCGCGGCGGGCGGCCTCGCCGACCGGGGGCACGCTGCACATCCTGGTGAACAACGCGGGGGTGACCGCTCCGGCCATGTTCGACAAGCTGGAGGAGGACGCCTTCCGGCGGATCGTCGACATTCACGTGATGGGCGCCTTCCACTGCACGCAGGCCGCGCTGCCGCTGCTGGCCACGGACGGCACCGGGCGGATCATCAACGTCACCTCCTCGGCGGGGCTGACCGGCACGCTCGGCCAGGTCGACTACTCGGCGGCCAAGGCGGGGATCATCGGTTTCACCAAATCCCTCGCGCGCGAGCTGGCCCGTAAGAAGATCCTGGTCAACGCCCTGGCCCCGCTGGCGGCGACGCCGATGACCGAGACCATCCGCACCGACCCGAAGTTCGCCGAGCGGATGCTGGCGCGCATCCCGCTGGGCCGCTGGGCCGATCCGGAGGAGATCGCGGGCAGCTTCGTCTTCCTCGCCTCCGACGCGGCGTCCTTCATCACCGGGCAGGTGCTTCCGGTGGACGGGGGGCTGGTGATCTGAGCGGGAGGAGGCGGAGGTGAGTGGCGGGATGCCTCGGCGGCGGGCGCCGTGGCGGCGTATGACAGCGCCGGTGCGGCCCGTGTTGAATGGTTCAGCCAAACGCCGTTCCCAGTGAGAGGCCCGAACCCGTGCACAACGGTGAGCGTCCGTCCCGCGGTCCCGGTCCCCGGTTCGAGGCGCTGACGGTGCCGAAGGCGTCGGACGTGCTCGCCGCCGAGGTGCGGGAGCGGATCCTGACCGGCGAGTTCGCCGAGGGCATGGCGCTGCCGCCGGAGCGCCAGCTCGTCGAGCAGACGGGGCTCAGCCGCGCGACCGTCCGCGAGGCCCTGCGGATCCTTGAGGTCGAACGGCTGCTGGACATCAGGCCGGGCCGCGGCGGCGGCGCCTACGTGCACCGCCCGGGGCGCGAATCGGTCGCGAACACCGTGCGGTTGGTGATCCGCGGGCAGCAGATCCGGCTGGAGGCGCTGCACGAGACGCGCGAGGCGATCGAGCCCGCCTGTGCCGCGCTGGCGGCCGGGCGCCGCAGCGCGGAGGATCTCGCGGAGCTGGAGGCCGCCAACGCGGACCTGATCGCGTCCGGCGACGACATCCAGCGGTTCCTGCGCGCCAACATCCGCTGGCACAACGCCGTGGCGAAGGCGGGCGACAACGAACTCCTCATCGGGTTCATGAGCGCGCTCTCGCAGTCCATCTACGCCGCCACGAACCTCGAACGGTTCATGGACGCCGAGATCCGCGACCTCACCGCCCGCGCGCACGCCCGCATCACGGACGCGATCCGGGACGGCGACCGGGCGGCGGCGACCCGCCGGATGACCCGGCACGTGTGCGGGTTCGCACGCGCGGCTGCCGAGGTGGACGGGCGGGAGCGGGTGGAGCTGGCGGAGTCCGGGGACTGACTGTGGGTAGCTCCGGCGACTGACGGCCGGCGGGTCCGGGGGCTGATCGGTGGCAAACCTGGGCGGGGTTCATCGGCGCCGCCTCGCGAGAACGTGATTCTCTTTTTTACGCAACACCATTGACAGCTTCGGTCTGACCTTTCATATGCTCTGGCGTATGAGCCAGGTGAGCCCCGTCCTGACCGTGACCGCCGACGGCGACGTCCGCGTCGTCACGCTGAACCGGCCCGACCGGCTGAACGGCGTGTCGGAGGAGTTGCACCGCCGGTTGTCCGAGGTGTGGCGCGAACTCGCCGACGACACGAAGGCCCGCGCGGTGGTCCTCACCGGCGCCGGGCGGGCGTTCAGCGCGGGCGGCGACTTCGACCACCTGCTGCGCCACCACGACGACGCGGAGCTGCGGGACCGTTCGATCCGGCTCGACCGGACCATCCAGACGGAGATGATCCGCTTCCCGCTGCCGGTGATCGCGGCGGTCAACGGCCCTGCCGTCGGCCTCGGTTGCAGTCTCGCGCTCGGCTGCGACCTCGTGCTGATGGCCGAGGACGCCTATCTCGCCGACCCGCACATCTCGGTGGGCCTGGTGGCGGGCGACGGGGGCGTGACCCTGTGGCCGCTGCTCACCAGCCTGCTGCGGGTCAAGGAGTACCTCTTCACCGGGGACCGCATCCCGGCCGCCAAGGCGGTCGAACTCGGGCTCGCCAACCGGGTCGTGCCCACCGCGGACCTCCACCGCGAGGCGCTCGCCCTGGCCCACCGGCTCGCGGCCCAGCCACCGCAGGCGCTCCGCGCGACGAAGCAGGCGCTGGCCGCGGTGGTGGAGCAGGTCTCGCGCGGCGGCATGGAGGCCGCGCTGATGGCCGAGCGGGCGACGATGACCAGCCCGGACCACATCCGGATCATCAACGAACTCGCGGCACGGGCGGGCGGGGGCAGGGCGGGCGGAGCCAAGGCAGAGGGGTCGGCGAACACGAAGCCGGACGAAGCCGCCACCGAAGGCACAGCCACCGGCGCCCCCTCCCCGGACAAGGAGCGCTGACATGGAACCCGAGGAGTTCCAGCTGGTCCGCGACCTGTTCCGGACGTTCGCGGCACGGCACGCGATCGGCTCGGCCGACGAGGCGAAGCCCGCCGCGCGCGCCGCCGCACAGCAGGCCCTGTCCGAGCTGGGCCTCGCCGAACTGCGCCGCTCCTCGCCGCCCGCGGCCACCGTGCAGGAGTGCGCCCTGCTCGCCGAGGAACACGGCAGCCGCCCGCTCACCACGTCGATGCTGGGCACCGTCCTGCTCGCCCCGGAGCTGCTGCGGCTGCTGGGCGACCCGCGGTCCGACGCCGGCACGGCAGCCGGTACGACAGCGGGTACGACGCCGACGATCGCCCTCGCCCGCGACCTCCGCTTCCCGCGCACCTACCCGGCCGAGCTGGTCGCCTGGGACAGCGAGGGCGCGAGCACGGCGCTGTGCGTCACCGCCGAAGGAGGCGTGTACGCCGCCGAGTTGGGCCCGCCCGCGCCCACCACCGACCTGCTGCGCGCGGTCCGTTCGGTGGACCCGGGGGCGCCGGGGCGGCTCGTCGGCACCCTGGACGCGGACGGGCTGCGGCGCTGGCAGGCGTACGCCCTGGTCGTGGTGGCCGCCGAACTCGTCGGCGCCGCCCGCTCGTTCGTCGGCGCGAGCGTGGAGTACGCCCGCGAGCGCCGCCAGTACGGGCACGCGATCGGGTCCTTCCAGGCGGTGCAGCACCTCCTGGCCGACGCGACGGTCCTGGTGGAGGCGTGCACCAGCGCCGTCCGGTACGCGGCGTGGTGCCTGGACAACGAGCCGCCGCACCGGGCGCTGACGGCGGCGCGGGTCGCCAAGGCCGAGGTCAACTCCTCGGCGGTGGAGGCCGTTTACGCCGGGATGCAGGCATTCGGCGGGATCGCCCAGACCTGGGAGCACATCGCGCACCTGTATCTGCGCCGGGTCCGGGTCGGCGCCCTGCTGCTGGCCACCACCGGGGACCTGCTGCCGGTCCTGGCCGCCGGGGAGGCGACACGATGACCGAACTGCCCCTGGACTTCGGCGACTTCGACGAACTGGACCGGCTGCGCCGGGAGTTCCGCGACTGGCTGGCCGAGCACCCGTTGCCCGAACGGCTCGCGGACGAGCCCGTTCCGGTGTTCCTGCACCGCTGGCACCGCCTGCTGCACGCGGGCGGCTGGGTCGGCCTCGACGTGCCCGAGCGGTACGGCGGCCGGGGTCTGACGGCCCTTCACCAGGTGGCGATCAGCGACGAGTTGGGCGCCTGCCGGGCTCCGGGAGTGCCCCGCATCGGCTATCTCGCGCACGCCCTGCTGGAGTTCGCCTCCGAGGAGCAGCGCCTGGCCCTGCTGCCGCGCATGCTCCGCGGCGACGACGTGTGGTGCCAGGGGTTCAGCGAGCCGGGCGCCGGTTCGGACCTGGCGGGGATGAGCACGTTCGCCGAGCGGCACCCCGACGGGCACTACACGGTCCGCGGCCAGAAGCTGTGGACGAGCTACGCCCAGTACTCCGGCCTGTGCCTGCTGCTGGCCCGCACCGACCGCGACGCCCCGGCGCACACCTCGGTCTCCGCGTTCGCCCTGCCCCTGGACCGTCCGGGCGTGACGGTACGGCCGCTGCGGGCGGCCAACGGCGACGACGAGTTCTGCGAGCTGTTCCTGGACGACGTCCGGATCGAGGAGGCGGAGCGGATCGGCGCCGAGGGGGTCGGCTGGGCGCTGGCGATGACGACGGTGGCGTACGAGCGCAACGCCCTGGACACCGGGCACCTGTCGAAGTACGGGCTGCTGATCGAGCGGCTGCGCACGGCCGTCGACGAGCGGGGCGGTGAACTGCCGGACGGGCTGCGGTCGGAGGTCGGCCGGTGTGTCGTCGACTACGAGGTGCTGGTGGCCCATGCGCGGCGCCGGATCGCCGAGCGGCGGTCGGGGCAGCCGGCCGGGCCGGAGTCCTCGGTCGACAAGCTCCTGATGACGCGGGCCGAACAGCGGCTGTACGAGACGGCGTTGAAGGTGTTCCCGGAGGAGCACGGCGAGGGCGGCGGTCTCTTCGGGGACTACCTGTACTCGCGCGCCGCGTCCGTCTACGGCGGGACCTCGCAGATCCAGCGCAACATCATCGCGAAACGGGTCCTGCACCTGCCCTCGAACGGCTAGCCCTGGGAGCCCCTTGATGCGGTACGACGAGACCTTTCTGAGCATCCCGAACGTCATCAGGCTGGCCGCCCGGCGGCACGCGGACCGGACCGCCCTCGTGGACGGCGAACACCGCTGGACCTACCGGGAGTTGGAGCAGCGGACGATCGAGGCGGTGCGGGCCGCGATTGCGCTGGGGATCCGGCCGGGCGACCGGGTGGGCCTGTGCGCGCCCAACTCGGCCGAGTGGATCCTCGCGGCGCTGGGCGTCCAGGGGGCCGGTGGCATCGTCGTCCCGCTCAACACCCGTTTCAAGGCACAGGAGTTGGCGTACATCCTGCGCACGTCGGGGGCGTCGGCGGTGTTCGCGGCGGACTTCCTCGGCAACGACTACATCGCCCAGTTGCGTGCCGCCGATCCCCAACTGCCCGCCCTGCGGCGGACGGTGTCGGTGCGCGGGGCGCGGGGCGGGGCGGGGCTGACGTGGGCGGAGTTCCTCAAGGGCGCGGAGGGCGTGTCCGCCGAGGCCGCCCACGCGGGCGTCGACGCGCTCACCCCGGAGCACGTGTCCGACGTGATGTTCACCTCCGGAACCACCGGTCATCCCAAGGGAGTCGTGCTCACCCACGGGCAGTCGCTGCGCGCGTACGGCTGGATGTCCGAGGAGTACACCTTCACCGCCGGTGACACCTTCCTGGTCATCCCGCCGTTCTTCCACTGTTTCGGCTACAAGGCGGGCTGGCTGGCGTCCTACCTGCACGGGGTGACCGTGGTGCCGATGCCGGTGTTCGACGCCGGGACGGCGCTGGAGGTCATCAGCCGGGAGCGGGTGAGCATCCTGCTCGGGCCGCCGACGATCTTCCACGACCTGCTCCACCACCCCGACCGTGCCGCGTACGACCTGTCGTCGCTGCGGGTGTCCATGACCGGAGGTACCACGATCCCCCAGTCCCTGATCCACGCCATGAAGTCCGACCTCACCTTCGACATCGTGCTGAGCGCGTACGGCCTGACCGAGTCGTCGGCGCTGGTGACCACCACCCGGGTCGGGGACCCGCCGGAACTGGTCGCCCGCACCACCGGGCGGGTCATCCCGGACGTGGCGATCCGCATCGCCGACGACGACGGCCGCGAACTGCCCGCGGGGGTGCCCGGGGAGATCCTGGTCCGCGGCTACAACGTCACCCGCGGCTACTGGGAGGACCCCGCCGCGACCGCGGCCGCCATCGACGCCGACGGGTGGCTGCACACCGGCGACGTGGGACAGGTGGACGCGGCGGGCAACCTCGCGATCGTGGACCGCAGGAAGGAGATGTTCATCGTCGGCGGCTTCAACGCCTACCCGGCCGAGATCGAACAACTCCTGCTCGGCTACGGGCCGGTGGCCCAGGTCGCGGTGATCGGGGTGCCCGACGAGCGGATGGGCGAGGTGGGCTGCGCGTTCGTCGTACCGGAGCCGGGCACGGACCTCACCGCGAAGGAGGTCGTGGCGTGGGCGCGCGAGCACATGGCCAACTTCAAGGTCCCCCGGCACGTCCGGTTCGCCGACGCGCTGCCGCGCAACGCGAGCCAGAAGGTCCTCAAGGACGAGCTGCGCACGCGGTTCACGGCCGGGGGCTGACCCGTGACGACAACTCCCGGCCCGCTGGCCGGACTTACCGTGGTCGCGCTGGAGCAGGCGGTGTCGGCCCCGATGTGCACGCGCACGCTCGGCGACTTCGGCGCCCGGGTCGTCAAGGTGGAGAACCCCCATGGGGGTGACTTCGCCCGGCATTACGACGACGTCGTGCGGGGCCTCGGGGCGCACTTCGTGTGGCTCAACCGGGGCAAGGAGTCGGTGGCCCTGGACCTCAAGCACCCGGACGGCATCGCGGTCCTGCGCAGGCTGCTGGACCGCGCCGACGTCCTGGTGTCGAACCTGACCCCGGGGACCACCGCGAGGCTGGGCCTGTCCCCCGCCGAACTGGCCGTCAGCCACCCGGAGTTGATCGCGGTCGAGATCGACGGCTACGGCCCCGGCGGCCCCCTCTCCCACAAGCGGGCCTACGACCTGCTCGCCCAGGCCGAGTCGGGCGCCTGCTCGGTGACGGGCCGTCAGGGGGCACCGGCGAAGGCGGGCCCGCCGATGGCCGACGTGTGCAGCGGGCTGTACGCCGCGATGTCGGTGATGGCGCTGCTGTGCGGTCGCGGACGGGGGCAGAGCCGGGGTTTCTCGTCCGTCGCGGTGAGCCTCTTCGACACGATGACGGAGCTGATGGGGTATCCGCTGACGTACACCCAGCACTCGGGCGTCGAACAGCAGCCGCTCGGCATGGGGTCGCCCGCGGTGGCGCCGTACGGGTCGTACGGCACGGCGGACGGGCACACGGTCGTGTTCGGCACCACCAACGACCGCGAATGGCAGCGGCTGGCACGGGAGTTGCTGGAGCGCCCGGATCTCGCGGACGACGCGCGGTTCCGGTCGAACGCCGACCGGCTGGAGCACCGCGAGGCCCTGGACGTGGAGATCGCGGCCTGGTGCCGGCGGCACGACCTGGCGTACGTGCAGAAGCGCGCGGACGCGGCGGGCATCGGCAACGCCCGCTACAACACCACCGGTGACGTCGTCGCCCATCCGCATCTGGTGGCCCGGGACCGGTGGCGTTCGGTGGATACGCCGTCCGGTCCGGTGCGGGCGCTGCTGCCGCCGCCGGTCATCGACGGCTACGAGCCGCCGATGGGCGCGATCCCGGAGCTTGGCCGGCACACCGACGCCGTACTGGGCGAACTCGGCCTGGACGCCGGGGAGATCGCGGCGCTGCGGGAGCGGGGGGTGGTGGCGTGAGCGCGGCGCCGGTCCTGCTGGTCGAGGACCGCGACGGCGTGCGGACGCTGACGCTGAACCGGCCGCACCGCAAGAACGCCATCGACAACGCGACCTGGGACGCCCTGAACGAGGCGCTGACCGCCGCGGGCCGGGACCGTGCCGTACGGGCCCTGGTGCTGACCGGGGCGGGCGGCGACTTCTGCTCGGGGGCCGACATCTCGGGCGGTCCCAGTCCGGTCCATCCCCTCTACCGGATGCGGACGTTGACCGATGTCACCCTGCTGCTGCACGAGCTGCCGGTGCCAACCGTCGCCAAGGTGACGGGAGTCGCGGTCGGCGCGGGCTGGAACCTCGCGCTGGGATGCGACTTCGTGGTGGCGACGCCCGAGGCCCGGTTCTCGCAGATCTTCGCGCGCCGGGGGCTCTCGCTGGACTGCGGCGGCTCGTGGCTACTGCCCAAGCTGGTCGGGTTGCAGCAGGCCAAGCGGCTCGCGCTGCTGGCGGAGACGATCGAGGCCCCGGAGGCACGGGAGTTGGGCCTGGTGACGTGGGTGGTGCCCGCGCCCGAACTGGACGCCTTCGTCGACGATCTCGGCGTACGGCTGGTGGCGGGGGCCCCGGTGGCGCTCGCGCAGAACAAGGCGCTGCTCAACGAGGGCGCCGATCGCACCCTGCGGGACGCGCTCGCGGGCGAGGCGCGGGCGCAGGCGATGAACTACGCGACGGCGGACGTCCCGGAGGCGTTCACCGCGTTCGTCGAGAAACGCCCGCCGCGCTTCACCGGCCGCTGGTCGGTGGCCGCGGCGCAGACAGCCCGCGCGGCGCACACAACCCAGGGGAGGCCGTAGTGCGTGAGGCAGTGATCGTGGAGGCGGTCCGCACCGCCGTGGGCAGACGCGACGGCGGGCTGGCCGGTATGCACCCGGCCGATCTCTCCGCCGTCGTCCTGAACGCGCTGGTGCGGCGGACGGGCATCGACCCGGGGGCCGTCGACGACGTGGTGTGGGGGTGCGTCTCCCAGGTCGGCGACCAGTCGAGCAACATCGGCCGGTACGCGGTGCTCGCGGCGGGCTGGCCCGAGAGCGTGCCGGGGACGACGGTGAACCGGGCCTGCGGTTCGAGTCAACAGGCCCTGGACTTCGCCGTGCAGGCGGTGCTGTCGGGCCGGCAGGACGTCGTCGTGGCCGGTGGCGTGGAGGTCATGAGCCGGGTGCCGCTGGGCGCGGCCAAGGCCGGCGGCGAGCCGTACGGGCCCGGGGCGCTCGCCCGCTACGGCGGGTTCGGGTTCAACCAGGGGATCGCCGCGGAGCGGATCGCCCAGAAGTGGGGCCTGACGCGGACCCGGCTCGACGAGTTCTCCTCCCTCTCGCACGAGTTGGCGGCGACCGCGCAGGACCGTGGGGCGTTCGCGGCGCAGATCGTGTCCGTGCCCGTCGACGACACGGCCGTGGCGGCCGACGAGGGGATCCGGCGCGGCACCAGTGTCGAGACGCTCGCCCGGCTCAGGCCGTCGTTCCAGCGGGACGGGGTGATCCACGCGGGCAACGCCTCGCAGATCTCCGACGGGGCGGCCGCGCTCCTGGTCACCACCCCGCAGCGGGCACGGGAGTTGGGGCTCGCGCCGATCGTGTACTGCCGTGCGGGCACGGTCGTCGGCTCCGATCCGGTACTCATGCTCACCGGGCCGATTCCGGCGACCGAGAAGGTGCTGCGCGCGGCGGGTGTCGGGCTGCGCGAGGTCGGGGTGTTCGAGGTGAACGAGGCGTTCGCGCCCGTTCCGCTGGCCTGGCTGGCCGAGACCGGTGCCGATCCCGCGCTGCTCAATCCGCTCGGCGGGGCCATCGCGCTCGGCCATCCGCTGGGCGCGTCGGGTGCCGTCCTGATGACCCGCATGGTGCACCACATGCGGGAGCACGGCATCCGCTACGGCCTGCAGACCATGTGCGAGGGCGGCGGCACCGCCAACGCCACCCTCGTCGAACTCGCCTCCTGACGGGAGCTGTTGTGCGCCGAACCCTGTTCACCGCCGACCACGAGGCGTTCCGCGGCCTGGTGCGGGACTTCGTGGCCGCCGAGGTGGTCCCGCACTACGCCGAGTGGGAGAAGAGCGGGCGGTTGCCGCGTTCGTTCTTCGAACAGCTCGGCGCGCTGGGCGTGTTGGGGGTGGCGATCCCCGAGGAGTACGGCGGGGCGGGGGTCGCGGACTACCGCTACAACGTCGTCCTCCAGGAGGAGGCGGCCCGCGCGCTGGTCACGCTCGGCACGGTCCGCACCCAACTCGACGTGATCCTGCCGTACTTCCTCGCCTACGCGGACAAGGAGCAGCGCGGACGCTGGTTCCCCGGGCTGGCCTCCGGGAAACTGCTGACGGCGATCGCGATGACGGAACCGGGCACGGGCTCCGACCTCGCCGGGATCCGCACGACCGCGGTGCGGGACGGGGACGCGTACGTCCTCAACGGGGCGAAGACGTTCATCACCGGCGGGCTGCTCGCCGATCTGGTGATCGTGGTGGCGCGGACGTCGACCGACCCGGACGACCGGCGGGCCGGGCTGACCCTGCTGGTCGTCGAGGACGGCATGCCCGGGTTCGGCCGGGGCCGGGTGCTGGAGAAGCTGGGCATCAAGGTGCAGGACACGGTGGAGCTGGCCTTCGACGACGTCCGGGTGCCGGTGGCGAACCGGCTCGGCGAGGAGGGCGCGGCCTTCGGCTACCTCGGGCAGAACCTGGCGCAGGAGCGGATGACGGTGGCGGTCGGCTCGGTGGCGCAGGCGCGGGCCGCGCTGGACACGACGGTCGCGTACGTGAAGGAACGCCAGGTGTTCGGGAAGCCGGTCGCCGGGTTCCAGAACACGAAGTTCGAACTGGCCGCCGTGGCCACGGAGATCGAGGCCGCACAGACCATGCTCGACCGGGCCGTGACCGACCTCGTCGACGGGGAGCTGTCCGGCGCGGACGCGGCGAAGGTCAAACTCTTCTGCACCGAGATGCAGGCCCGTGCCGTGGACCGCTGTCTTCAACTCTTCGGCGGTTACGGCTACATGCTGGAGTATCCGATCGCCCGGCTGTACGCGGACGCGCGCATCACCCGCATCTACGCCGGGACGAGCGAGGTCATGAAGGTCATCGTCGCCAAGTCGCTCGGATTGTGAGGGGGTCCGGTGCCGGACAACACGGCTGGTTTTCCAGGGGACTTCGACGGCAGGGCCGGGGTCTCGTTCGTCGCGGGCGGCACGGGCGCCATCGGTGCGGCCGTGGTCCGGGTGCTGGCCGAGCGGGGCAGCGACATCGCGTTCACCTACCGCTCGAACCAGGACGCGGCGGACGAACTCGCCGGTGAGGTCAAGGAGTTGGGGCGCCGTGCGCTCGCCCTGCGGCTGGACCTGACCGACGAGGCCGCGACCGCTGCCGCTGTCACCGGGTCCGCCGAGGCGTTCGGGGGCCTGCACACCCTCGTCTACGCGGCGGGCCCGCACGTGCCGATGCGGCATCTGAGCCGGGTGACACCGAGCGAGTACCGGGCCCAACTCGACGCGGACGCGGCCGGGTTCTTCAACCTCGTGCACCCGGCGCTGCCGCTGCTGCGGGCGGGCCGGGGCAGTGTCGTCGCGGTCACCACCGTGGCCACCCGCCGCTTCCCGGTCCGCGACGGGCTGTCGTCGGGCGTGAAGGGCGCGGTCGAGGCGGTGGCGCGGGCGCTGGCCGCCGAGGAGGGCCGCTACGGCGTGCGGGTGAACTGTGTCGCGCCCGGCATGCTCACCGACGGCATCGCCGGACGGCTCATCAGCACCGGCGAGTTGGACGAGGCGGCCCTCGCCGTCACCCGGCGCAACATTCCGTTGCGGCGCTTCGGCAACGCGGCGGACATCGCGGAGGCGGTGGCGTTCCTGGCCTCCGAGCGGGCGGGGTTCATCACGGGGCAGGCGTTGGGCGTGGACGGCGGGTACAGCGTCTGAGAGACGGCCCCGCCTCACAGCCCCGCTTCACAGCGGCGTGATCGGGCGTCCGTTCACGAAGGCCGCCCGTACCGTGTCGCCGGAGAGCGTGTCCAGGGCCGCGCGCAGGGGGACGTGCAGCAGGCACAGGTCGGCGGGTGCGCCGACGTCCACTTCCCTTGCGCGGCCCGGGAGTTGGGGTTGTCCGAGGAACAGTCCGAGTGCCGCCCGGCGGTCGATCGCCTCGCCGTCCTCGCGGTCGGCCGCCGCGCGCATGACCGCCCAGGGGTCGGCGGTGCCGTACGGCGCGTCGGTTCCGGCGGCCACCGGGATGCCGGCCTCGGCGAGGGTGCGGCAGCGGTAGAGGTGGGCGCGGTCGTCGGCGTCCACGTCGGTGGCGTAGGCGCGGCCCCGTTCGGCGGGGAAGTGCGGCTGGGTCACCACGGTCACGCCGAGCCGTTTCAGCCACGGGAGCGTCTCGGCGGGGATCACCGAGCCGTGCTCGACGCGGTCGCCGGTGACCGGGCCGGCCTCGTCCAGGGCGAGCAGCGTCACCAGCAGCTGCACCCGGGTCACGCAGTGGACGGCGACCGGGCGGGGGCGCGACTCGGCGATGGTGTGCGCCAGTTGGTCCGGGGTCGGCAGGGTCGCGTCGTCGAGCATCAGCTTCACCGAGCGGTCCACGCTCATCACGACGACCCGCTGCGGGAGCGCCGCCAGGGTCTCGACGAGACCGGCGGCCGGGCGGGGGTCGGCGTTGGTGAACCCGGTGACCCCGAGGGCGGCGGCGCGGCGGCCCACGCCGGGCAGGTCGAGCGGTACGGGCGGCGCGTGACCGCGCAGCCGCTCGTCCTCCCGCCAGAACCGCCCGTCGCCGCCCGAGCCGTCCGCCCCGTCGTCCAGCCCCGCCGCCCGCAGCGCCGCGCTGTTCCACACCCACAGCGCCCCCGTGCGGTGCTGCACCCGTACCGGGCGGTCGGGCGCGTACCGGTCCAGGACCCGGCGGTCGAGTTCCCCGGCCACGCTCTCGTGGTAGCCGATGGCCCGCACCCACTCCCCCGGCGGCCCGGCGCGCAGGGCCGCCGCGAAGCCGTCCGGGCCGTCGACGTCCGCGGGGCCGACGCGGACCGACGCGGTCTCGGCGGCCAGCGCCGCCAGGTGCACGTGGTGGTCGTGCAGGCCCGGCAGCAACACCCCACCGTGCCCATCCACGTCGGGCCGTCCCACCAGCCGCCGGCCCATCTCGACAACGCGCCCGTCCGCGACGCGCACGTCCACCCGGCCGTACCGCTCGATCTCGACGTCGTGGAACAGAAAGGGGGTTGACGTCACCGGCGGGTCCGGGCGAGTGCGGCGGCGCAGGCGGCCATGGAGACGTCGAGCAGTTCCCCGCCGCCCGCGGCGAGGGAGCGGGCCACGGCCTCGGCGGCGTACACGCCGGTGACGGGGTCGGCGAGCGCGTCGCCGAGGAACACCGGGTCGCCGTGCGTGTCGCGTCCGGTCAGGCCGCCCGCGACCGCCGCGTCGTCCCCGAAGGCGATCCGGTCGTCGTCACGGCCGTAACCCGTGATGCCGACCCAGACCCGGCCGGGCCGGGCCGCGAGGAACCGTTCGGCGTGGATGCCGAGGCGGCGCAGTGCGCGCGGCCGGGACGCCTCGATGACGACGTCGGCCCCGTCCACGGCCTCGGCGAGCGCGTCCGTGGCGAAGTCCACGACCCGGCTGTCGTGGCCGTCGTGCAGCCACCGGTAGAAGGCGGGGTTCCCGAGCCGGGCGCCGTCGGGTCGTGTGGTGCTCTCCACCTTCAGCACCCGGGCGCCCGCGAGGCCGAGGAGCCGGGCGCACAGCGGGCCCGCCCACAGCGCCGACAGGTCGACGACCCGGACGTCGGCGAGGGTGCGGACGCGCCGTTCGCCCAGCAGGCGCGCGTGCACGGGCGGGCGGGAGCCGTGGGCGTGGCCGAGTCCGGCCGCGGCGATGCCGAGCAGTTGGGCGCTCTCGGCGACCTCGGCGGCCGTGCGGCTCCGGGCGGCCGTGCGCAGGGCGTGCAGGTCCTCACCCGACGCTCCCAGCAGGGCGAGCAGGGCCGGGAGGGCGGCCGTGTCGTCGGGGCGGGCCAGGTTGACGGCGGCCCAGCCGTCGGCGGTGGCGAGCAGGTGGCAGGAGCCGCCCGCCGAGGTCCGGCCGGGCGGGGTGTGGCCCATGAGGCGGGCGCGCAGGAAGAGGGCGGTCGGCAGGTGGACCGGCACGCCGGTCAGGCCGGTGAAGGAGTCGGCGGCCCCGGCGAGCGGCGCCAGTACGGGCTCGACGGCGGCCGTCCAGGACGGCAGTCGCGCCCAGTCCCGGAGGTCCGCGGACCGCCGAAGATCCGGCCCGTGCCGGAGAGTTCGGTTCTCCACCACTCCCCTCCCCCTTCTCTTCGGAGGTGATCCCAAATTACACTCCGGTCCTCGCCGGAGGGAGATCACCGTGGACTCGCCGTTCCTGCTGGTCGACCTGGACCGCACGCCCCTGCCGCCGATCGCGGAGGTCGTGGACCGCGTGGTCGTCGGGGTGGCCGCCGCGCCGACGTCGGTCACCGAGGGCTGTGACGTCCTCCTCACCGGCGTCGCCGACCCGCCGCGCCCGTGGGTGGGCTGCGCCGACCCGCAGGCCACGGCCGCACGGCTGGCGTCGGTCGTGGCCGGGCAGCCCGCGGCGGCCGTCGCGCTGGTGCAGGTGCTGCGGATGGGCGTCCGGCTGGCCCCGGCCGAGCGCCTGGTGGCCGAGTCGCTCGCCTACTCGGCGCTCCAGGGCGGTGCGGGCTTCCGGGCCTGGCTGGCGGCGGCGCCCCGGCGGGTCCCGCGCCCGGCCGACACGCCGGTGCGGCTGGAGCGCGACGGGGCCCGGCTCACCGTCACCCTGGACCGGCCGTGGGTGCGCAACGCCTTCGACGCGGGCACCCGCGACGCCCTGTGCGAGGCCCTCTCCGTCGCGGTCGCGGATCCGTCCGTCGAACACGTCGACCTGTACGGCCAGGGGCCCGCCTTCTGCAGCGGCGGCGACCTCGCCGAGTTCGGCAGCTCCCGCGACACCGCCGCCGCCCACCTGGTGCGGGTGCACCGCAGCCCGGCCGCGCTGTTGCAGCGCTGCGCCGACCGGGTGACGGCCCACCTGCACGGGGCCTGCGTGGGCGCGGGCATCGAGCTGTCCGCGTTCGCGGGGCGGGTGCTCGCCGCGCCCGACACCGTGGTCCGGCTGCCCGAGGTGGGCATGGGCCTGATCCCCGGCGCGGGCGGCACGGCGAGCCTGCCGGTGCGCATCGGCCGCGAGCGTACGGCCCATCTGGCGCTGTCGGGCGACGAGTTGACCGCCGCGGAGGCGCTGCGCTGGGGGCTGGTCGACGCGGTGGTGCCCGCCGCGGCGGCCGTCGTCTGACCGCCCCCGCGGCCGTCAGGCGGTCGCGCCGCGCAGGACGGCGAACACGTCCCGGTGGTCGGTGCCGTCCGGCGCGTGCCAGCCCGCGGTCACGTGGCCCAGGGCGTCCGTCGTGACCGCCGCCCCGAGCAGCCGCGTGACGTCGACGGTCACGGGCCCGCCGGTCGAGGTCGTGATGGCGAGCCGGGTGCCGTCCTTGCCGTGCGTGACGGTCGTGGACTCGACGCCGGAGGCCACGGCACCGCCCGTGAACGCGAAGGCGACGGACGGGTCGGGCGTGTCGCTCACGCTCTGCATCTGGGGCTCGCCCCGCCCCTGGAGCAGCGCCAGCAGTCCGGCGACGACCACCGGGTCGTGCGTGCCGTCGTAGATCCAGCGCAGGCCGAGCACCCCGTGCTCGGAGGTGCCGACGAGGGCGGACTCCTCGACGCCGTCCAGGCGCTCGGCGCGGTAGCTGAGCGGGACGTGGTACGAGACCGGGTGCGCGCCCGACTCGTCGGTGACCACCATGAACTCGATGCCGACCGCGCCCTCCGGGTCGTCGAGCCGGAAGCCGCCGGTCCGCGACAGGACGGGCGCGTCGGCCGTGCCCGTGTACCACGGCTGTGCGGGGAGCCAGGGGGTGAGGAGTTCCAGCTTGGTGGGCTTCATGGTGGTGCGGTGAATGATGGACATGGCTTCATGATCTCCCCCGCCGGGCGAGGGGCTCCACCCGTTTCGGCACTTCGGGGCCCCCGCGCACCCCGTATGGGCCGACACACACGCAACTCGGCCGACACACACGTAACTTGGGCCTCGGCACACACGCCTCACAGAACTCGCCTAGCATGAGGCCCGTGAACCACCCCGAGCAGCGTTCCGGACGACCGCCCGCGTGGCGGTGGCGGGTGTTGCTCGTGCTCGCGCTGCTGACCGGGCTCTTCGGCATGCACGCCCTCACGGTGGCGGGAGCGGTGCCCGACCCGGGCCACATGGCGCCCATGGCGGCGGCAGCCCCGGCCGAGGCCCCGTCGGCGTCCACGGCGACCGGCTGCGGTGGCTGTGCCGGCGGCTGCGGCACCGGACACGTCCAACACGCCGACTCCACCTGCGCCTCGGGCGCCGTGAACGGCGCTCCCGCCCTGCCTCCGCTCGTCGCGGACCCGGTGGCCGCGGCCGACACGCCCGAGGCCGTGCGCTCGCTCACGGTCGGTGCCCCGGACGGCGGCCGTGCGCCACCCTCCCTCGCCGAACTCCAACTCCTGCGGATCTAGAGGCAGTCGCCGCACCACGCCCCGTCCCGGCGCGGTGCCCGTCAGTACGCCTTGCCGCCCTGATCCACAACACCCGCCGTGCGCCGCCGACTTCGCGCACGCGCATCGCACCAGCAGGAGTTCACGCATGACCACTCGCACTCTCGCGCGCCGTGCCGCCCTCGTGGCCGTGGCCGCCACCGCCGCTCTCACCCTGGCCGCCTGCGGCGACGACAACTCCGGTTCCACCGCGGGCAGTTCGCCGTCGGCGAGCGCCGAGGCCGGCGCGCACAACGCGCAGGACGTCAGCTTCGCGCAGGGCATGATCCCGCACCACCAGCAGGCCGTCACGATGGCCGCGCTCGCCGCCGACCGGGCCTCGTCGTCCCAGGTCAAGGAGCTGGCCGCGCGCATCGAGAAGGCTCAGGGCCCGGAGATCTCGACCATGACGGGCTGGCTGAAGGCGTGGGGCGAGGACGTGCCCGACGCGTCGGCGTCCGACTCCTCGATGCCGGGCATGGACCACTCCTCCGGCATGTCGAGCATGCCCGGCATGATGACCGACGCCGACATGGCCGGGCTGGAGAAGATGTCCGGCACGGACTTCGACAAGATGTTCCTCACCATGATGGTCGAGCACCACAAGGGTGCCGTGGAGATGGCCACCACGGAGAAGCAGAAGGGGCGTTACGGCGCCGCCACGTCCATGGCCGACGACATCGTCAGCACCCAGACCGCCGAGATCAAGGAGATGAACAAGCTCCTCGGCAAGGGCTGATCGCCGACGAGGGGGTGCCCGCAGCCCATGGGCCAGGCCCGGGCCCGTAGGCCCGTGCGCAGCGGCGCCCCCTCCCCCGGCCTCGGCTTCGAAAAGCCCCGGGCCCCGCCCTCAGTCCCGCCGCGCCAGCACCCGGTACGCGTTCGACACCCGCAGCCGGTGCGACAGCGGTCGTACGGCGAAGCGGTCGAGGAGCGTGCCGAGGATGAAGAACGGCACGGCGGCCAGCAGCACCGCGCCGCGCAGGAAACGCTTGAAGCCGTTCGGCGGTTTCGCCAGCCACGGCACGTCCTCGCGCGGGGCCGCGGCGTCCACCGCGAGCCAGGTGGCGGCGAGCAGGTCGACCGGGTCGTGCGGCTCGGCGTGCTGTTCGCCGACCACCGTGAAGCCCAGCTGGGCCAGCCGGCGGCGCAGGTTGCCGACGGGCACGAAGTTCAGGTGCTGCGGCTGGAGCCAGGGCAGCCACCAGCGGCCGAGCAGGCGGGCGTAGCGGCTCTCGGGGTCGGGGACCTCGATGAGCAGGTGGCCGCCGGGGCGGATCGTCTGCCAGGCGGCGCGCAGTTCGCGGTCGGGGTCGGTGCTGTGCTCCAGGTAGTGGAACATGCTCACGACGTCGTAGCGGCCGGCGATCTCCGGGGCCAGTTCGGGGAAGCTGCCGCGGTAGCCGCGCTCCACCCGGCCCTCGCGCTCGGCGAGTTCGACGCCGTCGGTGAAGTCGAGCCCGTCGAACGTCGTGCCGGGGTGGACGGCGCGGGCGGCCTCGCAGAAATGGCCGTGGCCGGTGCCGACGTCCAGCCAGTTCTTGGGGGTGGGGTCGTGCGGCAGCATGGACTCGGCGCGCCCCCGGTACATGTCGGTGCGGCCCTCGAAGGTCTTGCCGCGCTCCTGCTCGCCGAGGCCGTCGTAGAAGTCCCGGTAGTAGAACTCCAGGCCGGCCTCGTTCAGGCGCGGGTTCTGGAAGGTGTGTCCGCAGTCCTCGCAGCGGTCCAGGACGAAGCGGCCCGGCTTGTGCTGGAGCAGGTCGGTGGTGCGCAGCCGGGTCTTCAGCCGGGAGGAGTCGCACCAGGGGCAGGCGGTGCGCCGGGGTTCGAAGAACCGTTCGGTGCCGGCGGCCAGGTCGGCCGAGTAGCCGGGGCGCAGGGCGGCGACCTGCGCGGCGCGGTCGGGGGCCGCTGGTGGGGCGGTTGGCTCGGGGGTGTCGCTCACTGGTCCGCCTCCTTGGGCGCGCCGGTCGCCAGGTGTTCGAGGTGGGTGGCCGCCGCCGGGGCGCCGCCCGCGGCGCGGAACGCGGTGCCGATGCGTTCGGCGGCGGCGCGGGCCTCGGGCTCGTGCAGGACGGCGTCGAGCGCCGCGCCCAGCTTGGGGGCGGTGACCCGGCCGAACCGGACCCGCACGCCCGCTCCGGCGTCGGTGACCTGGCCGGCGATCACGGGCTGGTCGTCGCGGATGGGCGCCACCACGAGGGGGACGCCGTGCCACAGGGCCTCGCAGACGGTGTTGTCGCCGGCGTGGCAGACGACGGCGTCGACCCGTTCCAGGAGCGGGAGTTGGGGCACGGACGGGACGATCAGCACGTCCTTGTCATGGCCGGTGTCGGGTGCGAGGGTGCCGCCCGGGTCGACGATCACGCCCTGCACCCGGTCCGCGCGTTCGCGCAGCGCGGTCAGGCACTCGCCGAGGAAGCGGGCGCCGACGTCGGTGTTGGCGGTGCCGAGGCTCACCAGCACGGTGGCGCGGCCCTCGTCGAGCCACTCCCAGGGGAAGCCGGTCGTGGAGGGCCGGGCGGCGACGGACGGGCCGACGTAGCGGAACTGTTCGCCGTGCACGGCGTCGGGGCCGACGAGTTCGGGGACGCTGAAGGCGAGCACGAGGTGCGGCGAGAACCGCGGGTCGGCGCTGCCCGCCGGGTCGCCGATCCGGCCGCGCAGCGCGGCCAGCAGTCCGTCGAGGTGTTCGGTGACCTTGGGCAGTCCGGCCAGCGGGTCGACGAACTCGGCGGAGGTGGTGGCGGAGGTGGCCCAGGGCAGGCCCAGCCGCTCGGCCACCAGGGCGCCGGCGAACGCCTGTTGGTCGGCGACCACCGTGTCCGGGCGGAACTCCTCGATCGCCGCCGCCACGCCCGGCGCCATCGCGTCGGCGAGGGGCACCAGGTAGTACTCCCACAGGAACTTCAGCGCCTGCGGGCCCCGCAGGTCCGGCGGCCGTTCGGCGCCGCCGGGCCCCAGGGCGGGCCCGGCGCACGTGAACACGGCGGCCTGCTCGCCGGCCAGCCGCCGCACCAGCGCGGGGTCCGAGCACGCCCAGGCCACGCGGTGGCCGCGCGCGGTCAGTTCGGCGGCGACGCCCACGGCCGGGTTGATGTGCCCGACCAGGGGCGGTACGACGAACAGGAATCCGCTCACCGGGCCTCGGCCCCCGCCAGCTGCGCGGTGCTCGCCGTCCGGATCAGCTCCAGGATGTGCCCGCCGACCGGGCCCGGCGCCTCGACCAGCACGGAGTGCTCGTGGCCGGGCAGCACGACGTGCCGGTAGTCGGTGAGGACGGTCTCCTTCCACGGGACCAGGTCCGCGAGGTCGGAGTCACCGCCGTACACGCCGAGGACGGGGCAGCGTACGGCCCTGATCTCGTCCTCCGTCAGGACCCGGCTGGTGGGGATGTCCTGGCCGAGGGTGGTCTCGCGGGCGAGCCGGGCGGCGCCCTTGGCGAGGCGGGCGGTGTTGTGGCTGCGGTTGGCGGTGATCCAGGCAATCGCGTCGCGCTCGTTGTGGGCGAGCTGGGTGACCACCCGGTTGAGGATGCCGCCGAGTTTGACCGACCACTTCGCGGTGGCGGGCTCGGACTCGATCAGGCTGATGCTGACGGCCCGTTCGGGGTGGCGGGCGGCCCAGCCGAAGGCGATGGTGCCGCCGTAGGAGTTGCCGACCAGGTGCAGCGGGCCGGTGATCTCCAGGCGTTCCAGGAGCCGTTCGAGGTCGTCGATGTTGTGGTCCAGCGTGTAGCCGGTGGCCGGGCGTTCGCTGCGGCCGTGGCCGCGCAGGTCGTACATGACGACGTCGATGCCGGCCGCCGCGAACGCCGGGGCGACGGTGAAGTAGTAGCTGGCCAGGCTGTCGGTGAGCAGCCCGTGCACCAACACCACGGTGGCGGTGGGCGGTTGGCCTTCTCGGGGGCCGAGCCGTTGTACGTGCAGCCGGATGTCGCCGGTGTCGACCATCGCCATCGTCAGTTCGCCTCCGCCGCTTTCAGGCTCGTCACGACGTACTCGACGAGGCGGCCGACGGTGAGTTCGATGATCTCGTCGAACTCCATGCCCGCGAGGAACTCGGCGAAGTTGACCTGGTTGCCGTAGCGCTCCTGGAGGAGTCCGGCGAGGGTGACCAGGTCGATGCTCTCCAGTTCGAGGTCGCGGTTGAAGGTGGTCTCCATGCCGATCTCGACGTCGTCGGAGCCGAGTTCGTCCAGGAGGACCAGGAGCATGCCGGTGAGGTCGGCGAGGACGCTCGCCTCGTCGGCCGCGGTCGGTTCGGATGTGGTCATCGGTCGTTCTCCATTTCCGGCGTGGGTCCGGTCGTCCAGGCCACGACGTAGTCCCTGTTCGGCAGTGCGGGGGGATTGACGGTCCGTTCGCAGTGCACCGTGTAGGCGGGTGCGCGGCGTCCGGCGACGACGAGTCTGCTGCCGTCGGGGCTCGCGTCGGTCACGGTGAAGTCCCGTGGTCGGCCGCCGAATCCGGTGCCCTCGGCCTTGGCGACGGCTTCCTTGGCGGTCCAGAAGCGGGTGAACCACAGTGCTTCGGAGCCGCCGTCGGGGTCCGCGGCGCAGCGGGTGCGCAGCAGCCGGAGTTCGGCCTCGGCGAGGGCGACGGCGAGGGTCTCCGGGGTGCGTTCGGCGACCTCCTCGATGTCGATGCCGGGGCCGGGCCCGCCGGTGCGCGGCCGGACGATCGCGGCGCCCGACTCGGCGCAGTGGGCCAGGGACACCTCCAGCGGCGGCAGGGCGCGGCCGTGCACGCCGGTGACGTAGGGGCGTCCCGCGTCGTCGTTGTGCACCCGGATCTCGGCCGGGAACACCGGGCCCTCGCCCTGGTCCCACAGCCACTGGCGGACGGCGTCCTTGACGGCGATGCGGCCAAGCAGCCACTGCCGCCGGCCGCGCGGGGCGTGCTCGGCGTACTGCGAACGCTCCACTCCGCCCAGGGAGTTGCGCATGATCAGCTCGCGCGAGGCGAGGTCGGGCCAGCGCTCGTGGAGCAGCGCCCAGCCGCCGGGGCGGTGCTCGGAGAGGGTGTTGCGGTCCGGGAAGCGCTCGACGGGCCGGGTCTTGGGGTCGTTGTCGAAGCGGCGGTCCTGCCAGCCGGTGAGCTGCGCCCACACCTGGCCCCCGACGACGAGCTGGACGTCCGCTTCGAGGAACGTGTCGGTGAGTTCGGTGATCCTGATCAGGCACTCGACGTCGGTGCCCGCCTCCGGGTGCGGCCCGTAGAAGCACATCTCGCGCATCCCGACGGGGAACACGACGGTCCGCTCGGTGCGCGTCGACATGATCCAGTAGCCGAGGATCTGGCCGACGTTGTCGAGCAGCGCGCCGGGCGCGGCCGGGGTGGTGATGACGCCGCGTACGTGGGTGTCGCCCATCGCGGTGAGTTCGGTGACCCCCTGGAACCGCGGGCCGTGGAACATCCAGCGCTCGCTGTAGAGCTGGGCGGCGGTGTGCTCGGGGGGCTCCTCGTCCGCCGGGTCGATCCGCCAGCGGGCGGGGCGCGACGGCGGGTGCGCGGCGGCGAGTTCGACGGTGCCGCGGGCGCGCGGGCCGAAGGAGACCGCGAGCCGGTCGGGTCCCTCGGGCACCGCGGTGACGGTGACGTCGACGGCCGGGGTCGCGGTCAGCCACTCCTCGAACCGCACCCCGTGCACGGCGACCGCGAGCCGCCCGGGCGCCGCCTCCTCGGCCGCGTCCATGATGTGCCGCACGATGGTGGTGGCCGGGACGACGGGCCAGCGGTCGGCGATGTCGGGCCAGCCGGGGCGCTGGGGGTAGAAGCAGTGGTCGAGGAGGTAGGGCATGGTCTCCGGGGAGACGTGAACGACCTTGCGCCACGGTTCGGTTGGGCCGGTCGGACCGACGGGAGCACCTGAGCCGGGGCCGGGGCCGGTGGGTGCCGTGTGCACGACGGCGGGGGCCGGTACCGCGGCGGGCGGCCGTACGGCCACGGGGGCGGCGGCCCGGACGGCGGTGGACGCCCGCGGTACGGCCAGGAGTTGGGCGACCGTGTCCGCGGTGTCCCGCATCAGGGCGCTCAGTTCGGCGGCGACCGGGAAGCGTCCGGCGAGGGCGTCGAGGCGGGTCGGGTCGGATCCTTGCGGCTGGGGTGAACTCGCCGTCGGGACGGGCGTGTTGGGTGTCGTGACCGTGCTCCTGACCGTGCCCAGTTCGGCGCGGAGCGACGTGAGGGCCGGTCCGTCGAGCGAGACCAGGGCGCCGCCGAGGTCGAGCTGGACGGGCGGGCGCCCCGCGCCCCGTACGGGAGCGGCGGTCGCGCCGGACGTCTTCGGCAGGGCGGGGCTCACGCTCGCGCCCGCCGTCCACAACGCGGTGGCCACGCGGCGGAGTTGGGCGAGGCCGGTGCGGTGGGGCGAGTTGGCGGCCACGACCAGGTGGTCGCGGGTGCCGAGGGTGTCGTCGATGAGTGAGCCGAGCTGTCCGGTGCCGACCTGGACGAAGGTGCGGTGCCCGGCGGCGTACAGCGCCTCGACGAGCTGCCGGAAGCGGACCGGTTCGAGCAGGTGCCGGACGAACAACTCCCGTACGGCCGCGTCGCCTTCGGGGAAGGGGGCCGCGGTCGTGCCGGACCAGACGGGCACGGTCGGCGGGTACAGCCGGAAGCGGTCCGCGGCTTCCTTGATGGGGGCGAGGTAGGGCTCCAGCATCGGCGTGTGGAAGCCCGACTGGAAGGGCAGCACCTGGGCGATCACGCCCTCGGCGCGGAAGGAGCGGATGAACTCCTCGACCGCCTCGCCCGGTCCGCACACCATCGACTGGTTGGGCGCGTTGTCGTGCGAGAGGACGAGTCCGGCCGCGCCCCAGCCGTCTTCCAGGGCGGCCAGGACGCGTTCGGCGGAGGTGCCGAGGGCGCCGAAGGCGAGGCCGAGGACGGTGAGCGAGTCGGGGTCGAAGTCCCCCATGAACGCGTTGACTTCGTCGCCGGAGTACAGTCCGCCGGCGGACATCGCGGTCCACTCGCCGACGCTGTGCCCGGCGACCGCGTCCGGGGCCAGGCCCATGCGGCGCAGCGCCCCGTCGAGCAGCCGTCCGAGTCCGACGACCCCCAGGCCGTGCCGGCCCACGTCGCCGACCGTCGCGTCGTCCTGCCCGGACCGGTCGGATCCGGGCAGGCCCGGGAGGCCGAAGTGGGTGGCGATGTCGTCGACGCGGGGCGTGAAGTCGCCTTCGAGGCCGGGGAAGACGAAGGCCAGCTTGCCGTCCGGGCCGCCGTCGAGGAGGGGGCCCGGCCGGAACCACACGTCGTTGCGGCCCTGCCAGGCGCGGCCCTTGGCGATGGTGCGGCGGGCCAGGGTGAGCCGCTTGGCGGTCGGGTCGACGATGCCGAGGCGCGCCGGGCCCGCGTCGGGGTGCGGGCGTCCGGCGTCGAGCCCGGAGGTGAGGACGGCCGAGTCGTCGGCGGCCAGCAACTCGGCGAGCCGGTCGGGGGTTTGGGCGGCGAGCAGGAGGATGCGCTCGGGTTCGGTGACGGCGGCGGTGGCCGCGGGGGCCGGCGCGGGTGTGCCCGCCGTGGACGGCGCCACCGCGCCCGGTGCCTGTTCCAGCACCACGTGCGCGTTGATCCCGCCGAACCCGAACGCGTTCACCGCCGCCCGGCGCACCGGCTGTTCGGGGGTGGTCTCCCACGGTGTCGCCCTCTCCAGCGGGCGGAAACGGGTCGCGGTGAGGGCGGGGTGCGGGTCGTCGCAGTGCAGGGTGGGCAGGAGGGTGCCGTGGTGGACGGCGAGGGCGGCCTTGACCAGTCCGGCGACGCCCGCGGCGGGCATGGTGTGGCCGATCATCGACTTGACCGAGCCGATGACCGCGTGGCCGTCGCCGTTCGCGTCCGCCGGGCCGAACACCTCGGCCAGGGTGGTGAGTTCGGCCGCGTCTCCGGCCGGGGTCGCGGTGCCGTGCGCCTCCAGGAGGCCGACCGAGCCCGCGGCGGCCGGGTCGAGTCCGGCCGCCCGCCACGCCTGCCGCACCGCATGGGTCTGGCCGCCGGGGTCGGGGTTGACCAGCCCGGCGGTACGGCCGTCGCTGGCCACGCCGGTGCCGCGGATGACCGCGTAGATGCGGTCGCCGTCGCGTTCGGCGTCGGCGAGGCGCTTGAGGACGACGACGCCGGTGCCCTCGCCGATGAGGATGCCGTCGGCGTCGCGGTGGAAGGGGCGGATGCGCTGGCTCGGGGAGAGCGCGCGGAGTTGGGAGAAGACGCTCCACAGCGTGATGTCGTGGCAGTGGTGCACTCCCCCGGCGAGCATCACGTCGCAGCGCCCGGTGGCGAGTTCGCCCACCGCCTGGTCGACGGCGACCAGGGAGGAGGCGCAGGCGGCGTCCACGGTGTAGGCGGGGCCGCGCAGGTCGAGCCGGTTGGCGACCCGGGAGGCGGCCAGGTTGGGCACCAGACCGATGGCGGACTCGGGGCTCGCGGGGCCGAGGCGCTCGGTGAACGCCTCGCGCACCCGGTCGAGTTGACCGGGCGTCAGGTCGGGCATCAACTCGCCGAGCGTGCGCACGAGTTGGCCGGCGGTGCGGACCCGCTGGTCGAGCCGGACCAGGCCGGGGGTGAGGTAGCCGCCGCGGCCGAGGACGACGCCGACACGGTGCGGGTCGGGCAGCCGGTCGGGGCCGCCCGCGTCGGCGATGGCCTCGGCGGCCACCTTCAGCGCGATCAGCTGGTCGGGTTCGGTGCCCGCCACCGAGGTGGGCATGATGCCGAACCGGGTGACCTCGATCTCGGCCAGTCCGTCCACGAAGCCGCCGCGCCGGCAGTAGACCTCGTCGGCGGTGGCCGGTCCGGTCGCGGAGTCCGGGTGGTAGTAGTCGGCGTCCCAGCGTCCTTCGGGCACCTCGCCGATGGCGTCCACGCCGCCGACCAGGTTGCGCCAGTAGGCGTCGAGGCCGGCGGCGCCGGGCAGCAGCACCGCCATCCCCACGATGGCGACCGGGACTTGACGCCCCGTCGGCTCTCTCGGTCCCGTCACGTCGTCGGTCATGTCACCAGCCCGACGAGGTGTAGGTGACGGCCCGCACGGACTCGTCGCCCCAGGCGAGTTCGCGGAGCAGGGCCGCGGTGCCCTCCTCGGGGTCGATGAGCTTGATGCCGCGCCGCGCGTACTCGCGGCCCAGCTCCGGGCTCACCATGCCGGTGTGGCCGCCGGTGGGTGCCCACGGGCCCCAGTGGACGGTGAGCGCGCGGTTGCCGGTGCGGGCGGCCCAGTCGGCGCCGAGGGACTCCAGGGCGTCGTTGGCGGCGGCGTAGTCGACCTGGCCGCGGTTGCCGAGGACGGCGGAGATGCTGCCGAACAGGACGGCGAAACCGGGGCCGTTGGGCAGTTCCGCGAGGGCGGCGAGCAGGGTGGTGGCGCCGGAGGTCTTGGTGCCGTAGACGCGCTGGAAGGACTCGGTGGTCTTCTCGGCGATCAGGCGGTCCTCGATGACTCCGGCCGCGTAGACGACGCCGTCGAGGCGGCCGTGTTCGGCGTGGATCTCCTTGACCGCCTGGAGGGCCGCGTCCTGTTCGCGGAAGTCGACCGAGCGGTAGCGGACCTCGCTGCCCAGCGCGGTGAGTTCGGCGAGGGTGGCGGCGATCTCCCGCTGGGCGAGGATCAGTTCGGCCTGGCGGTTGACCTCGGCGGGCTTGAGCCCGGCGCCCGAGCGGGCGAGTGCGGCGCGCAGTTCGGCGGGGGTGCCGGCGGCGGCGACCGCGGCGTCCTCGGGCCCGGCGGGCTCCGGTGTGCGGCCGAGGAGTTCGATGCGGCAGCGGGAGGCCGAGGCGAGGGTCGCGGCGAACTTCGCGGTGATGCCGCGGGCGCCGCCGACGAGCAGGACGACGGACTCGCGGTCGAGCCCGAGCGCGGCGGCCTCCGCGGCGCCCTCTCCGGCCGGTCCGGCGCCGCTGGTGGCGAGGGCGCCCAGCGGTGTCTCGACGAGTTCGAGCCCGTGCCGTCCGGCGGCGGTGCGCAGCACGACCGGGGCGGGTTCGGGGGCGAGCAGTTCGGCGAAGAGGGCGTCAGCGACGGCGGCCGGGGCGGTGTCGTCGACTCCGACGATCCGGGCCACGGTGTCGGGGTATTCGCGCACGACCGTGCGGAACAGGCCGTGCAATCCGGCCGACTTGAGGTCCGGGGCGGCGTCGCCCGCGGCGGGCCGGACAGCGAGGAACCAGCGCGGGTTGCGGCCGAGGACGGCCTTCACGACGGGGAACGCGTCGGGCAGGACCGGCGCTCCGGCGGCGGTGAGGCCGCCGAGGTAGAGCACGCCGTCGACGGGGCCCTCCGCGTCGGTGAGTTCGTGGCTCGCGGCGAGGGTCTGCGCGAGGGCGCCGTGCGCGGCGAGGCGGGCGGCGACCGTCCGGGCGGTGCCCTCGCTGTCCCCGTCGCCGTCGCCGAGGAGCACGAACCGCTTGCCCGTCAGGACGGCGACCGGGTCCGCCGAGGCGTCCGGCTCGGCCAGCGCCACCGGCTGCAACTGGAGCCGCTTGGGGGCTTCTCCGGTGACCGGGGGTTCGTCGGCGGGCCGCGCGGCGGCGGCAGCGGCCACCGGTACGGCCTCCTCGGGCTCCGCGGCCTGCGGCTCCGGCTGCTCCGCGGCCGGAGCGTCCTCGGTGGCCGGGGTGATCCGGGCGGTGAGCCAGCCCGTCACCGAGGCCGCCGTGCGCGCCTTGGCCAGTTCCTCCAGCTCGGCGTCGTCCAGGGCGGTGGCGTCGCCCGCGATGCCCAGCCGCTTGGCGAGTTCGCCCGCGATCTCGGCCCGCTTGATGGAGTCGATGCTGAGGTCCGCCTCCAGGTCGAGGTCGGGCTCGATCATGTCGACGGGGTAGCCGGTGCGTTCGCTGATGATCTCCAGGACGACCTGCTGGACGTCGTCCTCGGTGACGGCGGCGGCGGGCTCGGCGGCAACGGGCTCCGGGGCCGACTGCTCGACGGGCGCCGCGAGTTCGGCCGGGGCCGCGTACTGCGCCCGCACGGGGGCGTACTGCGGCTGCGGCACGGGGCCGAGCGCCGCGGGCGCCGGTATGTACTGGCCGGGCGCGCCGCCGAGGTAGGTGAGCAGGACGTCGCGCTGGGCGGAGACCATCTCCCGGCTGGTGCGCAGGAATTCGGCGATGCGGGCGTCCCGGTCGCCGGGCCCGCCGTAGGGGTGGTTCGTCGTCACAGTCGTCTCCACGACGCGTCGGGCCGGTGCGAGGGCACCGGGGAGGAGGTCTCCGGCGGCGGTGCGGACGAGGTGTCCGTCGACCGTCCAGCCGGGGCGCTTCGGCGCCGGGGTGCGGACCGCGTCGACGGCGTCGCGTCCGCTCAGGAGCCGTCCGGTGCGGACCGGCTGTCCGGCCAGGGCCAGTTGGGCCAGTGCGTCGAGCCAGCCCGCGAGGCCGCTGTTGGCTCGGGGTTCGCAGGCGACGGTGGTGTGCGGGCGGTCGCCGAGGATCTGGCCGACCAGCCGGGTCAGCACCGTGCCGGGTCCGGCTTCGACGAAGACGCGGGCGCCCGCCTCGTACATGGCCTCGATCTGGGCGACGAAGCCGACGGGTGCGCCGATCTGGGCGGCGAGTTCGGCCCGTACGGCGTCGGCGTCCTCGGTGTAGGGGGTGGCCGTGCGGTTGGACCACACCGTGAACTCCGGTGCGTGCACGGTCTTTTCGGCGAGGACGGCGGCGAACCGCTCGCCCGCCCCGGCGACCAGCGGGCTGTGGAAGGCGCAGGCCACCGGGATGCGCTTGGCGCCGAGTCCGGCCTCGCGCAGCAGCCGTACGGCGGTGGTGACGTCCTCGGTGGGGCCCGAGATGACGGTCTGCTTGGGCGAGTTGTGGTTGGCGAGGACCACCGTGTCGGGGGCGCCCGCCGTGCGCAGCGCCTGGGCCACGTCCTCGGCGCCCGCCGCGACGGCGGCCATGGTGCCGGGGTCCGCGCCGCCGGTGGCCGCGAGGATGGCCTCCGCCCGTTCGGCGCTCAACTCCAGGAGCGTCTCGGGGGCGAGGGCGCCGGCGGCGGCGAGCGCGACGAGTTCGCCGTAGCTGTGCCCGGCGGCCATGTCGGGCCGGACGCCGGCGGTGGTGAGCAGGGCGTGGGCGGCGAGGCCGGTGATGCCGAGGGCGGGCTGGGCGGCCCGGGTGTCGGTGAGCGCGGCCCGCTGGCGCTCGCGGGCGGCCTCGTCGAAGGCGGTGGGCGGGTAGAGGACGCCGGCGTGGGCGCGGCCGAGTTCGAGGTAGTACTGGAGTTCGGGGAAGGCGATGAACACGTCCGCGAGCATGCCGGGCCGCTGGCTGCCCTGGCCGGGGAAGAGGAAGGCGACCTTGCCGTCCGCCGCCTCCGGCCGCGCCAGGTGGATGCCGGCCGCCGGGTCGTGCTCCCCGGCCAGGACGCGGCGCAGCTGCCCGGCGAGGCCGTCGACTTCGGTGGCGACGACCGCGGCCTGCACCGGCTCGTGGCTCGCGTCGGCGCGGCGGGCCGCGCTGAGGGCGAGGTCGCGCAGTCGCCAGGGGCGGCCGTCGGCCTCGGCGGCCTTGAGGACGTCCTCGACGGTGCGGCGGATCGCCGCCGGGTCCTTGCCACGGAAGAGGAGCAGTTCGGCGGGCCAGGCGTCCAGGCTCTGCTCGGGCGGCACGGCGTCGCCGTACGCCTCAAGGACGACGTGGAAGTTGGTGCCGCCGAAGCCGAACGCGCTCAGGCCCGCGATGCGTTCGGCGGGCGGGGCCGCCCAGGGGCGGGCCTCGGCGTGGAAGGCGAAGGGGCTGCTGTCCTGCTGCCAGGCCGCGTTGGGCCGGTCGATGTGCAGGGTGGGCGGCTTGACTCCGGTGTGGAGGGCGAGGGTGGTCTTGATCAGGCCCGCGAGTCCGGCGGCGCACTTGGTGTGCCCGATCTGCGACTTGACCGAACCGAGCGTGGCGCCGCCGACATCGGCCCCGGCCTCGGTGAACACCTCGCTGAGGATGGTGAGTTCGGTGCGGTCGCCGACGACGGTGCCGGTGCCGTGGGCCTCGACCAGGCCGACCTCGGCGGGTGAGACGCCCGCGTTGCGGTACGCGCGCTGGAGGGCGAGGCGCTGGCCCTCGGGGCGGGGCGCGGTCAGGCCCAGGGCGCGGCCGTCGCTGGAGCTGCCGACGCCCTTGATGACGCCGTAGATCCGGTCGCCGTCGCGTTCGGCGTCGGCGAGGCGCTTGAGGACGACGCAGGCGACGCCCTCGCCGAGTGCGATGCCGTCGGCGGAGTCGTCGAAGGCGCGGGAGCGGCCGGTCGGGGACAGCGCGTGCACGGAGGAGAAGAGGACGTAGTCGTTGATGCCGTTGTGCAGGTCGGCGCCGCCGCACAGGACGACGTCGCTGGTGCCGCCGACGAGTTCCTTGCAGGCCACGTCGACGGCGGCCAGGGAGGAGGCGCAGGCGGCGTCGACGGTGTAGTTGGCGCCGCCGAGGTCGAGGCGGTTGGCGACGCGGCCGGAGATGACGTTGGCGAGCATGCCGGGGAAGGAGTCCTCGGTCAGGCCCGGGAGTTGCTCCTCGACGCCGTCGGGGACCTTGCCGTAGTAGGCGGGCAGGACCGCGCGCAGGGTGGTGGCGTTGGAAAGGTCGCTGCCCGCCTCGGCGCCGAAGACCACGGAGGTGCGGGCCCGGTCGAAGCTGCGGCCCTTGTCGCCGTATCCGGCGTTCTCCAGGGCGCGCCGGGCGGCTTCGAGGGCGAGGAGCTGGACGGGTTCGATGTGGCCGAGGGAGGCCGGCGGGATGCCGTAGGACAGCGGGTCGAAGGGGATGCGGGGCAGGAAGCCGCCCCACTTGGAGGTGGTGGCGCCGTCGCCCTGCTCGTCGTAGTGGACGGCGGGGTCCCAGCGTTCGGCGGGGACTTCGGTGACCGCGTCGTGGCCGCCGAGGACGTTGGCCCAGAAGGAGGCGACGTCGGGGGCGCCGGGGAACATGCAGGCCATGCCGACGACGGCGATGTCCAGCGGCCGGGGCGCCTCGGCGGTTTCCGGTTCGGCCAGGCCGAGTTCGGTGCGCAGGCGGGCCGCGCCGGCGGCGAGGAAGGCGGTGGCGCCGTCGGTGACCGAGCGGTGCAGGGCCTCGACGGTGGTGGTGGCCGAGCGCAGGACGACGACGTCTCCGGCCATGAACATGCCGTCGCTGAGCTGGCGTTCCTCGCCGACGGGGACGGGTGCGCCGGTCGCGGAGTCGCGTTCGATGCCCTTGCTGGCGATGCGCAGGCGGCCGACATTGAGCTGTTCGAGCTCCTCCCAGACCCGGCGGTCGGCGGCGCCCTCGGCGCGCAGCCGGGCCTCGTGGGCGCGGTAGCCGTCGGTGAAGGCGCTCGGTACGCAGCGGGTGGCGTGGCCGGGCGCGGTCTCCAGGAGGGTGGTGGCGGTGGCGTCGACGACCTGCCGCTGGAACAGGGGCTGGATCGCGCCGCGTTCGACGGCCTCCCGGGTGAACAGGTAGGCGGTGCCCATCAGGACGCCGACGGCCGCGCCGCGTGCGGTCAGCGGGGCGCCGAGGGCGGCGATCATGGCGGCGGAGCGTTCGTCGTGGACGCCGCCCGCGAAGAACACCTCCAGGCTCGCGGCGGTGGCGTCGTCGGCGCCGTCCAGGAAGTCCTCCAGGACGGCGAGTTGGGCCTCCCAGAGGGGGAAGCTGTGGCGCGGTCCGACGTGGCCGCCGCACTCGGAGCCCTCGAAGATGAAGCGCCGGGAGCCGGCGTCGAGGAACTGCTTGAGCAGTCCGGGCGACGGCACGTGCAGGAAGGTGCGGATGCCCTCCTGTTCGAGGGCCTCGGCCTGGGCGGGCCGGCCGCCCGCGATGATCGCGTGGCTGGGGCGCAGCTCCCGTACGGCGTCGAGCTGGGCGGCGCGCAGGTCCTCCGGGGCGAAGCCGAGGACGCCGACGCCCCAGGGCCGCTCGCCGACGGCGGTACGGGTCTCCTCCAGCATCAGCCGGGTCTGTTCGCCGGTGGCCAGGGCCAGGGCGAGGAAGGGCAGGGCGCCGTCCTCGGCGACGGCGGCGGCGAACCGGGCCTGGTCGCTGACCCGGGTCATCGGGCCCTGCGCGAGGGGCAGCCGGGTGCCCAGCGCCCGGCTCATCGGGGAGTCCGCGGCGAGGGCGCGGGCGGGGGTGTCGTCGCGTACGGCGTCCTGGATCGCCTCGGTCAGGGCGCGGACCGTGCGGCCGGTGTCGCCGTAGCGGTCGGCGAAGCGGGCGGCGAGGAAGCCGTCCTGGCCGACGGGCAGCAGCTGGGTGCGCAGGTCGTGGGCGCCGAGCATGCCCGACACGGCGGCGGGGTCGGCGGGTACCTGCGGGGCGTCGGGGCCGCGGCGGTGCAGCACGCGGTGGCCCGCGACGAGGGTGGTCTCGGAGCCGTCCATGGAGCGCAGCACGGCAGCCGCGGCCTCGGGCAGCCGGGACTCGGCGAGCAGGGCGAGCTGGCTGTCGAGGACGACTCCGGCGGCGCCGCCCGCGACGACGGCCGCGGCGCTGCGGGGGCCGATGCCGCCCGCGGCCCACACGGGGAGGTCCACGTCGGGGTGGTTCAGCACCTGCTGGAGCAGGACGAAGGTGCTCAACTCGCCGACGCGGCCACCGCTCTCGCTGCCGCGGGCGATCAGCCCGTGCGGCCCGGCGCGGACCGCGTCGAGGGCCTGGGCGAGGTCGGTGACCTCGACGAGTACGCGGTGGGCGGCGACGAGGTCACCGGCGCTGAAGGGGGCGTCGACGGCCAGGACGACGGTGTGCGGTCCGCCGTCCGCCGCGATGTCCGCGGGCGTCATGCGGCAGCCGGCCCCGACGCGTACGCCGAAGGCGCCGGGGGCCAGCCGTCGGACGCGGGTCAGCGCCTCGCGTGATCTTCGGTCACCGCCGCCCAGGTCGAGGATCCCGAGCCCGCCGGCGCGGCAGACCGCCGCGGCCAGCCTGGCGTCGGGCTCGGCGAACGGGGTGATGCCAATGATCATGTCCGTGGCGCGCGCTGCAGACGTCATGATTCTCCGAATGCACGGGGGAGGACTGCACGGTGGGGGGTCTGGGACAACGGGAATCCAAGCAGGGGGACGGGTTAAATGACGTGCGGGAACCCTGACGCGTGGCGGACGCGTCATCTGCCCGGATGCCTTTTCCTAACTCACAGATGAAACTCAGGCCGAAGCTAGCGCCGTGGTTACCAACCGGTCAACGTCGGCAGGGTGCGCCAGTATGCCACCGACACAATTCAGCCACGTGGACCCGGCCGACGCAAGGGCGGAAATCTCGGTCAATTGGCTTCAGTTCCGACGCCAGTTGGGCCCGCGAACAGCCCTGACACAGGCGCATCAAAGTGTTGAAACACCGCAACACATTCACCGATGGCTCACATCCGCGAAACACTCCCGATCACCTTGCCGGGTCCGGTAAATTCCCCATGTCCATGCCACCGTGGCCTGATCAAACCGGACGAACATCCGAAGGATCGCCCAATTCGCCCGTATCGCGTCAGGTGATCGTCAGGAACACGTCAGGGAAGCCGAGTCGCCCCCGGGCGCCGAATGCCGATAAATCCGATCGATCTCGGCAAGGGGCCTGTGCCGCTTTCTCCCCGTGAAATTCACTTCCGACCGTCCCACACACCGACCGGCAAACAAGAGTTTTCCCGACGGCAACAGAAGGCGGCCGATTGTTCCAAAGGGTCCAACCGGGACGCGCAAAGGATCTGCACACCGTCTCCACATTCCTTTATGTAACTTTTATGTGCGATATACGCACCCTCGACCATTTCACCCATACCGCATGCATCACTGTGCCCGGCCGACCGGCCGTGCGGCGCCGCCCCCGGCCGGTCAGCGCACCCGGCGGCGTTCGGCCAGGGCGAGCACGCGGCGGGCGTCCGCGACGACCGCCGCGTCCACGAAACGGCCGTCCGCCAGGGCGGGGGCGCCAGCGTCCGCGGCGGCCGCCCCGGCCACCTCCAGGGCGGCGGCCACCTCCGCGGGCGTCGGCAGGAACGCCGCCTCGATGACCGGCAGTTGCCGCGGGTGGATCGCCGTACGGCCGAGAAAGCCCAGCGCCCGGCCCTCGGCACAGGAGCGGGCCAGGCCCTCGGTGTCGCGGACGTCGGGGTAGACGGACTGCGGCGGCGGCGCGAGCCGCGCCGCGTGGGCGGCGACCACGGCCCGGCCGCGCACCCAGGCCAGGCCCGCGCCGTCCCGCACCCCCAGTTCGGCGCGCAGGTCGGCCTCGCCGAGCGCGATGCCCCGCACGCACGGATGCCGAGCGATGTCGTAGGCGTGCTCGACGCCGAGCGCCGATTCGAGCAGCGCGTACAGCGCCGGCACCTCGGCCGACCAGTCCGCGACCCGCCCGACGGCCTCGGTGGACTCCACCTTCGGCAGCCGCAGCGCGTCGAGGCCGGGCAGCGGGGTCAGGGCGCGCACCTCGCGTTCGGCCAGCGGGCCGTCGAGGCGGTTGACGCGGACGTGCACCGGCACCTCGTGCTTGTCGGCGAGGAGTTCGGCGGTCGCGTCCAGTGCGTACGCCTTGCGGTCGGGGGCGACCGCGTCCTCCAGGTCCACGACGACGACGTCGGCGCCCGCGGCCAGCGCCTTGGTCACCACCGCCGGGCGGTCACCGGGGACGTACAGCCAGGTCAGGGGTACGCAGTGGCCGTTCACAGGGCGCCCTCCGCGCGCAGGGCGGCGATGTCCGCGGTGGTCAGGCCGAGCGCGGCGAGGACCTCGTCGGTGTCGGCGCCGTGCGCGCGGCCGGTCCAGCGGATGGCTCCGGGCGTCTCGGAGAGCCGGAACAGGACGTTCTGCATCCGGACGGTGCCGAGGTCCGCATCGGGCAGTTCGGTGATCGAGCCGAGGGCGCGGTACTGCTCGTCGGCCATGACGTCGCGGATGTCGTAGACCGGCGCGATGGCGGCCTCCGCCTTCTCGAAGGCGGCGAGGGCCTCGTCGCGGGTGTGCGCGGCGATCCACGCGCCGACCGCCCCGTCGAGTTCGTCGGCGTGGGCGGCGCGGCCGGTGCCGGTCGCGAACCACTCCTCGCCGACGTACTCGGGGTGCCCGACCAGCCGCATCACCCGCTCGGCGATCGACTGCGCAGACGTCGACACCGCCACCCACCGCGCGTCGCTGGTGCGGTAGGTGTTGCGCGGGGCGTTGTTCACCGACCGGTTGCCGGTGCGCGGCTGGACGTAGCCGAGCTGGTCGTACCAGATGGCCTGCGGGCCGAGGACCGCGAGCATCGGCTCGATGATCGCCAGGTCGACGACCTGCCCCCGCCCGGTCGCGTCCCGGCCGCGCAGCGCCGCCATCACGGCGTACGCGGTGGCCATCGCGGCGATCGAGTCGGCGAGGCCGAACGGCGGCAGCGTGGGCGGCCCGTCGGGCTCCCCGGTGGCGGCGGCGAACCCGCTCATGGCCTCGGCGAGGGTGCCGAAGCCGGGCCGGTGCGCATACGGCCCGAACTGCCCGAACCCGGTGACCCTCGCGAGCACCAACCGCGGGTTGACGGCGGCGAGTTCGTCCCAGCCCAGCCGCCACTTCTCCAGCGTGCCGGGGCGGAAGTTCTCCACCAGTACGTCGGCGTCGGCGGCCAGTTTGAGCAGGACCTCGCGCCCGCCGGGGGTGGACAGGTCGAGGGTGATGTTCCTCTTGTTGCGGCCCAGCAGCTTCCACCACAGCCCGACGCCGTCCTTCGCCGGGCCGTGCCCGCGCGAGGGGTCGGGTTTGCTCGGGTGCTCCACCTTGACGACGTCGGCGCCGAAGTCGCCCAGCAGGGTGGCGCACAGGGGGCCGGCGAAGAGGGTGGCGAGGTCGAGGACGCGCAGACCGTCGAGGGGGCCGGGCGGGGGAACGGATCGTCGGGATCGGGTGTGCTGCTCGTTCATGCGGTCAACTCCGCTCGTTCATGCGGTCGACTCGGCGGTGAGCCGGGCCAGTTCGTCGAAGCCGATGCCGTCGAAACCGGCGACGGTGGTGGCGAGGCGGTTCTTGAGCGGCGCCGTCCAGCGCTCGTCGATCGCGTCCGGGGAACCGGCCAGCAGCCCCGCGATCGATCCGGCGCTCGCCCCGTTGGAGTCGGTGTCCCAACCGCCGGACACCGCACGGCAGATGGAGCCGGTGAAGTCGCCGTCGGCGTGGGTGAGGGCGGCGGCGAGCAGGGCCGCGTTCGGCAGGACGTGCACCCAGTGGTGGTCGCGGCCGTAGCGGGCGTGCAGTGCGTCGACGACGGTGGCGAACCCGGCGGCGGTACCGGTCGGTTCGGCGCGGGCGGTGTCGATGCCGAAGCGGATCGCCCGCGCGTAACGGGAGTCGGGCGGCACGAAGCGCAGTCCGGTGGCCAACGCCTCGTGCACGGTGGTGGGTTCGGGCCCGGCGGCATGCGCGACGACGGCGGCCACGAACACGGCGCCGTAGACCCCGTTCGCCGTGTGCGTCAACGTCGCGTCCCGGTGCGCGAGTTCGGCGGCCCGGGCCGGGGCGCCCGGGTTGGTCCAGCCGTACACGTCGGCCCGGATCTGCGCCCCGATCCACTCCCGGAACGGATTGCGGTAGGTGGCCGTGGCGGGCGGCTCCACCCCGCAGAGCAGATTCCGGTAGGCCACCCGCTCCGCGGTGAAGGTACGCCCCGCGGGCAACTCGTCGAGCCACAACGAGGCCACGTCCGCGGTACTGAACCCGTGCCCGTACCGCTGAAGCAACAACAGCCCCAGCAACGGGTAGTTGAGGTCGTCGTCCTCGGGCATCCCGTCGATGTTCTCGACGAGAGAGGTGGGCCGGGACCGCCGGTTCCAGGGATGGGCGGCGGCGACGGCGGGGTCCAGCCCGACTTCGGTGAAGTAGCCGTTCAGGGGCCAGTTGGCGGTGGAGCCGGCGATGGCCCGAATACCGGCGAGGGAGACCTTCTCGACGGGTTTCCCGAGCAGACACCCTACGGCGCGCCCGAGCCAGGCGGCATGAAGCCGGGGAATGACGGCGGACGACTCGGGGACCGCGGCGGACGGTCCTTTCAACTCCCGGCCCAGGGTCGCCCCGTAAGGGGCGCGGGACTGTATTGAATGTGCGGCTACCGCCGCGTGGGCGCGACCAGCCACAACGGACCCGCACCCGCCAACGAACCCATTCTCCCGAGACCCCAGGCGCACCCCCTCGTACGCAGGACACAAGGCAGCAATGCCACCCAACTCAGTCGGCTCCCCCGCGGCAGGCGGAATCTCAGCCAACTCGTCCAGCAACACCCCCGCCAACACCCGAAGTTCGGGCGAGACCGGCACCGGGGACGCCCCCACCCGCTCGGGCGCCGCACAACCCCCCGCCGCCAACCACCGCCGCTCCACCGAAGCCGCGCAGCGACCGTCCTGCGCGGCCTGCCGCAACTCGTGCCCCACCAGATCCTCCGGCTGCACCCACGTCAACCGCAGCATCACGCCCCCGAGATCGCCGCGAACGCGGCCTCGTGGGCTCGGTGCCGCTCCACGTCCAGCGCATGGACCTCGCGCGCCACCCGGGCCAGCGAAGCGGCCGGTGCGTGCAGGTCGAGACGGCTGGCCCGCGCCACCTCCGTGCTCCACTCCCCCGGCACGGCCGCCCCCCCGCCCAGCGCGCCCGCGATGGCCCCGCTCATCGTCGCGATCGAGTCGCAGTCCCGGCCGTAGTTGACCGAACCGAGCACCGTCTCGCGGTAGTCGCCGCCGCAGACCAGCAACATGCCCAGGGCGACGGGGAGTTCCTCGATGGCGTGCAGCCGGGAGGGGCGGCGGGCGCCGAGGGAGGGGCTGCGGTAGTCGGGGCCGACGGTGTCGTAGGGGGTCACCGCCGCGCGCAACGGGCCCAGCGCGGACTCGAAGTCGTCGTGGCGGGCGGCCTCGTCGCGGACCGCCCGGATCGCGGCGCGGGTGCCGTCCTTCGCGAGCCTCAGTGCGTCCTCGACCACCGACTCGGGGCTCGCCCCGGGCCGGCACGCCGAGGCCACGGCCGCCGCGAACACCCCGGCCGCCTCCCGGCCGTACGACGACTGGTGGGCGCCCGCGACGTCCAGGGCCTCCTCGTAGGCCCGGCGCGGATTCCCGGCGTTGACGACGCCGACCGGCGCCATGTACATCGCGGCACCGCAGTTGACGATGTTGCCGACACCGGCCTCGCGCGGGTCGACGTGCCCGTAGTGGATGCGGGCCACGATCCACTTCTCGGCGAGGAAGATCCGCTGCAACGGCAGTGCCTCCGCCTCCAGTTCGGGGATCCAGCGGGGCGTGCCGATCAGATCGGGGACGAGGTGGTCGGCGACGGCGTACGCGTCGAGGTGGTCGCGGACCTTCTCGTAGACGCGGACCAGGGCGTGGGTCATGAGGGTGTCGTCGGTGACGTGGCCGTCGCCCTTGTGGTAGGGGGCGATGGGGCGGGCGGTGCGCCATTCGGCCTTGTGGAACGGCTCGACAATGCCGCGGATCCGGCCGCCGTGCCGCTCGGCGATGGCCTCGGGCGTCCAGCCCTCGACGGCGCCGCCCAGCGCGTCGCCGACGGCGGCGCCGACGAGAACGCCGGTGACGCGGTCCTCCAGGGTCGGGATCGGAGTAATGGTGCTGGTCATGCCGGGATTCCTTCCGCGGAGCGGGGTGGGACGGGGAGGAACGGGGCCGCCGCGAGGCGCCGCGCGAGGGTGATCAGGTCCGTGCCCGCGAGGTACGGCAGCGCGCAGCCGACGAGGGTGCGGCAGGCGTTGCGCCAGTGCGGGGACAGCGCCGAGGCCCCGCCGATCGCGCCGGTCAACGCGCCGGCGAGGGCGGGCGCGGAGTCCGCGACGCGGGAGAGGCAGGCGGCCGTGGGCACCGCTTCGGCGACGGCGCCCTCGGCGGCGGTCGCCACGGCGAGCGCGACGGGGACGGTCTCGGCGGCGGCGATGCCGTAGCTGTAGACGTGGTCGACGATCTCGTGTTCGAGGACGGGGACGAGGGCGAAGGCGTTGCCGGGCAGTCCGGGGCGGTCGGCGACGGCGGCGCGGGCGAGGTCGACGGCGTGCAGCGCGTTGCGGCGGATCTCGGTGCCGTCGGGCAGTTGCGCCAGGGCCGCGTCCACGCAGGTGTGGACGTTGGCCCCGCCGAGCGCCGCGGAGACGGCGGCGGCCATGGCGCGGGCGCCGTGCACGCCGTCGCCGTCCTGGGTGTAGCGGGCGTCGAACTCGGCGAGTACGGCGGCCCGTTGGGGGTCGCCGGGGTGGACCACGGCCAGCACGCAGGCCCGTACGCAGGCGGCGTCGTCGAAGTAGTGCGGGTTGTCGTGGCCGGTGGCGGGCGGGCGCAGTCCGGTGGCCAGGTTGCCCAGGCCGGCCCGGACGGAGATGCGGGCGCGCAGCGGGATGCGGGCGGACTCGATCTCGTCGGCGCGGTCCGCGGCGGCGGCGATCTCGTCGGCGAGCCCGTTCCAGGCGACGGCGAGCGCGGAGCGGACCCGCCGGTCGGTGGGCAGGTCGCCGAGCCCCTCGGCGGCGGCGTCGAGCACGGCGCCCGCGGTGAAGGCCGCCCATTCGGCGTCGTCGGACGGACCCAGGCGCAGGGGTTCGGGCGGCTGGTTCAGGGCGATGGGCACCGGGAGTGTCGTGGTCGCGTTCTGCTCGGCGAAAGTGTCCAGTTCCCGGGTGAGCCGCCGCGTCCAGTCGGGCAGCCGCGCGGCGCGGTGCCTGCCGGAGGGCCACCCGGCGGCGTCGCCCGCGGCGATGCCGAGCAGCAGACCGGCGATGCGGTCCTCGGTGGTACGGGCTTCGGCGGTACGGGCTTCGGCGCCCAGGGGAAATGCGGCGGCCGGGGTCCCGCCGCCGTACGCCACTCGCGCGAGCGCCTCGGCGCCGCTGTCCGCACCGCCGTGTCCGGCCGTCGCGGCCGTGCCGTCATCCGTCGTCGTCACGCCGTCGCCTCCGCCTCGTCCGGGCCGGCAGGGGTGAGCCGGTCCGCGAGGTCCAGAATGTGCCGTCCGGCCATCGACGGCAGGCAACTGCCCCGTACCGGACCGATGGATTCCGCCCAGTCGGCGGGGATGGCACCCGCTCCGCCCAGTGCTCCGGCGAGCGAGCCCGCGACGGCGGCCGTGGTGTCGGCGTCGCGGCCCATGTTCACCGCCATCAGCACGGCGCCCCGGAAATCGCCCCGCGCCGCCGCGAACGCGCCGAAGGCGAGGCCCACCGCCTCCGGTGCCAGGTCGGTCCAGGGGTAGCCGCCGATGACGACGGCCCGGCGGACGGCGCGCTCCACGGACAGCTGGGTGCGGTCGGGGTCGCGGCGGGCCCGGCGGGCGGTGGCGACCGCGCGGTGCAGGGAGCGTGCCGTCCACGAGTCCTCGGGGACGACGGAGAGCGCGGCCTGGACGACCGCGTCCGGGTGGTGGCCGACCATCGCCGCCGCGACCCCGGCGGCCACCGCCCGGCCGCCGAGGATGCCCTCGCCGTCGTGCGAGACGGTGCCGTCGATGGCGATGAGCCGGGCCGCCTCGGCGGGGCGCCCGGCGGCGTACACCCCGAAGGGCGCGGCGCGCATGGCGAGCCCGTCGCTCCAGGCGTGCCGGTGCTGCGCGGTGATGGGCGCCGCCAGACCCCGGCGCAGGTTCTCCAGGGTGCCGCGCTCGCTGAACCCGGCGCCCTTGAAGCCCGCTTCGTCGCGGTCGGCGATCCACGCGTGCCAGGCCGCCTCGACGTGGTCGACGGTGAGGTCGTGGCCGTGGTCGGCGAGGAGCAGGCCGGAGAAGATCGCGTACTCGGTGTCGTCGGTCCCGGCGGGGTCGTCGGCGACGAACCCCTCGATGCGGCCCCAGCGTTCGCGGATCTGGGAGGGTTTCATGTTCTCGGCGGGTGCGCCGAGCGCGTCGCCGACGGCGAGTCCGAGGAGGGCACCGCGGGCGCGGTCCCGCAACGCGGCCGTGGCCGCGGTGCGTTGCGGGCGGGGGGTGTCGTCTGCTGACGGGGTGCATTCGAGCCTGACGCTCATATGGCGTTCGTCTTCTTTTCTGTTGTGGGGTTGCGTGGTGCGGCACTCGCCGTGGTGGTGCGGGGCCGGCTCAGCGCTGGTAGCGGTCGAGGATCCGGTCGCCGTCGCCGACGAGGCGGTCTCTGAGCCCGCCGAGGCCGAACGCGCCGTTGTAGTACTCCTGGTAGGCCGGAGTGGCGGCCTTGTCCTTCCACTCCGGGTAGCCGCGGACGCCGATCACGGGCGAGGGCCGCAGGTGGGCGGCGATGCCGGTGCCCGTCTTCCAGCCGTACTTCGCGGTGGTGAGGGCCGGGTCCTTCAGGGCCTCGGTGCCGGTGGGCAACATCCAGTCGCCGCGGGCCAGTTCGGCCTGGTGGGCGGGCTGGTTGAGGAAGGCGAGGAAGTCGACGGCGTCCTGTTTGTGCCGGCTGTCCCGGGAGACGGACAGGGTCTGCGGGGCGACGCCCTGGGCGAGCCCGTCCGGGCCGCCGCCGCTGGGCAGCGGCAGGACCGTCCAGCCGAACCCGTCGGGGGCCTGCTGCTGGACCTGCTGGCGGTAGGAGAAGTTGAGCGGCAGCAGGGCGTAGTGGCCGGCGAAGAAGCCGGGCAGGGTGTCCGAACCGCTCATGCCCAGACCGGCCCTGGGCGCCGTGTGGTCCTGGTTGACCTGGCGGGCGACGAGTTGGGTGACGGCCGCGTCGGCGGCGTCGTAACGGACCTCGTTCTTGCCGTCCTTGTCCTTGACGAAGACCTTGCCGCCGGTGGACAGGGAGAGGTTGACGCTCTGGACGACGGGTTCCTTCATCGACCAGGCCACGCCGTAGGTGTCGGTGCGGCCGTCGCCGTCGGTGTCCCGGGTGAGCTTCTTGCTGACGTTCTCGAACTCGGCCCAGGTCCACGGGTGTTGGACGGTGGGGATGCGCACGCCGGACGCCTTGAGCAGCTTGGTGTCGGCGATCAGGACGCGCGGCTCCTGGAGGAACGGCACACCCCAGACTCCGCCGTCGTACGACGTCGTGTCCCAGGACGCTCCCGGGATGCCGTCGCGCAGGGTCCTGGGCAGGTACGGCGTCAGGTCGGCGAGGTAGCCGCCGTAGGCGAAGTCGGTGAGGTCGGAGGCGTCGTCGTGGATGATGTCGGGCGCCTCTCCCCCTTCGAACGACGTCAGCAGCTGGTCGTGGATGCTGTCCCAGCTGCCCTGTACGTACCTGACCTGGACGTCGGGGTGCGCCTTGTTCCACTGCCGTACGAGGGCCTTGTTGGCGGCGACGGACTCCTTCTGCCAGGCCAGGCTGAGGAATTCGAGGGTGACCTTGCCGTCGGCCGAATCGGAGGAGGATCCGGCGCAGGCGGCGACCAGGGTCAGCGCGAGGGCAACGGCCGTACCCCGCACGGCGGTTCGTGCCGTCATCAACCCTTCACCGCCCCGGCGAGCATGCCGCCCACGAGCCGCCGTTGCAGCAGGGCGAAGAAGAGCAGGCTCGGGATGGTCGCCAGTACCGAGGCGGCGGCGAGCGGGCCGAGGTCCACCACGCCCTCGGCGCCCAGGAAGCGGGTGAGGATCACCGACATCGTCTGGTGCTCGGGCGACTTGAGCAGGACGAGGGCGAAGAAGAACTCGTTCCAGGCGGTGACGAAGGAGAACATCAGCGTCGCCACCAGGCCGGGCGCGAGCAGCGGCAGCACCACGCCGACGAGGGTGCGCAGCCGTCCGGCGCCGTCCACCGCGGCGGCCTCCTCCAGGGAGCGCGGCACGCCCTTGACGTAGCCCTGGAGCATCCACAGGGAGAAGGGCAGGTTCCAGACGACGTAGACGAGGACCAGGCCGAGGCGGCTGTCGATCATGTGCAGGTTCTTCAGGACCAGGAACAGCGGGATGATGACCAGCACGAACGGGAACATCTGGCTGAGCAGGATCCACCCGGTACCCGCGCGGCCGACCCACGAGCGGTGCCGGGCCATCACGTACGCGGCCGGTACCGCGACGGTGACCGAGATCAGCGCCGAACTCCCCGCCACCAGCAGGCTGTTGAGCGCCGAGTGGAGCAGCGGCTGGGCGTCGAGGGCGTTGCGGTAGTTGTCGAGGCCGGGGTGGCGCGGCAGCCAGGTGGGGTTCAACGAGCCCAGTTCCTGCGGGGACTTGAAGGAGACCGACAGCAGCCACAGCAGCGAGAAGCCGAGGAAGACCACGTAGCAGAGGAGCGCGAGGTATTGGCCGGCGCGTCCGGCGGCGCGCCGGGTACGCGTCCTCGCGGGCACGGGGGTTGATGCCGTGCGGACTGTGGTGCTCATGCCGGGTCCTCCGTCAGCCTCGTGCGCAGGAACAGGGTGAGCAGGACGGCGATCACGGCGACCATGACCAGGCCCATGGCCGCGGCGTAGCCGAACTGGCCGTAGGTGAACGCCTCTTCGTAGGCGAACAGGCTCGGCAGCCGGGTCCTGCCGCCGGGTCCGCCCTGGGTGAGGACGTAGACCAGGCCGAAGGAATTGAAGTTCCAGATGAAGTTCAGGGCCGTGATGGACAGGACCACGGGGCCGAGCGCGGGCCAGGTGTCCGCGGTGAAGCGGCGCCACAACCCGGCACCGTCGAGCTGGGCGGCCTCGCGCAGTTCGTGCGGGACGCTCTGGAGTCCGGCGAGCAGGACCACGGTGGTCTGGGGCATGCCCGCCCACACGCCGACCACGACGACCGCGGGCAGGGCGTAGGAGAGGTCCGCGAGCCAGTCGACATTTCCGGAGGTCCCGTGGATCAGGCCGAGTTGGGCCAGGGTCTTGTTCAGCACGCCCGCGTCGGCGGGGTAGACGAGCCGCCACATGATGCCGACGACGACCTCGGGCATCGCCCACGGCACGAGCGCCAACGTCCGGGCCAGCCAGCGCAGTTCGAGGTTCTGGTCGAGCAGCAGCGCGAGGCCGAGGGCGAGCGCGAGCTGTACCGCGGTGACGCTGAACGCCCAGGTCAGGCCGATGCCGAAGGAGTCCCAGAAGAGGGAGTCGAAGCGCAGGTCGAGGAAGTTGTCGAGGCCCACGAAGCGGGTGGGATCGGTGCGGCCGGCCTGGGAGTCGGTGAAGGCGAGACCGACGCCGTAGAGGAGGGGGCCCACGCTGAGGACGAGGATCGGGATCAGCGCGGGGAGCAGCAGGAACCACGCGCCGCGGTCCAGCCCCAGGGCCCGCCTGCGCTGGGCGGGGGTGCGGGGCGGTGGGGTGCCGCGACCGCCCGGGACGCCGTCGGCCCGGGAAGCGGTGAGACTCATGGATTCCTCTCGTGTGCCGGTCCGGTGGGAATGCGGGGCGCGGTGGAGGCGCGGACGACGAGGCGGGGCGCAACGGTGGTGGTACGAGGGGTGGTTGGCCCCCCGCCGGGTGCGCGCAGCCGCTCCAGCAGGAGTTCGGCCGCGCGCCGGCCGCGTTCGGTGGAGCCGAGGTCGACGCTGGTCAGCGGGGGCCAGCCGGCCTGGGCGAGGGCGCTGTCGTCCATGCCCGCCACGGCGACGTCCCCGGGGATGGCGAGGCCGGCCGCGTGCAGGGCGCGGGCGGCGCCGAGCGCGAGCTGGTCGTTGGCGCAGAACACCGCGTCGGGCCGGGCGGCCAGCAGCCGTGCGGTGGCCCCGGCGCCCGACTCGATGCCGAACTCGGTGTGCACGACCAGCCGTTGGTCGTACCCGAGGCCGCACTCGGCGAGTGCGGCCCGGTAGCCCTCGGCGCGGCTGCGGCCGGGGACGGTGTCGGCGGGGCCGTTGACGAAGGCGATCCGGCGGCGGCCGGTTTCGTACAGGTGGCGTACGGCGAGAGCGGCGCCGGTGACCGAGTCGGCGCGCACGCTGTCCACGCCCGCGCCGTGCGGGAGCGTGCCGATGACGACGACGGGCGCGGCGGCGGTGCGCAGGGCATCGAGGTGCGCGTCGGTGATCCGGATGGGGCAGATGACCAGGCCGTCGCTGGTGCGGTCGCCGAGGCTGCGCAGCACGCCGAGTTCGTCGGCGACGACGGCGTCCGTGGAGTGCAGCAGCAGCCGGTACCCGGCGGCCTTGGCGGCGGTCTGGATGGCGCGGACCATCGCGACGTACACGGGGTTGCCGATGTCGGGCATCGCGAAGGTGAGCTGCCGGGTCCGGCCGCCCTTGAGGGAGCGGGCCACGGCGTTGGGCACGTAGCCGAGTTCGGCGGCGGCGCGTTCGACCTTCTCGACGGTGTCGCGGCGGGCGCCGAGGCCGTTGAGCACCCGGGAGACCGAGGCGATGGAGACCCCGGCCCGCTCGGCGATCGACACGATCGTCGGCCGCCCGCCGGTGGGTCCCCGTACCGTCACCCGTGCCCCCAATTGCCGTACTTGAGCGGCTTCTTGTAAACGTTTACGAGAGCTGTAAACGTTTTAGATGCTGCGCTCGCCCGCTCCGGGCGTCAACGGAGCTGGCGAGTGACCCACATCATGGATTGGGTGACAGCTGTCCTCAACTGAGGCTTGGGAGACGGGAGTTGACTGGCGCGACGGCGCTCGCTACCACTGGTAGGGCAGGTACTTCCCGTCGAGGGTGATGACGACGCGGTCGCCCGCGGGGTCGGGAACGCGGCTGACGTCGAGCCGGAAGTTGATCGCGCTCATGATGCCGTCGCCGCACTGCTCGTGGATCAGCTCCTTGATGGTCGGCCCGTAGACCTGGACGACCTCGTAGAGCCGGTAGATCGTGGGGTCCACGGGGACGGCCGCGTCCAACGCGCCCCGGGTCGGCTGGAGTTGGAAGGCGAGGGCGGCGTCCTCGCCGAGTTCGAGCAGGGCCGCCGCCGTGGCCGCCTCGTCCTTGCCCATCGGGTGCTGGCCGAGCAGGGCCGCCGTGGTCCAGGCGAGCGGTCTGCCGACCGCTTCGGCCAGTTGGGCCCACGTGATGCCGGTCTTCACCTTGGCCTGGCGTACGGCTTCGGCGGCTTCCTGCTTGCTGAGCATGTGTATCTCCCTCGGTGACGGCGGTCATGTGCACCCTGCCCAGGCCCGTGGGCCCCTAGACCAGGGGCCAGAGCGCCGCCGTCAGGCCGAAGCCGATCAGGCCCATCGTGGTCGTCAGGACCGTCCAGGTGCGCAGACCGCTCGCCACGTCCAGGCCGGCCAGCTTGGTGAACATCCAGTAGCCCGCGTCGTTGATGTGCGACACGGACAGGCCGCCCGCGCCCATCGCCAGGGCGACCAGGGAGAGTTGGCCGGTGGAGAGGTCGGCGCGCTCCAGCAGCGGGCCGAGGATGCCGGCCGTCGTGATCAGGGCCACCGTCGCCGACCCCTGGGCCGCGCGCAGGGCCAGCGCCGTCAGGAAGGCGAGGCAGAGGGCGGGCAGACCGGTGCGGTCCAGTACGTCGGCAATCGCGTCGCCGATGCCGCTCGCCACCAGCACCTTGCCGAAGACCCCGCCCGCGCCCGCCACCAGGATCACCATGGCCACCGGCGGCAGGGCCGAGCCCATGACGTTCGCGATGTGGTCGCGGTCCCAGCCGCGCCGGGCGCCCAGGAAGTACGCGCACAGGGCAACGTCGATGAGCAGCGCCACCATCGGGGCGCCGAGGACGGTGAGGAAGGCGCGGAGGCCGGTGCCCTCGTCGAGGAGGTTCTGGCCGAGGGTGCCGGCCAGGATCAGCAGGATCGGGGTCACGATCAGGGTCAGGACCATGGCGAAGGAGGGCGCGGCCTCCGTGACGGTGGTGGCGGGAGTGTGCTTCGTGAGTACGGCGGTGCCGTGGCCGTCGGGGGCGGGCGTGCCGGGGGGCGGGCCGCTCTCGGTGCCGGTGCCGTCGGTGGCAGGCGTGCCGGGGGTCGGGCCGTCCGCGGTGCCCGTGCCGTCGGCGGCGGGCGTACCCGGGGTCGGGCTGTCGGTGGCGGGCCCGGTCTCGCCGTAGATCTCCGCGTACAGCGCCGGGTCCATGGGGTACTCGCGGCGGGTCATCCGGAGCGACACCAGGTAGCCGAGCAGCACCACGACCGCGGTGACCGGCAGGCCCATGAGCAGGACCATGCCCTGGTCGGCGCCGATGGCCTCGGTGACGGCGACCGCGCCCGGGTGCGGGGGCAGGAAGGCGTGCACGGTGAGCATGGCGGCGCCCATCGGCAGCGCGTACACCAGGAGCGGTTTGCGGGAGGCGCGGGCGACGCCGTACGCGATCGGCATCAGGATGATCAGGCCGACCTCGAAGAAGACGGGGATGCCGAGGACGAAGCCGGCGACGGTGAGCGCGAGCGGGGTGCGCCGGGAGCCGAAGCGGTCGATGAGCGAGTGCGCGAACGACCGTGCGCCGCCGGAGAGTTCGATGATCCGGCCGATCATCGCGCCCAGCGCGATGATCGTCGCGATGTGGCCGAGCGTGGAGCCCATGCCGTCCTCGATGGTCTTCACCAGGTCGGCGGCCGGGACTCCGGCGGCGAGCGCGACGGCGATGGAGACGACCATCAGGGCCACGAAGGGCTGGACCTTGGCGCGGAGGATGAGCAGCAGGAGGGTGACGACCCCGGCGGCGGCGATCAGGAGGAGGGAGGTGTGGCTCATCGGTCCGCCCCGTTCCGCGCTGGGGAGTTGACGGCCTTGGCAGGCTCGGCGGGCTTGGGCGACAGGACGGTGACCACGGACGAGTCGTCCCGGGCGGCCAGTCCGGCGGCCTCGCCGAGGAGGTAGAGCTGCTGCGCGGCGGACGCCAGCGGAACCGGGACGTGCGCGTCCTTGGCGATGCCGGTGACGATGCCCATGTCCTTCACGAAGATGTCCAGGCGGGACTTGACCTCGGGCGCGGTGTCGCTCTCGTACGTCTCGACCATGCGCGGGCCGCGGTCGCCGAACATGAACGAACCGGCGGCGCCGTGCCGCAGGCTCTCCACGACGGTGGCCGGGTCGAGGCCCAGGCCCCGGGCGAGCGCAATCGCCTCCGCGGCGGCGGCGATGTGGACGCCCGCGAGGAGTTGGTTGATCGCCTTGAGCGCCTGGCCGTCGCCCGGGCGGGGGCCGACGATCGTGAGCGTCGAGGCGAGCAGGTCGAGGACCGGGCGGGCGAGGTCGAGGGCCTTGTCCTCGGCGCCTACGACGATCAGCAGGTCGCCGTCGCCCGCGCGGACCGGGCCGCCGCTGACCGGGGCGTCCACGGTGAGGATGCCGCGTTCGGCCAGCCGCTCGGCGGTGGCGCGGGCCGCGTCCGGGCCGACCGTGCTGGTCAGGACGACCGCGGTGTCGGGGCGCAGGGTCTCGGCCGCGCCCAGCTCGCCGAAGAGGGCGCCGTCGACCTGGGCCTGGTCGCGCACGGCGAGCAGGACCACGTCGGCGTCCCGGGCGGCCTCGGCCGGAGAGACGGCGTCCGTGCCGCCCGCCGTGGCGATCAGGGCCCGGCGCTCGGGGGCGATGTCGTAGACGGAGACGGGGAGTTGGGCGGCCAGGCGGCGCGCCATGGGCAGGCCCATGGCGCCCAGGCCGATGACGGCGGTACGGGGGCGGGGTGCGGGTGACATGGAGGTGCCCTCCTTGGGACGGGACTTGGGCGGGACTTGGGGCAGACGGGGTGAGCCCAGGGCGGTAACGGGTGCTACAGCCGGGCGAGTTGGAGTGCCCGCGGGTCAGGCGGCGCTGCGCAGCAGGGCGACGGCCTCGGCCAGGGCGTCGTCGCCGCCCACGTTTCCGGCGAAGACGATGTACGGGATGCCGGTGGCGGGGCCGTCGACGGGCTGCCAGAGGGAGACGATGCCGGGCAGCAGGGTGCCGCGGGCCCAGGCGCGGCGGATCTCCAGGCCGTGCGTGGCGGTGTCGCTGGAGGTGATGCCGCCCTTGGCGATGACGAAGGCCGGGCGGCGGGTGGCGTGGACGCGGCGGACGGTCTCGACGAGCGCGGCGGAGACGCTCCGGGAGATGGCGAGGCTCTCCTCGGGGTCCTCGGCGGTGACCACGGTGCGGCTGGTGCGGATGACCGTGTCCGCCCCGGCCAGCGCGGCGACCGCGGCGGCGGCCGTCTCGTCGAGGTGGGCCTCGCGGCGCGCCGGGTCGAGGAGTTGGGCCACGTCCAGTTCGAACTCGGCGAGCGGGGCGCCCTGTTGCTCGCGCAGCCGGTCCACCTGGCGGGTGGTCAGCGAGACGTGGGAGCCGACGACGATCAGGCCGTGCGGTGCGTCCGCCCGCAGCGGCTTCAACTCGGCGGCGGTGAGCGGGGGTTGGGCGGACTGGCCCGCGCGGGCGCGGACGAAGGAGGGGCCGACGCGGTAGAGGAGGCGGGTGCCCCGTTCCTCGGCCGCGGCCAGGGCGAGCGCGAGGACGCGCAGGTCGTCGTCGCAGACGGCGTCGACGACGGCGGTGGCGCCGTCGCGCAGGCCGGCGAGCCGGTCGGCCACGTGGTCGGGGCCGCCGGTGCGCAGGTCGGTGAGGGTGATGCGGACGACCTTGTCGGCGGGGACGCGCCCTGCGGTCTTCTCCTCCACCCACTCGGGGAGCCCGGAGGAGCGGTAGCCGAAGGTGGCGTCCTTGGCGAACTCGCTCTCCCCCACCGGGAGCAGGCCCTGCGGCGTGCGCATCCAGTGCGTCGAGTCGATGGTGAGGCGGCCCGCCTCGATGTACGCCGGGACGAGCACGACCCCGTCCGGTGCGGCGCCCAGGGAGGTCAACTCCTCGGCCAGGACGTCGGTTTCGAGCGGGAAGTGGCCGCGCAGGGTGGAGTCGCCGCGCGAGGCGACGACGTACGCGACGTTCTCCGCCCGCGCCGCCTCGTGCAGGGCGCGGACGATCTCGCGGTTGCGGGTGGCGGCGTCCTCGGGCGCGAGGCTGCGGGTGTTGGTGAGGACGAAGAAGGCGGTGCTGGGGCGGCGCAGCGCCCAGCGCAGGTCGGCCACCGTCCAGGTGGTGAGGACCGGGAGGTCGGCGGTGGTCTGGGTGCCGGTGGGGTCGTCGTCGAGGACGACCAGGCGGGGCGCGGACCGCAGGCGGGCGGCGACGTCGGTGGCCGCGACCGGCCGCACGGGCGGGAGCGGGGCCAGGAGTTCTGCCTCGGGGAGGGCATGGCGGGGTAGGGACATGGCGGTTCCTGGGGCGAGGTCGGGAAGAAGGGAAGAGAAGGGGAAGGGCGCCGTTACGCCGCCGGGTCGGTGTCCTTGACCACGTGCGTGCGGTAGTCGTTCGCCGTCTGGTTCATGTGGGCGTCCATCGCCCGGCGGGCCCGGTCCGGGTCGCCGGATTCCAGGGCGGCGAGGACCGCCTCGTGGTGGGCTATGGCGTTGACCCGGATCTGCGGGACCGCGGAGGTCTCGCGGCGGCCCTCGGCGAGGAGGGGGCCGAAGGGCTCGAAGAGCAGCGGGACGAAAAGGTTGCCGGTCGCCCGCATCACCGTGTCGTGGAAGTCGATGTCGGCCTGCACGAACTGTTCGGTGTCGCCCGCGTCGGCGGCGTCCCGCATCGCGGCGAGGTGTTCGCGCAGCTCCGCGAGGTCGGACTCGCCGCGCCGCAGCGCGGCCAGCTCGGTCGCGCCGTTCTCGATGAGCCGGCGGGCCTCGATGAGCCGCTCGGACAGCGAGGTGCTGGAGGTGTGCGAGGCGGCGCGGACCACGTGTTCCAGGGCGGTCCAGCGGTCGGGGGCGTTGACGTAGGTGCCCCGGCCCCGGACCACGCGGACGACGTTCTGCGCGCGCAGCTGCTTCACCGCCTCGCGGACGGTCAGCCGGCTCACGGACGCCTGCTCGGCCAGCTCGGCCTCCGGGGGGAGGGCGGCGTCGGGCGGGTAGGTGCCGTCGATGATCGCGCTGAGCAGGCGCTCGGCGAGGTCTTCGGAGAGCGACATCGTTGGGCCTCCGGCAGGCGGTCTGGCGGGCTGGGCGGGTGAGCCTACAAGCACCATGACATCTGACGTCAGACATCTGATGTCTCGATGGCCGTAACCATGACACCGAGGTCGGGGCCCGTCAATACCTCCGCACGATTGCGGTTCCGTTACGACGGCGTCACCCGCACCGCCGGACGGCCGGGAGCCGGACAACGCCGTCGGCGATCTCACGGTGTGGTGCGGGTGCGGCCCAGGACGTCGTACGCGCCGCTCAGCTCAGGGTGCGCACGAACACGTCCCCGATCAGGTTCGTGTCGTCGGGCACCAGGCCGGGGTAGTAGGAGTCGAAGACGGCCGTCGACTCGTCGGTGCTCAGCGCGGCCCGCCCCACGGTGACGGGGCTGCCGTCCTGCCCCGGTGACAGCAGTTGCTCGTCGCCGGTGGACAGGTCGCGCAGGATCAGCCCCAGCGTCCCGCGGTCGGCGTCCGCCGTGTTCAGCAGGAGCTTGGAGCCGTCGGCCGAGAGGTCCGACACCTGGGTGAGGTCGCCGGGCGCGTGGCCGTCGTACCGCTGGAGCGTGCCGGTGCACAGATCGCGGACGAAGGCGTTCCAGGACGTGCTGGTACTGCCGTTGGGATCGGTGCCCGGAACCAGGTTGGTGGCCACCGAGTTGAAGCCGACCTTGGTGCCGTCGGCACTGAGCACCGGAGCCACCGCCGACTTGTCGGCCGGCGCGCCGTCGTAGGTGGCATCGGCCTGTACGGTCTGGCCGGTCACCCGGTCGTACACGAGGATGTCGCCCTGGTCGTTGTCGGCGGGCCCCGAGTAGCCCTCCAGGTAGGCGACCTTGCGGCCGTCGGCGCTCATCGAGATCTGCTGGCACTGGTCGAAGTTCTTCGAGCCGTCCGCGGGCCGGCTGACCCGCCGCACCTCCTGCGTCCAGCGGTCCAGGAGCATGACCCGGCAGGCGAACGCGCCGTGCTCGTCGGCGGCGGGCCGGGCGACGAAGGCGACGTACCGTCCGTTCGCGCTGATCGGGGCGATGCCGTACGACACCTGGTAGCCCTCGTCCATCGCGGGCGCGAGGCGTTCGACGGTGCCGGTGTCCAGGTCCATGACGTGCACGGAGGACCGCGCGGTCGTCGCCGCGTACGAGTTGAAGGTCAAGTAGCGTCCGGACTCGGAGAGTTGGGGTGTCGACGTCGTCTCGCCCGGCACCACCACGCGCTGCAACGGCGCGCCGGGGGCCGTCCGGTAGAAGACGTTGCCGTTCACGTCCGTGCCGGGCACCAGGTTGGTCGCGCCCGAGGCGAAGGCGACGACGTCGCCGTCCGCGCTGACCACCGGTTCCACCGAGTGGCCGTTGCCGCCGGTGCCGTCCGGGGCCACGCTGATCCGTTCGGTGTGCGGGACCTGGTCGGTGCTCGCGGCCCCGGCGGGGCGGGCGACACAGGTGAGGGCGACCGCGGCGACGGCGGCCATGACAGCGCGTAAGCAGGGTCTCATCAGGTGGCTCCCCCTTCGACGGGACGGCCGCGGCCGTCCCCGCGTCCCGCGCCCCTGCTCCGTGCAGCGGGCTCACGGGATGCATGCGATGAAAGCGCGCCGCCCGCCAGGGGTCAATGCACGCGCGCCCCCGGCTCCGGCTCCCCTACGGGTACGGCCTCGCAGCAGTGCCCCGGCTCCGGGCGCCGGCATTCGGTGTCCGGGGCGGTCGCGGCCGTCGCGGCCCGGGGTGCGCAGCAGCCCTTGCCCCGCCAGGCGTCCCGGCCCTCCTTGACGGCGACGACCGAGATGGCGAGGGCGGCGACGGGGTCGGCCCAGGACCAGCCGAGGGCGGCGTTGAGGACCAGGCCGAGCAGGAGCACGGCCGAGAGGTACGTGCACAGCAGGGTCTGGCGGGAGTCGGCGACCGCGCTGGCGGAGCCCAGTTCGCGGCCCGTGCGGCGCTGCGCGGCGGACAGGAACGGCATCACCGCCAGGGAGAGGGCGGCGAGCGCGATGCCGGGGAGGGAGCGTTCCGCCGTACCGGCTCCGGTGCCGGTCAGGGCGCGGACGGCGTCGGCGCCGACGTAGAGGGCGAGCGCGAAGAACGACACGGCGATGATCCGCAGCGTGGCCTTCTCGCGTGCCTCGCGCACGGTGTGCTCGCGGGCGGAGAACTGCCAGGCGACGGCCGCGGCCGAGGAGACCTCGATGACGGAGTCGAGGCCGAAGCCGATCAGAGCGGTGGAGGAGGCGAGGGTGCCGGCGGTGACGGCGACGGCCGCCTCGACGGCGTTGTAGGTGATCGTCGCGGCGACCAGCAGCCGTATCCGGCGGGTCAGCAGTTCGCGGCGGGCCGACGGCGTGGTCGTCAGCAGCATCCCTTGTCCTCCGCGTCGGCGCAGGTGCGGTCGGTCGCGACGGCCACCACGGCGGCGCGCAGGTCGTCCAGCGCGTGGCCGAGGCGTTCGTCGGCCAGTTCGTAGCGGGTGCGGCGGCCGTCGGGCCTGGTGCCGACCAGGCCGCAGTCCCGCAGGCAGGCGAGATGGTTGGAGAGCCGGGTGCGGGAGACGCCCAGCGCGTCGGCGAGGTCGGCGGGGTAGGCCGGGGCGGCGCGCAGCGCGAGCAGGATGCGGCAGCGGATCGGGTCGGCGAGCGCGCGGCCGAACCGGACCAGCACGTCGATGTCGTCGGAAGCAGCGGTCAGCACGGCACGACAGTACACGCAATCCTGAATTCAGGAAATCGTGGATGATCGGGGCCGCATGAGCCCAGGTTGCGCGGGTACCGGGGCCGGAACAGCCTGCGCACAGGGCTGACGAGCCGACGACACGAAGGTGAGCGAGATGCCGCACAGGCAGGAACCGCCCAGCACCATGAAGCGCTCGGCGCACGGCCGCCACGGCCCCGACGACCGCGCGGCGCCCCGGCCCCGCGGACGCGGACGGACCGCGGCAGGCGTGGACGACCGGGCGTCCGGGACCCACCCGTACGCAATCGCGCGGCGGCCGGACGTCCCGGGCCGCTCGCGGCTGCCGAAGGAGGATCTCGTCGGGGCCGTCCGGGCAGAGACGGACGCGGCCCGTGACCAGTAACCGGCGGGGCGGCGGGTCCGGCGTGCGGTCGTTGCTGAACCGCTGGGACCAGGGTGTGTTCGAGCAGGTGGCGAAGCGGCAGTGGCCCGCGGCCGAGGCGGTGTTGCCGAGGCTGAGCCGGGGCGCCGACCACGGGCTGCTGTGGCTCGCCGCGGCGGCGGGCATGACCGCCGCCGGTGGCCGCCCCGCGCGCAGGGCCGCGGTGCGCGGGCTGGCGTCGCTCGCGGTCGCCTCGCTCACCGTCAACACGCTGGGCAAGCGCACCGTACGGCGGCAGCGTCCGCTGCTGGACGTGGTGCCGGTGGTCCGGCAGCTCAGCAGGCAGCCCTTCACCACGTCGTTCCCCTCCGGGCACGCCGCGTCCGCCGCCGCGTCCACGGTCGGCGCGGGACTCGAGTCCCGCCGCTGGGGCGCCGCGCTGGCCCCGGTGGCCTGGTCGGTGGCGTTCTCGCGGGTCTACACGGGCGTACACCACCCCGGTGACGTGCTCGCCGGGATGGCGCTGGGCGCGGGCGCGGCGTTCGCCGTCCGCGGTGTGGCGCCCACCCGCGACCAGTTGGGGCCGCAGGCCCGGCCGCGGGCCGACGCCCCGGCGCTGGCACGGGGGCGCGGACTGGTGGTCGTGGCCAACAGCACGGCCGGTACCGGGGCCGAGGCACTGAGCCGGGCCCAGGTCGCGCTCCCGGAGGCCGAGTTCGTCGTGTGCGAGCCGGACGGCAAACCGCTCGCCGAGCAGTTCGAGGCGGCCGCGGCACGCGCCCGGGCGCTCGGCGTCCTCGGCGGCGACGGCACCGTGAACGCCGCCGTGGCCGTGGCCCTCCGGCACCGGCTGCCGCTGGCCGTGCTGCCCGGCGGCACCCTCAACCACTTCGCCGCCGACCTCGGCATCGACACCGTCGAGGACACCGCCCGCGCGGTGACCGGCGGCGACGCCGCCGCGGTCGACATCGGCCGGTTCCGGCCCGGCCCCGACGGTGCGCCCGGGTACTTCGCGAACACCCTGAGCCTGGGCGCCTATCCGGACCTCGTGCGCGTGCGGGAGGAGTGGGCGCCGCGCATCGGCGGCCCGGCGGCCGGTGTCCTCGCGGTGTTCCACGTCCTGCGCACGGGGCAGCCCTTCGAGGCCGAACTCAACGGCCGCCGCCGTCGGCTCTGGCTGCTCTTCGCCGGGAACTGCGGCTACCGCGGCCTCGGCCTCGCCCCCGTACGCCGCCACGACCTGGCCGACGGCCAGTTGGACGTACGCATCGTGCACGCCGGCCGCTGGGCCCGCACCCGCCTGCTCACCGCAGCCCTCACCGGTTCCCTCCGCCGCTCCCCCGTGCACTCGGCGGTGCTGCTCCCCCGGCTGCGGATCGACGGTCTCACCCCGGGTGCCCAACTGGCCCACGACGGCGAGGTGGTGGCCGCGCCGCGCGAGTCGCTGTACCTGGACAAGGCCGACGACGCCCTCACCGTCTACCGCCCGCTGCCCGTCACGCCCGCGGACCGCCACCTGGACTGAGCCCGGCGGGTGCGGCCCGCAACGCGCCTCAGTCGGCGCCGGGTTGGACGAGCCCGAAGACGAGCCGGGCGGCGGTGCGCCGGGCGGCCCGGCGCAGCCGTACCGGGGCCGAACGCGCCGGAGCGGGTGCGGAGTCGGCGCCCAGGCGGGGGAACAGGGCTTCGGCGTTGGTGCGGTTGACGGCCCGGAGGGTGGCGGGGTCCAGCCCCGTGTCCAGGCCGCTCGCGAAGTACTGGCCGGCCGCGGTCGGGGCGAAGGGCCAGTCGCTGCCGAAGAGGACGTGCCCGGGGCGGGCGAAGGCGAGCAGCGTGGGCAGGGCAGCGGGGCTGGCGGACAGGGCCGTGTCGAAGTAGAGACTCCGGAAGTCGTCCAGCACGTCCAGGGGGCTGCGTCCGGTGTCGCCCGCGATGGCGACGGCCATCCGGTGGGAGGCGTACGGCACGAAGCCGCCCGCGTGGCTGAGGACGAACCGGATGCCCGGGTGGCGCCGGACGATGCCGTTGCGGACGAGGAGGTAGACGGCCCGGGTGGTGTCGAGAAGGAAGTCGGCGGCGAACGGCGGGATGTTCTCCACGGCGGGCGCCGGGAGTTCGGCGGGGTGCACGAAGACGACGGCGCCCCGCTCGTCGAGCACCTGCCACAGCCGGTCCTGGCCGTCCGCGCCGAGGTAGGTGCCCCGGCTGTTGGCGAGCAGGGTGACCCCGTCGGCCCCCAACTCGTCCAGCGCCCGCTCGGCCTCGGTCGCGGAGGCGGCGGTGTCGGGCATGGGCAGGGTGGCGAAGTACCCGAAGCGGCCCGGGTGTTCGGCGGCGAGGGAGGCGGAGAAGTCGTTGAGCACGCGGGCCAGGTCCGCGGCCTCGGCCGGGTCGGCGAGGAAGCCGGTGCCGGGGGTGGAGACGGACACGATCGCCGTGGTGGTGCCCAGCAGGTCCATCAACTCCAGGGCGGCCCCCGGACTCCAGTCGGGCAGGGCGCGGCCACCGGCCTCGGCGATGCCCGCCCCGGCGAGCAGGTCGCGGTAGAAGGCGGGGACGATGTGCTGGTGGACGTCGACCCGCCCCGGTGCGCCGGTCATGCGGCGGGGTGCGGGTCGAAGAGGCCGCCGGTGCCGTACCGGGCCGGGACGGTCGCGGCCCGGCTCCGGAAGCCGGTGCGGCCGATGACGGCGACCGGCCGGTGGACGGGTGCGGGGAGCATGGGTGGTCCTTGTGCGAGTGGGAGGGGGCGGAGGCGTCAGACGAAGGTCACCGACACCGGGCCGAGGCCGCTGAAGACCGCCTCGATCCGCTGGCCGGCGCCGACGAAGGGGGCCGTGGTCATGGCACCGGGCAGCACCACGTGGCCCGGCTCCAGGTCGACGCCGAAGGCGGCGAGCGTGTTGGCCAGCCAGGCGACCGCGGCCGCCGGATGCCCCAGTACTTCCTTGCCGCTGCCCGAGGCGACCCGCTCGCCGTCGACGAACAGGTCCACGGCGACGGAGGCCAGGTCGGGTACGTCGCCCAGGGGCGTCCAGGGGCCGCAGACCAGCCCGGCGGCGCTGGCGTTGTCGGCGACGGTGTCGGCCAGGGTGATCCGCCAGTCGCGGATCCGGCTGTCGACGATCTCCAGGGCGGGCGCGACCGCGTCGGTGGCCGCGAGGACGTCGTCGACGGTGATGCCGGGCCCCTTCAGCGGCCGGGCGAGCCGGAAGCAGATCTCCGGTTCCACGCGCGGGGCGCAGTAGCGGGAGGCGAGGACACGGCCGCCGTCGCGGTGGACCATGTCGTCCAGCAGGTGGCCGAAGTCGGGTTCGTCGACGCCGAGGAGCCGCTGCATGGCGACCGCGGTCAGCCCGACCTTGTGTCCGACGACGGTGGCGCCGGCCGCCAGGCGCCGGGCGACGTTGCCCTGCTGGACGGCGTAGGCGTCGGCCGGTTCCAGGCCGGGCAGCAGCTCCGACAGCGGGTCGATCGGTACCACGCGCCGCTCGGCCGCCCGCAGGAGCTGCCGCGCCTCCTCGCGCTGCGCCGGGGTCAGGGTCATGCCTTGCTCCTCGCTGCCATGCGGGCCGCCGCGTCGTGGACCAGTTGCGCGTGCAGTTCGAACAGCGCGACCAGGTCGACGGCGGCGCCGTCGATCTCACGCTGGACGAACAGGCCGTCGGCGCCCGCGACGGCGTACGTGGTGAGGGTGCGGAGCGCGTCCTCGTCCAGGTCCGGGAACAGGGACGCTGCCACTTCGGCGATCTTTCCGGCGGCGACGGCGCGGACCTGGAGGAACACCGTCCGGCCCCGGGGTTCGGTGGGCCGCCGTTCCAGGGCGAGCATCAGGCCCAGGCGCAGGAAGTCCGGCGCGTCGAGCAGCGACCGCGCCACGTTCGCCGCCATGGCCGTGAGCCGCTCCAGCGGGGTGCCGACGTCTTCGCCGGGGAGTCCGACGGCCACCAGCCAGGTCTCGAAACTGCGCTCGATGACGGCGGCGATCAGGTCGTCCTTGTCCTTGAAGTGCCAGTAGATCGAGCTGGCCGGCAGGCCGCACTTGGCGCTGACCGCGGCGATCGACGTGCCTTCGTAGCCGCGCTCGCCCGCGATCTCCACCGTGGCGTCGAGGATCCGCTCGCGCGACTCCACCCCGTTCGCGCGTTTCTTGCGCGTGGTCTGCGCGCTGGTCATCGCAGGTGTCCTTCCTCTGGTGCCGGCACTTGACCCCATCCTGTACCCAGCCTACCGTAGCGAACATTCCAATTGGAATAAACACTACGGCAATACGCGCGCAACACGCCGCGACAGGAACGACAGCGAGGTGGTCTGGTGAGCGCGATCGGAGCCGGGGACACGGCGTACGACGTGGCGGTGATCGGTTACGGGCCCACGGGCGTCACGGCGGCGAACCTGCTGGGCGCGATGGGGCTGCGGGTCGTCGTGTTCGAACGCGACGCCGAGGTCTACGCCCGGGCCCGGGCGATCTCCACCGACGAGGAGGTCATGCGGATCTGGCAGCGCGTGGGACTGGCCGAGCGGCTCAAGCGGGACATGCTGGCCGAGCGCCCCCTCGACTTCGTCGACGCGCGCGGCCGGGCCTTCGTCCGGGCGCGCCCCACCCCGCGGGGCCACGGCCATCCGCCGCAGATGTTCCTCTACCAGCCGGCCCTGGAGCAGGTCCTGCGCGACGGCGTCGGCCGCTACCCGAACGTCGAGGTGCGGCTGCGCCACGAGTGCCTGCGGCTGCGCCAGGATGCCGACGGCGTGGAGCTGACGGTGGCCGGCACCGCCGACGACTCCGTGCACCGCGTCCGCGCCGCGTACGTCATCGCCGCGGACGGCGGCTCCAGCCTCACCCGCGCGCAGCTGAACATCGGCTACGAGGGCAGGACGTACGAGGACCGCTGGGCGGTTGTGGACACCGAGATGCTCAAGCCGTGGCCGGACCACGACCGGCTGCGGTTCCGCTGCGACCCGGCCCGGCCCGCGGTGGACTGCCCGACCCCGCTCGGCCACCACCGCTGGGAGTTCCCGATCCTGCCGGGCGACGACGAGGCGTACCTGACCACCGACGAGGCCGTGTACGAGCTGGTGGCCCGGTACGGGATCGGCCGGGACAGCATCAGGATCCTGCGGGCCACCGTCTACAGCCACCACGTGCGCTTCGCCGCCCGGTTCCGGTCGGGCCGGGTCTTCCTCGCCGGTGACGCCGCCCACGCGATGCCGCCCTGGATCGGCCAGGGCATGGCCGCGGGCGTGCGCGACATGGCCAACCTGTGCTGGAAGCTCGCCGCCGTCCTGCGCGGCGAACTGCCCGCCACGCTGCTGGACAGCTACGAGACCGAGCGAAAACCGCACGTCAAGGAGGTCACGAAACGGGCGGTGTTCGTCGGGCGGATCATCACCGAACGACGGCGGCCGGTCGCCCGGGTCCGCAACTCCGTACTGCGCGCCCTGGACCACGTGCCGGGTTTCGGCACCTGGCTGCAGGACTCCCAGTGGATCCCCGTCGCCCGCTACGCCGACGGCTTCCAGGTCCGCCACCCGCGCACCGGAGCACCGGGCTGCCAGCTCCCCCAGCCCTGGGTGACCGGGCCCGACGGGGAGCGCGTACGGCTGGACGACGCGCTGGGCGGCCGATGGCTGCTCCTGCACGCCCGCACCGCCGTCCCCCAGCCCGCGTGGGAGCGGCCGGGGGGCGCCTCGGTCACCGTCACGCCCGCCGGATCGCCTCCGGCCGAGGGCACCCTCGTCGACCGCGACAACGTCCTGCTGCCCTGGCTGGCCGAGCACCGCGCGGCCACCGTCGCCCTGCGCCCGGACGCCTACGTCTACGCCGCCGCCCCCGCGGGCGCCCGACCCCCGCCGCCCCCGGCCGGATTCGCCCCGGCGGCCCCCCCCCCGACCGCCACGACCGCACGCTGAGGACCGCCATGACCACACCGACCCACCTGCCCTCGCCGCCCCCGATGCACGAGTACGTGCTCGACGTCGCGGGCAGGAAGATCTTCGTCGCGGAGACCGGCGACGGCCCGGCCGTCCTGCTGCTGCACGGCGGCGGGCCCGGCGCCTCCGGAGTCTCCAACTACACCCGCAACATCGCCGAGTTGGCCAAGGAGTACCGGGTCGTCGTCCCCGACCTGCCCGGCTACGGCCGCAGCGGCAAGGGCGTCGACGGCGCCGATCCGTTCGGCGACCTCGCCGCCGGCATCCGGGGCGTGCTCGACCACCTCGCCCTGGACCGCGCCCACTTGGTCGGCAACTCCTACGGCGGCGCATGCGCCCTGCGCCTCGCCCTGGACGCCCCCGACCGGGTCGACCGCATGGTCCTGATGGGCCCCGGCGGCATCGGCACCACCCGTTCCCTGCCCACGCCGGGCCTCACCAGCCTGCTCAACTACTACGGCGGGGACGGCCCTTCGCGCCCCAAGCTGGAGAAGTTCATCCGCACCCATCTCGTCTTCAACGCCGCCGACGTCCCGGACTCGGTCATCGACGCGCGCTACGCGGCCAGCATCGACCCCGAGGTCGTCGCCGCCCCGCCGCTGCGCCGCCCGTCCGGCCGGGGCGCTCTGCGCACTCTGTGGCGGATGGACTTCACCCGCGACCGGCGCCTTGCCCGCCTGCCCGTGCCCACACTGGTGCTGTGGGGCGCCGAGGACCGGGTCAACCGGCCCGGCGGCGGGGCGATGCTGGCCGAGCGGATGCCCGACTGCGACCTCTACCTGGTGGCCAACACCGGGCACTGGGTGCAGTTCGAACGCGCCGAACTGTTCAACCGGCTGTGCGCCGACTTCCTCGCGGGCCGGCGATGAACGCCCCGGTCTTCGGCTCGGTCCACCTCGGTTACGTCGTCGTCGAGACCGACCGCTTCGCCGACTGGCGCCGCTTCGGCGCCGACGCGATCGGCATGCACCACGACGATCTCGGCGGCGGCCTGATGCGCTTCCGCCTCGACGACCGGGAGTGCCGCTTCCTGCTCCGCCGCGGCCCGGCCGAGGACGTCGTCGCCACCGGCTGGCACGTCGACGACCACGCCACCTTCGAGCGGATCGAGGCTCGCGTCCGCGCCCACGGCGTCCCCCTGACCGAAGGCACCGCGGAGGAGGCGGCCCTGCGCGGGGTCGAACGCCTGCTGCGCTTCCCCGGCCCCAAGGGCATCGCCCAGGAGATCTGCGTGGCCCCGGTGAGGTCGGCCGAGCCGTTGCGGATGCGCGCCTCCGGATTCGTCACCGGCGCCTCGGGGCTCGGGCACGTCGCGATCACGTCCACCAAACCGGACCGGCTGCACGCCTACTTCCGCACGGTCTTCGACGCCCGTCTCACCGGCTTCATCGACGAGACGATCAGCGGGGTCAAGCTCAAGATCCGCTTTCTGCGGGTCAACGAGCGCCACCACTCCATCGCGATCGCCGCCGTCCGGGGCCTGCCCGTCGACCCGGTCCGCACCCGCGTCCAGCACCTCAACATCCAGGCCGCCACCCTCGACGACGTCGCCCGGAGCTACCAGCGGGTGCACGAACTCGGCTTCGACATGGCCCTGTCCGTCGGACAGCACACCAACGACAAGGAGCTGTCGTACTACGCCCGTACGCCCTCGGGCTTCGAGTGGGAGGTGGGCTGGAACCCCGTCGTCATCGACGAGTCGACCTGGCGGCCCAGCACCCACCAGGGCATCAGCGTCTGGGGCCACACCCCGGTCGGCCAGACGATCATCACCAAACTCGACCAGTTCCGGACCGGCGCCCGCTCCCTCACCCGCCCGGAGAACACCGTCCCCGCCCTGAGCGGATCGTCTCCACGGCGATCGAGGTCCAGTTCGCCCAGCACCAGGCGTCGTTGAAGCCGCGCGGCCGGCACGGCCACGGCACCCTCACGGGCCTGGGCACCAAACTGGTCGCGAGCAGCATCCCCGAGCCGACGGCGGCCACTCCCTCCACCGGGACCAGGGCCACGCCACCGACGTCGACCCCGGCGACTTCGTCACGCGGGCCGCCGAGGTCACCGGCCACAAGAAACAGCCCTCGCCGGTCAGTCCGTGGCGAGCACCACCACCGTGTCCGCCTCGCCCAGGACGAGCGGGGCGGTCTTGGCGGGGTTGAGGAAGACCCCGTAGGCGGGCGGTACGTCGCTGTCGCGGGCGAGCCGGTAGCCGAGGGCCGTCTCGCCGCGGTGCCGGGCGGCCTCGATGACGGTGGCGAAGTTGGCCCGCGCGCCCGGCACCAGGTAGTTGGCGGCCGGTTTGAGGTAGATCTCCGAGCCCTCCGGGTCGAACAGGTCGCCGAACACCGCGTGCAGGTGGCGGTTCTCGGTCAGCTGGGTCAGCAGCAGGCTGATGACCTTGGTACTGACGATGAAGTCGTCGGCCTTGGTGACCTGGGCGATCTCGCGGTTCCGGTCGTCGTTCATCTCGGTGACGATCGAGTACGGATCGCCGAGCCCGGTCTCGATGTCGCGCAGGTGCAGCAGGGTGACCAGCGTGCGGTCGTCGGCCCGGCGCGGTTCCGTGCGCTCCTCGGTGAGCACCACGATGTGCCGGTAGCCGCCCGGTTCGAGGGCTTCGAGCGAGGCCCGGTTGGTCGGCTCGCACCGCCGGTACCCGACGGTGACGTTGTGCAGCCCGTCCGGCAGCTCGTGGCGGGACGGCCGCCGGGGCGCGGCGACGTCCACCGCCGAGCCCGGCTCGACGAAGCTGTCCAGCAGGGTGATCAGCTTGGCGGCCCGGGAGTTCCAGCCGACCACGAGGGTGCGGTCGGGCTCCGGCGGCCGTCCCGCGCCCGTGGCGATCGCCGCCCGGACGACGTCCGGCCGGGTCTCGGCCCTCCGGATGAGCAGGTCGTCCTCGGCGAGCACGAGCATCTGGTCGCCGGGCTCGACGACGGTGTCCATCGGCGGGTTGACCAGCACCTCGCCGTCGCGCCGACGCAGCCCGGCGGGGATCCCGAGGTCGTAGGCGAGGAGCGCGTCGCCGTACGCCGTTCCCGCCAGGGCGGGTTCCTCGCTCAGGTACAGCTCGTTGCCGACGAAGCTGAGCAGTTCGTTGAAGACGCTGGAGAGGCCCGACTGCCGGTGTGACTGGGCGATGAGGCGTACGGCGATGTCGTCGGCGTCGATGACCAGGGCGGACTCCCCCGCGGCCAGCCGGGCGGCGGGCAGGTTGTCCGAACTCTGCACGGCCGCCACGACGGTGGGGCGTTCGCCCGGCCAGACCCGGTTGTTGAGCAGCAACAGCACCTTGATGGCGTCGATGTCGCCGTACTCCCCGGCCGACGGCAGCACCATGACCGACTTGGCGGTGTCGGGGCTGACCAGGTCCAGGTCCCGCTGTTCCAGGGGGCTGCCGGAGCGGCAGATCACCCGTGTGCTGCCGGTGTCGGGGACGCGCCGGCGGATCTCGTCCTCCATGTCGACCTTGTCGCGGTCGGCCAGGACCACCACGCACGAGCGGCGTTCGCTCTGGTTGGCCTCGACCAGTTCGGCGACGACCGTGAACACCTGGTCCGACCAGCCCAGCACGATGGTGTGCCCGCGCTCGATCAGCCGCGAACGGCCCTTGCGCAGCGCCCGGATCCGGTTCTCCAGGCCGGTGGTCAGCACCCCGATGAGGGCGCTGACGATGAAGATCCCGCCGATCGTCACGGTCAGCATCAGCGCGAGGAACACCGGCCGCCCGGTGTCGCCGCCCATCGTGCCGGGGTCCAGCGTGCGCAGCAGGCTCATCCAGGCGACGCCGGGCCAGCCGCCGTTGTGCTCCGCGTCGGAGCTGGTCAGGGCCACCACCAAGGTGGAGACCACCGCGACCAGGGCCGCCGAGGCGACGGCGAGCCAGCCGATCAGCGCGGGCGTCCCCCGGTCCATCGTGCCGTCGAACCAGTACCGTAACCGGTCCCGCACCCTCGTCCACATCCTCGAACTCCTCCTCGCAGCCCACCGCCGCCGGGCCCGGCCCCCGAAGCCCCGCGCTCGCGTTCCCCGTCTCTCTTCCCCCCGCCGCGAACGGTAGTTGATCTTCCCGCGACACTACACTTGCTGACTTGCGCAATAATCAGAGTGTCGATCGGGCGCCGGAGGTGCCGGGGCGTCAGGGAGGGCGGGTCATGACCGAGTCGGGACAACGCGCGGTACCGGAACCGTGTGCGGTGCCGGAGGAGCGGGCGACCCCGGCGGAGCGCGTGCTGGACGGACTGCCGCCCTGCCGGCCACCGCCCGAGGGACAGTTCACCCCGGCGTACCGGCCCGTCGAGGTCTACGACGAGTCCGGGCGCCCGTGGCCGGCCACGGTCACGGGCTGGTGGACGAGCCCGGAGGGGGCCGCGGCGTGCCGGTTGCGCCTGGCGGACGCCCGGACACCGCGCTGGACTCCGTTCGACACCGACCGCATCGTCCCGCTCGTCCAGGGCGGCACGTGACCGTCCCCGCTCCGACCCCGGTGGCGTGAGCCCCCGGAGAGTCCGCGCGCCCGCGCCCCGACCGCGACTGCCCCGCGGCGCGGGCGGCGCCGACCCGCCCCCACCTGTTTCGCGTTCTGGAGTGCTCTCGCGGTGAACTGGTTCCACGCCACCGCCCTCGGCCTGTTGCAGGGGCTGACCGAATTCCTGCCGGTCTCCTCCAGCGCCCACCTGCGGGTGTTCTCCGCGCCGGCCGGATGGGGCGACCCCGGGTCGGCGTTCACCGCGGTGACCCAACTCGGCACCGAGAGCGCGGTGTTGATCTACTTCCGGCGGGACATCACCGCCATCGTCAAGGCGTGGAGCGTCTCACTGTTCGTGCGCGAACGCCGCAAGGACCCGGACGCCCGGCTGACCCTCGGCTACGGCCTCGCCCAGTCGCTGGCGCTCATCCCCGGGGTGTCCCGCTCCGGGGGCACCATCAGCGCCGGGCTGCTCATGGGGTACAGCCGCGAGGCCGCCGCCCGCTGCTCCTTCCTGCTCGCCGTCCCGGCCGTGCCGGCCTCCGGCGGCCTCGAACTCCTCAAGATCGGCGGCGGGAACGCCCCCGCCTGGGGCCCCACACTGTGGGCCACGGCCATCGCCTTCGCGGTCGGTTACGCCGCCATCGCCTGGTTCCCGAAGTACATCTCCTCCAACAGCTTCACCCCGTTCGCCGTCTACCGGGTGCTGCTCGGAGTCGCGCTCCTGGCCCTGGTCGGCTTCGGCGCCCTCGCCCCGGGCGCGGGACCGCTGGGCTGAGCGGCCCCATCACCAACACTTGTTATATTGCGCAACTGAAGAACCTTCAGGGGGCTTGTGCGCGTGGGGCCATCCCCTACCGCCGGGCCAACGCGCCGCCCGCCGGCGTCGGTGACGGTGACGGTGACGGTGACGGTGACGGTGACGAGCACGAGAAGAGGAACATGGGCGAGCCATGGGGCGGCGACTCCGTACGTCCGGCGGGACGCGACCACTCCGGCAGGCCGACCCGCCCGCGGACTGCGGCGGCCCCAGGACGCGGTGGTGGTCGTGCCGCGAGTCGTCGTGCGAAGCCCGTTAAACGCAAGCGGTTGGCGCGGATCGCGTTGTTCACGGTGTCGGTGCTGGTGTTGGTGACCGCGGCGGCGGGTGGGTGGCTGTATTACCAGCTGAACGGGAACATCAAGAGTGTCGCGATCGGTGACGGTGGTTCGGAGAAGGCGAATGCCTCCGGGGACACCCCGGTCAACATTCTGGTGATCGGTTCGGACGGCCGTAACAGTGCGGAGGACTGCAAGCTGGGCGGCGGGTGCGGGACGGCGTCGTCGACGGCGGGGCACAACGCGGACGT